>JAYVUC010000118.1:0-32562 GCA_043788295.1 Phycisphaerales bacterium
GAATGTCTGGTCCGCTTCATGCCGAAAGTCTCCAAGGCCGCCACCGGCGACCGTCGGGACTCTCATAGTTGGTGGATCAGGATTTGGGGAGCAGGTCACCTCAGGAAGTGGTCGCACGCGAACCGCCTTCTCCCTGACCCGATCTACATGCTGGCTATCCTCCCATACATGCGCATCCTGCTCACCAACGACGATGGCATCCACGCCCCGGGAATTGTCTCCCTCCACGAGGTCTTGACCGACCCCGAAGGCCGCTACGGCGGGCCGCTGGGGGGGCCCAAGGCCCAGCTCTTCACCATCGCCCCACTCACCGTTCAATCCGCCACCGGGCACGGCATCACGTTCCACAAGCCTCTGATGGCCCACGAATTGCAGGTCACACCCCGCATGGATGGCGTCGCTGTCGACGGCAGGCCCGCCGACTGCGTGAAGCTCGGCATCTGCTGCCTCTGGCCCGAACGCTTTGGCGCGGGCTCTCGCCCCGATCTCATCATCTCGGGCATGAACTCGGGGGCCAACTGCGGGATCAACGTCATTTATTCCGGCACCGTCGCAGCCGCCGTTGAGGGCGCGTTCCTGGGCATCCCATCCATTGCGGTCAGCCTGCACATGGGTAAGGGTCGGGCGAGATACGACGTCGCGGTCGGCCGTGCCCGTCGCGTCATCGACGCCATTCTTGCCGCTGGCGCACTCAGGCCGCACGACTGCCTGTCGATCAACCTTCCCATCACCGAATCTGGCGGCCCCATGCCCCCCGTCCGCGTCTGCCCGATGAACACGCATGGGCTGATCGACAAATACGAACGCCGACTCAACCCGGAGGGTGCCCCGTATTACTGGCCCGCCGGGCACGGGCTCGATTTCAAACAGCTCGACAAGGAGAGTGATGTCGATTTCCTGATGCGAAAGTGCATCACCGTCACACCGCTTTCCTATGACCTGACAGCCCACGCCCGCACCGCTGATTGGCGTGATCGCCTCGCGGCCAAGCTGCCCGACAGCTCCCCGGCCGCCCCGAGTCCCGACTCGGGTGTTCCGTCGCCCCTCGACCAAGGCGATTGACGCGCCCATGACGCACGCGCGACGTGGTAAAAAAACAGCGGCTTCGTGTTTCCACGAAGCCGCCCGGAGGGAGAAAGAGAGAGTTTGGCTTCATCCCGCTCGGGATGTGTATTTTGCTGAACCAGCATTGTTCCTTTACCCAGCCAATATGTCAAGCTGGGTAAGATTGTTAGGCCGCAGTGTGGATAACCTGTGCATTAGCCCAACATATTCGCCGCGTTCTTGAGCTGCTCGGGAAGAGCTTTTTTGACTTCCGCCAGCTTCTCGACCGACAGTTTGATCTCGTCGCGCACCGCAGGTTCAATGTCAAAGTTCGCCAGGTCTTGCCGAAATCCGCCCGCCACCTCGGCGGCGACGCGGTCGGCGATGTGAACGAGGCACACCAGCGTGCGGCTGCCCTGGGCAAGCTCGAGCGGGCGGTGGTGATAGCCCGTGACCGCCGCGAACGACTTGGGGAACTTCCAGCGCTCGCAGAGCCCCGCGCCAAAGTCCTGGTGGTTCGCTCCAAATGTCGCCTCTTCGAGCTCGAGCATGTTGGTCGCGCCTGCCTGGAGCTTCTCGAACACCTCGGTCAGCTTGTTGCGATCGAACTGCATCTCGACCATGATCCCGATGTCGTGCATGAGTCCCGCCAGAAACGCCTCGTCGGAGAGCCCCAGCTTGAGCGAGTCGGCAAGCATCTTGCTGCATACGGCCGTCGCGTTGGCGTGGGTCCAGAGATCTTTGGCGGAAAAGTTGCCCGTCAGCTCGCCGCCCCGGAAGAGCTTGGCGAGACTTGCGGCAATGGCGATGTTCTTGACGGCGTTGAGCCCGAGCATCACGATCGCCCGGTTGATGCTGGCGATCTGCCCCGGCAGGCCGTAGAACGAGCTGTTCACGACCTTCAAAATGCGCGTCGAGAGCGCGGGGTCCGACGAGATGACCTTGTGCAGATCCTGGGCGGTCGATTTGGGATCTTCGACCAGCTCCACGATCTTCAGGGTGATCTCAGGAAGCGTCGCGATGTGGCTGATCTCTCGGATCGCCCCCGACACCACGGTTGCACGTTGTTCTGCAGCGACAGCCATGCCGATTCTCCATGCCCAGAAGGGTCTGCATGATTCATCGGCACACTCTGGGCACGACTTGCGTGATCGGCCCTCAGGCTTCTTTCTTCCCGCGACAATCCAAAGCTGGCACGCTGGATCGCCGCGTCCGAGAAGTTCTTTGGTGGTCCGGTTCTCCGAACCGGATCGCTTGCAGGACCGGTTCGGAGAACCGGGCCACCTCAATACGCCGACCGCTTGCGAAGCAGCTTGGGGTCTCTTGGGTCGGTCGTCGCGAGAGCCTGCGCCGCTCGCCTGCCGGCATCGCCGGGGCCATACGGATGCAACAGCGCGGAGAGGTCCATCGCATTCGCCGCAGCGATCGCGGCCGCAACCGACTCGACGGATTCGTTGCGCGAGTGCGTCACATTTCCCGGGCGTTCGCGGCCTGCCTGCCTCTGGCCAACATCGACTGTCGCTAGTTTCAACGCGGCCGCCTCGATCAGGCCCGCCGAGCTGTTGCCAACCATCACGCCACCGCCCGCAGCGACACGTTTGAGCAGGCCCACGAAGCGAGGGCGTGGGAGGTGTTCGACAAATCTCCCGCCCTCCTGCTTGTGCCACGCGGTGAGTGCCCGGTATATCCCATTTCGTCCCGCGTCGTGATTGGGAGCGAGCACCAGCACGCGCCGCCCGCGACAGGCCGCGAGGATCTGGCTTATCGCGGCCTCTTCCATCTCGTCTGACCGCCCCACCGGATGGAACAGCACCACGGTGTCAGGGCGCCCCAGTTCCGCGAACGCCGCGTCGTCGAGCGGTGGGATCGCGCCCAGATCATCGATCGCGGGCGAACCTATGACGATCACCGCTTCGGGCCGCTCGCCCATCCGCACGATCCGTTCGGCCGATTGAGCCGTCGCTGGCAGGTGCAGATGCGCGAGCTTTGTGATCGCGTGCCTCATCGCCTCGTCGGCGATTCCCTCCGCACGATCTCCGCCGTGCAGATGCGCCACAGCCCACCCACCCACGCTTGCCGAAGCCGCCGCCGCAAACGCCTCTATCCGGTCGCCCAGCACAACCACCCAATCCGGCGCGTGCGCGACAAAGGACCGCGTGAACCGCGCGATTCCCCGCCCCAGCGCGTCGGCGTCCTCAGCTCGCCCGGTGCGACCCGCGACCTGCATGGGAATGCTGTCGGCAACCTCGAATACCGCCTTGACGTCTCGAAAGGTGAGCGCGGGCGCGATGAGATGCGACCCCGCAGCGATGACGAGCAGCTCAAGCTCCGGGTGCTGGGCGATCACCGCCATCACCGGGCGGAGTAGCCCAAACTCGGCCCGCGAGCCTGTGACAACCGCGACGCGGCGGCGGGCAACGGGTTCTCTTGGTGAGCCTTCCGGGCGGATCGACACGCCGCTGTCCCACCCATCGCCGATCATCCGCTGCTCCTCAGGCCGCCCTCGAAACGCTTGTGGACCCAATCTTGCTCGCCATGCTCACCAGGTCTCCCTCGACCAGCGGCATGTCGTCAGATACTGGACGTAACGTTCGCATCCCAATGATCGACTCTAGGCGGCAAGGCTCAAGACCCGTTCCGGGCCGCTTGATCGTCAGATCCACGCGTGTGATGACGTGCCCGGCCGGCAGCTCGCGGACCGCGACCAGCGACTGCCGCGACAGTTTCCGCACGTCGAGCTCGATCTCCGACACACGCTTCACGGGCGGATAAAGCTCGTGATTTCTTTGATTCGTCAGTACGTCGCGGTGCCAGTTTCTCGCCCGGCGCCGCACCCATGACTCCCGCGCAAGCCTCGCGTATTGCGCGAACTCCCCAGGCACAAGCGATGCGGCATGGTCCGGCCCGGCTGCGCGTCGATCGTGCGTCAGGTGCTTCTCGAGCATCGCAGCCCCCAGCTCAACCGCCAGTGTGCTGGTCTCGACGTCGCTCGTGTGGTCGCTATACCCCACAGGCCCCTCAAAAAGCGATCTCAGTGCCTCGATGCCGCCAAGTTCCGCCGACGCGATCGGCGTCGGATAGCTGCTGACGCATTGCAGGATCGCGAGCCTTTCGCTTGCGCCGCGGAGCCAGCCAAGAGCCCGCAACACCTCGTCGGTGGTGGCCGCACCTGTGCTCAGGATCATCGGCAGCCCCACCGCCTCGATCGCGCGCAAGAGCGGCTTGTTCACGATGTCGGGCGACGCGACCTTGAGCGCGTCCCACGCAAGCCGCATCGCCGGCGCGACAAGCTCGACGCTGAACACCGTCACAATCGCGTGGATGCCGCGCTCGTGCGCCGCTTCGACCACCTTTGCCATCTCGCCCACGCTGAGTTCAAGCCGGACCAGCATCTCGTGCGGATCGCACTCGCCCGCGCCCGCCTGATACGCCGCCAGCCGCGATGCGCGGCTCATGAGCCGCCCCGCCTCAAAGTATTGCAACTTCACGGCGTCGGCGCCCGCGTCGGCCGCCGCATGTGTCAACTCAACCGCCCGACCCACGTACCCGTCGTGATTCACCCCAATCTCGGCGATGAGGTAGGGAGATTCGGTGCCGATCTGTCTGTGTCCAATATTCATGCTTCGCTCGCTCCCTCAGACCGCCCGCCTCACGCTGTCAACCGTTGAAAGACCTTGGATCGACCCGGCGACAACGCCGCCCATCACCGGGCCCTGATCTCGCAGCATTGCATCGGCCACCAGAAGGTCGATCCGCGAATCAATGTCCACCACCTCCCCCTCGCCGTTCACGATCCCCCGCACATCGTGCCCAAAGATCGCGTGTGGCCCTGGCCTCACGCCGGGGACTTGCAGGAACAGAGCCCGGCGCGTCACCACCAGCACGCCGCCGTCGGGAACGTGCGCGGGCGGCAGCTCCTGCCGCCGATGCACACCGTGATTGAGCACGGTTCCCTCCCACGGCTTCACATTCCCATCGCCATCGACGCGGGCGGTCCACCAGGGGTGATGCTTCCCGACGGGCGCATAGCTCTGGACCGAATCGCAGCCGCTCTCCACCAGCAACCCGCAGGCACGGTCGATGAGCCCCGCAGGCCGAATCGGAACGTTGCCGTACAGAATCGCCACAGCCCGCGAGGCCTGGGCCCGCGTCTTGCTCTCGTACTCCCACTCGGTGACGGCGTGTCTCGTCGCGTCGTCCACCCGTGCAGTGTCGGTCGCCAGATTCGCCGGACGATGAATCACGAACGTGCCCATCACGTGCCCGATCTCAGCGATCTTCGCGTCGTCGGTCGAAAGAATCACCGCTCCCACGCTTGCCGCCGCCTTCGCCGCGTCGATGGTCCAGGCAACACAAGGCCTGCCCCCCACCGACGCCAGGTTCTTGCCCGGCACGCCCTTGCTCCCGCCCCGCGCGAGAATCACCGCAATCGCCGCAGGTTTGTGTATCGTCGCTCGATTCTTCATGCTGCTCGTGTCTCCAGAACCCCGACCTGGGGCTTCATTTCTACTTGGGATTCCATTCGGCCCCATACCACCCGCAAGGGTTCACGGCACAAGTCTCCCAGCACCCGCCCGTCCCACGTCGTCGCCGTGCCGTCGCACCGCACGACCAGTTCCGTTCGCGTTCGCCTCGCACGCACGCACGCGGGCACCGGCAAGGGCTCTATTCGTTCGCCAGCAATCGCCGCGGGCAGCGCGTCAATGACCGACGCCCCGCACGACCCGAGCCAGTAGCTGTAGAACGTCTCGAGTCGCTCATACTCGCTGTCCCGCCGCGTCATCCGTGGCACCACCCACAGATCGGTGAGCCCCTCGGAAAGGTTGTTGCGATCGCGGATCAGCTCGCTCGACGCCTGCACAACGTGCTTGTGGTCGGTGCGCCCGGTCAGCTCCTGATACGCGGCGGGGTCGCTGGTGAGCACGTCGATACTGATCGCGTCGAGACCGGCCTCCAGAATGTCTTTGGTAAGCGTCTCGCCACCCGCCTTGAACGATGTCCGCACATGAATGCCCGCGATGCCCGCCGATCGAGCCTCACTCACGATGCTCTTCCAGGCCGAATGGCACAACGGGTCGCCGCCACCGGTCAATGTGATCGCTACGTCATCGCGGAGTTCCGCGGCCTGTTTCACAATCGACGTTGCAAGCGCGAGCGGCATCTCGCCGCCATCCACAAGCTCAAGCGACAGAATCTCCGGGCCTCCACAACCGCCGCGGCGCAACACCGCCGCAGCGACCGCGACGGCGATTTCGTCCGCGCCGGCACAATGAAGATCAAGCCCCGTCACCGCTCCCGCAAGCATCTCACGCCGCTGGGTGCTATCGGGAATGCACCGCACGCCCAGATCGCGGGCTGCGGGGCTCACCGTCACGCACGCGTTTCGGCCCAGGGGATCGAGCATCGGCGCCATGGGGAGATACCCGACATAGGTTCCGATCGACGCGAAGGGCCCGCCGCCCTGGGCAGAATCCGCCATTTCCTGCACCGGCTGCCGCAGCAGCAGACACCCGCTGAGCCCCGGGGCGACATGGCCGAAGACGATCTGCTGCTTGGCCTTGCCGTTCTCGCCTGCCTCGCGGAAGACCTCGACCATGCGATCGATCACAACCGGATCGACCAGTGCCCAATCGGCCCCGACGAACACCCCGCCATCCATCTCGCGGGCTGCGAGCGCCAGAGCCGCTGCCCGGGGTGGAAAGACCTCGTCAAAGCACGTCAGGTTTGCGATGCCGCCCCGCCAGCACGACCTGGACCAGAGCCGCCCCGCCGCAACCGCCTTGGCCCGTGCCTCCATGGGCGCGCAATCGCAATTCCAGATCACCACGCGCGGGTCACTCGCCAATTCGCCAAGAGCTGCCAGCGTGCGATCGCGCTGGGTCGTCAGCAGCACAACCTCAATCAGACTCTTGCTCATCAGCAATCGCGTCACCGTCCATTGCAGCACGCTCCTGCCCTGCGTCCAGGGCGACTCAATATCGCGCGCATTGCCCAACCCGCCGCGATCAAAGTCCACGGGCACGATGGCGGCCACCCGCCTGTCAGCCAGAGTCAGTCCCGAGAGCGCTGTTTCTGGACCGGTGCCCGCCGCCCGACGAACCTTGGCCGATTCGTCGCCCACCGCCTCAAGCCCGCGATCAAGAATCCGTTGCAGGCTGTGCGCCGAGTCCCTGAGCCAATCCACATTGTCGCGGTCGCGCTCGATCTGCCGCTTGTGCTTGCCGTCGGCATCGAGCGATGTGTCAAACTCGATCTCGCGGTCCTTGCGGAACCGCCGCAGCGTTCCGGTCTGGTTCAGGTGATGGACAAGTCGATGCGCGGGCTGCTCCTCGCGCGCCCTCGCGGCAACGCCCTGGACCGCCTCGATCAGCGGATTGGCCTTGGCGTAGTTCGTACCCGCATCCTTGATCTGATCGAGAATCCGCCCGGCCTCTACCGCAAACTCCGCGACCCTTCCCGCGCCATCCCACACCTGCCGGAGCCTCGCCGACACCTTGCGCCGCCGTCCCTCACCGCGCAGTGTCAACGCAGCCGACGCGGGCGGCGTCGGCGAAGTCCACGGGGCAAGCGTCCCCGGCGCAAACATGTCCAATGCTTCGGCCAGCGGCATGACCCGCGTGTGCTGCTTCTTCACGCCGCCCTCGGTTGCGTCGATCGTCGTGAGCCCCTTGGCCAGGTCGGCGTGAAACTCACGCTCAAACTGAATCCGATACGTCCGCATCTGCTCGTCGGAATACACCGATCGGCCCAGATGGTCCGTCGTCTTGTTCAGGTTCTGCCCCATCCGCATGATCCGCTGCCACTCCAACATCTCCAGCGTGTTGAACTCATTCAGCTCGCCCGACCACACCTGATGGATGCCCGCCCCGGCCGCATAATACTGCCCATCGGTGAACCCGAGATCCTGCCCGATCAGTATCACCGGATCACACCCCAGAAAGCGTGCGAGGTAATACGACAGGTGCGCGACCGTCGAGCCGCCGGGGAGCTCTCCCATCGTGCGCGTCAGGTCCGCGCCCAATATATCGTTGAGCAGGCCGTCGGCCGAGCAGCGCGAGAGCCCCGGGAACGCCCGCACCACCGCCGGGTTCACCTTGGGCTCGTACACCAGCGTCACGCCCTCCACATCACTCGCGGTCAGCCCCTCGTAGAACCGTGCGCTCTGGGCCGCATAATCCAGCGCGGTCACGAAGTGTGGCCTGATCCCGTGCTCCAGCAGCGTCTTGAGTACCGTCTGCACCGCGATAATCACCACCCGGTCTCGAGCACCCGGCCTGGCAAGCTGCGCGATGTTCCGCGACAGGCTCGGGCCGGCCGACACCACAACTGCCGGGCGACCCTTGGCAGAATCCTTCAGCTCCGCGATTCCCGGCGACGACGCGTACGACCAGACATTGCTCACCGTGTTCACCAGCGTGAGCTCGACCTGGCACAGCGCGGTGACAACGTTCATCCGCACCGCCTGCATCGCCCCGCCCACCGCCTTGCCAAAGGTGTCCGCCGCAGCACCAAGCCGGCGGCGCGAGGGCGGATGCTCCAATATCTTCGACCCCGACGCAAGCACACCCTCGGCCATGTGTGTCGCGCGCGAGATCGCCGACTGATCGTCGGCGTCGCAGATCAGCGAGATCCGCCCCTTCGCTATCCAGGCGGTGTGATCGACGCGCCCGAGCACCTCGCGCAGCAGTGACACATCGGGCTCAAAGACCACAATGAAGCCGCGATGTGTGAGCCGCTCCGCGAGTGCCTTGACGTGATATCCAAGCCCGAATCCCGCGATGAAGAACGCCGACGCTTTCACGAGGTCGATTGTGCCCGCGAGCTTCGCGCCCTCGTCGGTGGGCCGCCTCAGGCTCGCGAGCTGCACCCTCTCGCCGTCGATCTCGATTGTGCCCGTCAGCGCGCCGTCGTCGGCGATTGTGAATCGAACATTTGGATGCGGGGCGGCCGAGCGGATCCGCTGGGCAACCTCGGGCGTATCGTTGCACAGAAGCCGCAAATTTGCATCGAGCAGTGTCTGGGAAAGCTCCACGGCGTGGGGGTGCGGCATTGGCGTTGAACCTCCGACTCGTTCGCAGCCCCGTCCCGCACGGCACAACGCCGCGAGAGTGCGGGGTGGGGGTGGGGTGCGGACCGACTCTTCCGTCTGATCGGCGCACCGCTCGCAAGGGCTCAAATATGAACCTCATCCCCGGCTTCCCCTCACCCACCACGCTGCCAGACAGCCCCTGGTTCCAGCACCACTTCCTCGAATACTCCGGCTGGACAGCCGCGATCATCGCACTTCTCGGACTTTCTCTCTTTCTCATCCTTTCGCGCGCTGGCCGCCGAGCGATCGGCGTCAAACTCGCCACGGTGCTGACGGCAATCGGCGCGATCGTGTGGGTCGTCGGGCGCGTCGTCGAAACTCCCGCCGAAGTGCTTGGCTCTCGCACGCACGCGCTCGTCGGGTTTATCGCGAAGGCGAACACGGCTGCGGCCACCCCGATGCTCGATGATGCCGTCGTGATCAAAGGCGGCTCGTTCGCCAACTCAACCGACAAACAATCGACGCTCGACCGTGTCCGCGTTCTGCTGGGCACGGTCTATCCGATCAAGGAGTGGGCCATCCTCGAATCGCAGGCCCACGTAGATGGCCTCTCTCAGGCGCGGACACGCGTGCTCGTGCGAAGCCAGAGCGACGCGGGCCTGGGCATCAATTTCTCGTGGTGGCTTCTCACATGGAAACGCAACGGCGCGGGCGATTGGCTTGTGACCAAAGCAGAGGCCGAGGCGATCCAGGGGCTCTTCAACGCCGACGGCTCGCGCTCGCTCAGTCCTGAGGCACCTCAACGATAAAGCTCCGCTGAGGCTGAACGACTTTCATCATCCGGCGCGGGGCGATCTTGGTCGGCTGCCCGTTGATGAGGTTCTCCGGGTACTTCTTCCGCAGCGCCGCCGCCTGCCCCGTTCGTTCGTCGGGTGTCGAGAACAGGCCGACGGTCACCGAGCTGCCGAACGGGCCGTGGTAGTAAAAAGCCTGCTCGCCCTCGCGCCGCAGCGCCTGTGCCGCGTCCTCGGCCGCCTTTCGAAACTCCGCGAGTTCCGACGCCGACGCCTTCTCGTTGTCGAGTCGCGTATACACGGCGACCTGGAGCGTGTACTGCGCCACCTTGTCGCCGAACTGCCGCTTGGCGCTTCGCAGATCAAGCTCGGGGATCGACCCGTTCACCGCCCGGCTCGCTGGTGCCGCCATCGTCGCTGTGGGAAACAGAGGCTCGCCCCCGGCCGCCACGAGCCTCACGCGAACGAGTTCGTCGCGCGCCTTGTCTGAGAACGGATCGTCGAACCCGCCGACTAGCAATGCCGTGCCCTCCTTGTGCGCTTCCACGAACGCGTCTTTCAATCCAGCCTCACGGGCCATCCCCAAGGCCTTGGCCGCCAAAGCCGCGTGATCCGATCCCGCGAATGTGGCGAGGAGAATTGCCCAGGTCGTGCGCTGCTGGGCACCATTCACCACAACCGGCGTTGCGTTGTTCGTGCCCTGGTTGGCGGGCGCAAGCTCCCACGACGGGCGAGCGAAGATCTCTTTGCCCTGGGTTTGGAGGTCGGTCGGCTGCCTGGGTGACTGCCCCTGGCTTGAGCCTGGAGAAGTGCTGCCGCACCCCGCGAGTACGGCTGCGACGAGAAGCGCAAACGAAAGCGCGGGCCTTGCGCGATGACACTTTTGTTCACACATTGTGAATGGGTCCGGGTGGGTGTTATTGATCCCAACGTGCTTTTTGATAAATCTTTGCGCCATTATTCTATAACTACAAGTTCTTTCAAGATTCACGATTGAGCCCGACGATACAAGGAGAGTCGTTTAGCACGCCATCAGCCACGGAAGGCCGGCGGGTTGCCCCCAAGTTTGCCGCAGGATGCGGACCTTTTGGAGACCTGCAAATGGAAATCCGTCCCCTTGATCGCGGCCTTTCCCAAACCCCTCGCCCGCCGTCGGGCTTCGCACCCGAACGAACTTCCAAGATTGTCTCCAGCCGCGAGTTTCCCATGAACCGAATGCGCACGCTGCCAACCATCCGCTTCGAGCTTGTTCAGGAAGCCCGGGCCAAGATCGCCGCCGGATTCTATGACTCGCCCAAGGTTCTTGAGAGCGTCGTCGAAACCCTGATCGCCGACCGAGGCCACTGACCTTTTTGCTGTCCCGCCGCACCCTTCCCTTGACCGACAATGCTTCGCCATGACCCCCGTCGGTACTGTGCCGGCGGGCGGTCCGTTTTTCACTTCGTGTCCGGCGCGGGCTGGGCAGGTTTCACTCCTTGGGCATCCGCAATCGTGTGGGCCGCGCCAGCCAGCGCTCGCACCGTGCGTGTGAACCGCACGGCATCGATCGTTGCCGCAGTGTCTGTCGGTTTGTGGTAGTTGGCGTTGCGGAAGTTCGCGGTGTCGCTGAGAATCACGGCGGGCACACCCTCGCGGAGGAAGGGCGCGTGGTCGCTGCGGAGCATGTCGGGCAGGGCGATGGGGAGAAAGTCGAGCGTGAAGATTTTGAGCTCGGGCTCCGCCGCTTTCATCTCGGCGGTGAAACGCTGGCTGAAGGGTTTGAACTTGGCGATCCCGGCCATGGAGATGAAATCGCCGACGGTGGGGGGCGTGAAGTCGCCGAACTTGGGCACGGGTGACTTCTGGCTGTCCGGCTTGTCGGTGTAAAAGCCGAGCATCTCCATGGAAGCCATGCCGATAATCGTTTCTTGCTTCGCGGGGTCTACCTTGGGGTTCGAGACCTTCCACAGATCGCGGCGTGACTTGACATACTCGATCGATCCCACCAGCCCAACTTCCTCGAGCGTGAAAAACGCCAGGCGAATCGTGCGGCGGCTCTTGAAGTCCTTGAGCGAACGGGCCAGCTCGATCGCGGCCGCCACTCCTGTGCCGTCGTCGTCGGCGCCTGGCGAGTTGGGCACGGCGTCGTAGTGGCACGAGAGGATGAGCACCTCTCGCGGCAGTTCCGTGCCGGGAAGATCGACGATGTAGTTGCGCCAGAGCCGCTGGGGCTCGGATTTGTCGCCAGGCTCGGGCTTGGTTGCGCTGCCGGTCTCCGAACGGATCGCCATCTCGAGCATCGAGGTGGTCCACGCGAACTCCTGCGGCGTCGCGACCAGGCCGGCCTCTTTGATCTGATCCTGAATCCACTGCTCGGTCTTGACCAGCCCCTCGCGGTGCTCCTTGTCACCCAGTGCAGCCCGTTTGGGCGGGATCGCGCGAAGCGTGGACATCAGGCGATCCTGCGACACCGCAGCGGCGGGTTTCGCGGGCGTTGCGGCCGGTGCAATCGGTGCGGCCGGGGGTTCAATGGCCGCTGCGAGCGCGACAACAACCGTGACGAACGCGGCGAGCATGGGAGGTCTCCGATTCGGGCGTGGTTTCGATCAGGCGCTCAGTTTACCAGCGGTGGACGCGACGGCTGCTCCAAGATCCAGGAGCGACTGTTGCTGCTTGGCGTCCCTGAGCTGGTTGTTCTCGTTGAATGCTTCGCTGACCTTCATCACCGCGACCTGCTGCGGCAGCACGATCACGCCAAGGTTTCCCAGGATCGAGCGGACCGCGATGAGCCCACGCAGCCCACCCAGAGCACCGGGAGACGACGCACAAAGGCCCGCGACCTTGCCCTTGAATGCGGCGAGCGAGGGTTCGCCAGCTGCGGGGCGTGAGGCCCAGTCGATGGCGTTCTTGAGGGCAGCGGTGATGGAACTGTTGTACTCGGGGCAGGCGATGATGATCCCCTGGGCCGCGATGAGAAGCTGCTTGAACCGCTTGGCGGGCTCGGGCGCACCGCTAGCCTTCTCAAGGTCCTCGTCGAAAAGTGGCATGGCGAGGTCGCGGAGTTCGATGAACGTCACGTCCGCGTCAGCGGCCTGGGCCCCCTCGGCCGCGATCCGCGCAATCTTCGTGTTGTACGAGTCCTGCCGCAGGCTTCCCGAGAACGCGAGCACTTTGATTGGCATGTGAGACCTCTTCTTTCGGTCGAGTGTACGTTCGCGGAATGCCAGCGGCGGCGACCGGCTCCGCCGTGTTCAGGGTGCGGGTTCGATGACTACCGCGGTGCCGTAGCAGAGCACTTCGCTCGCGCCCTGCCCGACCTCCGACGCGTCATAGCACATGCCGATGATCGCGTTTGCGCCAAGAGACCCGGCGTGGTCGAGCATGAGGTCGTAGGCCTGCTGGCGGGCCTGATCGCACATCTCGGTGTAGGCACCGATGCGTCCGCCGACGATCGACTTGAGCCCGCCGAAGATTCCCTGGGCGATGGTGGGCGAGCGGACGATGATGCCACGCACAACGCCCAGGTATCGGGCGATGCGGTATCCTTCGACGGTGAACGTGGTGGTGATGGTCATATTCATGGACGCAAGTTTACCAGAACACGACGGGTGGGGAGATGCCGGAAACGGCATGGAGCCGGGCGGCGGGGCGGGTGAGCTGGCTGCGCTCCTGCGTGGTTACGCGGGGCCTGTGCGCTGGTGGAAGCCATCGATAGCGACGGCGGTGGGCGAGCTTGGGGCGTGGTGGAGCTTGGTCGTGGTTGTGTCCGTTGTGACGATCGGCGGCGGCATCGTGCTGCTGCCGATTGTCGGGTGCTTTGCGGTGATTTTTTTCAAGGTCGTCCTGCTGGGTGCGGCAGCGTTCATCGCCGCCCGGTCCAAGGCGATCCAGAGGACGATGGCTGCGAGGCGCGAGCCGTTCTGCATCCATTGCGGGTACTCGCTGGGCGGACTCGCCGACCACGGCACATGCCCCGAGTGCGGGATGGCCTACTCGTTCAACATCGTCCGCGACTTTCGCCGCGACCCGGACTGGTTCATCAAGCGATTCGAGACGACGCGGCGTGACGCGCGTCCGAGTTGACCTACGGCTGCGGAAGTTCATCGATATCGGAATGGATCACGATGGGCGGCGTAGTCCGCGAATCGTGCGGGTCGCAGTTGGCGGGCTGATTGAGGCCCATCACCGCGCGGCGGACCAGAAGACCGCCAACTGTCAACACCGCGAGCGCGAGGGCGAATGCGGCCTCGCTCCAGGTCATGGCGCGGCATCCTCGTCATCATTGCGGATGACGGTCTTGATAGGCTGATTGCCCGCCGGACCGCTGCGTTTGAAGCGTTTGTGCTCTTCATCGACCCACTGATCGGCAAGCTTCCACCAAAGCAGAATGCCGACAACGCTCAGGACGAGGAAGATCGCGGAGATGATGAGGATCTCTTTCCACATATCGTGAGCGTAACAATAGGTGCGAGCTCAGCCGTCACCCCCGCCGCCGCCATCACCACCGTCACTTCCGCCATCGGAACCGCCGGCATGGCCATCTGAGAATGAATCGTGACCCCCGTGATGGCCATGACCGCCATGGCCGCCATGACTGCCGTGATGGCCGTGATGGCCGTGATCGTGCCCGGCGTGGTCACTGGAAGGATTGCCGGAGTCTCCACCCAGCGTCGCGCCTGAGTCGGATCCGCCGTCGTTGTTTCGGTCGCGTGAGTTGGTGCACGAACGATCAATTTTCGCGAGTATTGCGGGGAGGATCATGGCTGCGATGACACCGATGATCGCTATGCAAATCACAATGATCCCGATTCCCGCAGCTGTGCCCATGGCGAATCATACCGTCCCACCCAGCGGGATCAGAGCTGCACGAGCGGCATATCTGTCCGGGTGGCGAGAGTTGCGGCGGGCATGCTCACGTTTATGACAAAGGGCGAGAGTGCCGCGCTGCCTTTGGCCATTTCGGCGCGAACACCGGCGGCGTTGAAGGCCTTGGCACGCGGCGGGGCTGTCTCGACGGAGGCGGCGACCTGGCCACGCGTTGTCTCGACAACCTGCCATGTCGCCTGCGTCGCGTTCATGGGCTGATGCGCCAGTTCGGCCAGCAGATCCATCGCTAGCTGCCCCTCGGTCTTGGCAAGCTCGATGACGGGGATCGCCTGCTCGAACGCCTGCAACATGCCACGGGCGTTCTCGAACGTGCCGGCCTTCTCGACCCACGTCGCGCCGGGCAGCACCACCTGGGCCTGATCCATCAATGAGCCCGTATGCGTGTCGATCAGCGTGACAAACTTGCCCGCGAGCGACGACGCGAGCTCGCTGGTCACCCAGTCGCTGGGATAGTTGCCGGTGAGAATGGCTGCACCAACGTCGCTCTGGCCCGTGCCATGACCAAGTGCCTTGAGGAAATCGGCGTATTCGAGGACGGAACCTAGGGCCGACAGCACGCGGCGGACGCCACTGGCGTTGGGAGCCTTCTCGGCGTAAAGCTTGAACGCCTTCTTGTCGTTCTCGTTTGCGCCGACGGGGAAGACCTTGTCCTGGCCACTGGTTGGCACGGGGCCAACGGCGAGGATCGCCTTGGGGTCGATCGCGCAGGCGAAGGTCGCAAGCAGGTACGCCTCTTCGCACGGGAGCATCGGGCTCACCATCAGCGCGACGCGCATGCCGGCGGAAACCGCCTTCTGCATGCCTTCGATCACGATCGCGTACGCACGCGCGTAGTCGCTCTCGACGAGCGTGCCGTGCTGCCTGCGGTACGGCGTGCGCAGGCGGTTCTCCGCGTGGATGTGCTTCCAGCCGTAGCGGACCTCGTCGGTGATCCACCACTTGTTGATGGCTTGGTTGGCCCGGGGTTTGATGCGGTAGACCGCGCCCTGGTTGTGCTCGACGAAGATGTTGTCGCCGCTGGCGGTGATGCCGTCGATCGAGGGTGTGCTCTTGAGGAACCAGACGCGCTGGGCGAAGAGGAAGTCCTTGTCGAGCAGCGCGCCCACGGGGCACAGGTCGATGACGTTCGCGGAGAGCTCGTTGTCGAGCGGCACGCCGGGGAACACGTCGATCTCTTCCTTGTTGCCACGGCCCGCGACCATTAGCTCGCTCGTGCCCGTCACCTCGCGCGTGAACCGCACGCAGCGGGTACACATGATGCACCGGTCGCTGTAGAGCAGGACGTTGGGTCCAAGATCCTTCTTGGGCTGCTTGACCTTCTGCTCCTCGAAGCGGCTCACGCCCCGCCCGTAGTCGTAGCTGTAGTCCTGCAGGAAGCACTCGCCCGCCTGATCGCACACCGGGCAATCGAGCGGGTGGTTGATGAGCAGGAACTCCATCACGGCCTTCTGGTTCGCGACGGCTTTGGGGCTGTCGGTGTAGACGACCAAGCCGTCGGCGGCGGGTGTCTGGCATGTAGGCTGGAGCTTGCCGCCCATCTGCGGCTCGACCTGGCCTGTCTTGGCGTTTGGGGCCCAGATTTCAGCGAGACAGATACGGCAACTGGCGACGATCGACAGCCCGTCGTGATAACAGTATTGCGGAATCACTGTGTTGTTCGCGCTGGCGACCTGGAGGATCGTCTGGCCCGGGGTGAAGTCGCATTTTTTGCCGTTGATGGTGATAGAGGGCATGGCCGGGGAGGGTAGGCCCAAGAGCCCCCACAGGGCCCAACCGCCCGAACTTTCCATTCCGGATTGTGGTGTCGCCGCGACGATTACGGGACCGCATCGGGTCTCGTGTGACGACTCTGATGGTCGCAATGGCTCCCGGTGGCTTGCTGTCGCCCAACTATCCCTGATCGCTGGCGATTTTCTGCTGCGCGTGTAGTTTGCTGGCGAGGGGACGACGCCCGCTCGAAACAGCGCAAGGAGAGTGAGACCATGAAAGCGATCATCACGACGATTCTGGCGGCCGGTGCCGCGTCCGCAGCCCTGGCTACCCCGACGTTCCACGCCATTGATGCCGGCAAGACCAGCTCGATCATGCACGGCGGCGACCGCGAGCTCAGAACGCTTGGCTTCTCGGGCTCCACCGACGCCTGGGGCAATTCCAACTTCACGAACTGGCGCGACGGGCGTCTGACCAACACCACCGCGTCCTACGGCTGGAACGACGCCATCCGCCGCGACATGAACTCCAGTGGCAACATCTACACCGGCAACCCCGACCGCGCTGACAACGCCACGGCGTTCTCAGGCGAGGCCAACGGCACGGGCAAGCTCTCGGAGGTCTTCGGCTCGTTCAACGGCTACAAGAACATGTCGTGGATCATCGACGGCGAAGACCCCGGCACCTACGTCATGGACCTGCGCTTCGCCCCGGGCGTCCGCCTTGACAGCGACAACAACTCCAGCACCATCGAGCTGGCAATCCTGGAGCGCGGCGGCAACAGCGACCTGAAGATATGGGGCATCAACGCCGACAACACCCTGACCGGTTCGATCACCATGCTGCGCAGCACCACCGGCTCAACAGGCTGGACGCTCGACTCGCTCGAAATCTCCGGTGCGCAGTCCGTCAAGGGCGTGGGCATCAGCCTTGAGAACAGCTGGGACGGGCTCATCGGCTTCCGCTTCGAGTCGGCCGCCGGCTTCAACGGGCCCGACATCGTCGCCATCGGCACCGGCCCCACGCTCGTGCCCGCGCCGGGCTCGGCGTTGCTCACGGGCCTGGGCGTCCTCTGCATGGCCCGTCGTCGTCGGTAAGAAAGCTCACACTTCCTATACGAATCGAGGCTTCGCGGATCGTCCGCGAAGCCTCGCTCATTTGACATTCAAACCTATTTGCCGAATCACCGCTCGGTCTTCGTGTCCGCCCCGGACCTGGTCACCGTCTTGGGGCCCTTGCCATAGGGCAGGGCATCGACGAGCTTGGCCGACTTGATCACGGGCGGGTTCACCGGCGTGTCGCTGCCCGCGACAGTCTCGACCGAACCGAGCTTGGTGATGGTGTCGGCTCCGGCGACGCACTGGGCGAAGCTGCAATACGGGCCGTCGAGAAACGCGGTGCCCTCGCGGCTCAGGCATATGAAGAACTGTGAGCCGCCGGTGTCGGGGCTGTTGGTCCGGGCCATCGAGACGATGCCAAAGTCGTGCGGCAAGTTCGACTTCTCAAGGTCGATGAGGTATCCGGGCCCGCCCGAGCCCGTGCCGTTGGGATCGCCCGCCTGTATCACGAACGGCTGCCCCTGGCCGTTGTCCTTGGCGATGCGATGTATCTTGATGTCGGTGTAGAACCCGCCCTCGACCAGGTGCCGGAAGTTCCACGCGGTGTTGGGCGCGACATCGGGCCGAATCTCGATCTCGATCGACCCCAGGGTCGTTTCCACGACGACGTGCTTGTCGGCATACGCCCGGATCCCGCTGTACGTCTTGGCCATCTCGGGAAGCTCGGGGAAAACCACGCCGCGGCCGTTCGACTGGGCCCTGGGCTGGCTGGTCATGGGCTGGAGCACCACCGCCGGACCGATCGCCTCGGTGCCGACGACAAGCTGTGCGTACACGAGCTTGGGCGACTTGTCGGTCCATATCTGCGGGAAGAGTGTCGCGAGATTGACCGACCCGGCGGCAACCGGCGCGGTCGCCAGCACCTTGGCGGTGCCAGGCTCCAGAAGCTGAATTGCAGCATCGCCCTTCTTGCTGTCGGGAATCTTGACGGTCATCGGCACCTCGCGGTCGATGCCGTAATACAGCCGATCGGGGGACACCTGTGCCTGGGCGTGTGTTCCCATCGCAAGGGCGAAGATGGCCATCACGAAAGACGGGCGGGCGACGACGGCAAACCGAGGAGATTGGTATTTCATATCGAGGAGGATAGCGCGAATGACCTCGAACGGTCCACTATCGGGTGCCCATCAGTTGACATGCCGCCCGGTCAATCTTGGGGGGACGGCGTGTCCATCAGTCTCCAAGCCTCGTCGAGTGAGATCGGATCAACGAGCGCGTGATCGTCGGTGCCGTTTTTCAACAGGGCACCGATGTGATTCTGGGAATCACCGAACCATTCAACCGACAAATCAGCCCGCAGCAGATTGCACCCGCGCCTGTGGCCGAAATCGGAGAGCGTGCGCATCCCGTCGGAGACCAGCGCGGTTTTCAGCGGCTCGATCTGGAACAGGCGGCGATTGCCGTTGCGGTCCGAACCGCGAAACTGGTAGTTGCTGATAATCTCTGTCTTGTCGGTCTCCCCCCACTCGCGTGCGTAGGTACTGAACAGATGGTCGCCGCTATATGAAGGGCAGTAATAGACCCGCGGCCCGAGCAGAAACCCACCCTCGTGGAGCAGGCCAAGACCATCCCAGTTCGGGCTGACGCCGTGACCCACCGCTTCCTCGACCCCGATACGGAGCGTCATCATTTCTGGCGAGTTTGACGAGGGCCGAAGACCCACCGCAACCTCGGGCTTGAACACGCTCGCCGGAAGCAACCCTTTGCGTTCGTCGGCGTACGACGAGAGGCCAAATCCAATCTGGCGGACATTCGACTTGCACACGGTGCGACGCGCGAACTCCTGGGCAGTGCCAAGCGTCGGCATGAGCAGGCCGACGAGGATCGCTATCACAAACATGGAAACGAGAAGATCGATGGCGGTGAACGCCCGCGCTCGAGGCGACCGCGCGCCCATCCGAGCACGAGCAAGTGAATGCTCAGTGAAACACATCCGCATGATGGTCTTCTGGTGTCCCACGAGAAGCTCCACAGGCCGTCCGGTATTCGATGCCCGCTTATGATAATTGTTTCGGTTGCTCCTGTAAACCAAAATTGACCAATCTCTCATAATTCTCTGCAACCTGGTCAAAAATACGTACAAATACCGTACTAACATGCCCGCGCCGACAAGGCTTCCACATGAAATGACGAAAGCGTGGGAACCAAGCGGAGATTGGCGGCGAATAGGTACTCGTCCGGCATGTTGTTCGCCGCTGACCTTGGGGATCGGATATTCTGTTGGCGTCGGGGCTACCGACGCGGGGAGGACGTGAAGCTTCGCGTGAGTTCGAATCTGTACGACTGGCGGGACGGGCATGGCATCGCGAGAGGGTCAAGCCGAGCGGGATCTGGACCTCATGGGCCGGGTCGCCGCCAACGACGACAAGGCACTGGCCACTCTCTACGAACGATTCGGCTCGCTGGTATACCGGATGGCGTTGCAGGCGGCCCCTTCGCGGAGCGACGCCGAAGACGCGGTGCAGGAGATCTTTGTTCGTCTCTGGCGGACTGCTCACCGGTACGACTCCAAACGCGCAGCATTGGTGACCTGGGTCATTCTGATTTCAAGGCGACAGCTAGTTGATCGGATGCGCAGGACGCGATCGAGGCTCAAGCCCGGCACGCTCGACGAGTCTCAGACCGGACCCGCACCTGTGATAGCACTGAGCCCCGCGAGCCCCGAACGACAGGAGCGATTGGCGGCAATGCTCAAGAGGATCGATGCGTTGCCGGAACTGCAGAGAACGGTTGTGAAGAGAGCTTACCTTGGTGGACAGACATTGAGGCAGATCGGTGAGGAACTCAACACGCCTCTGGGCACGATCAAGTCGGCGCTGAGCAGAGCATTGACGAGGTTGCGGGAGAGGACCAACGAGGAATTGACGATATGACGATTCAGGAATTGATCGAGAACGCACAACTGGACGCTCTGGGGCTGCTCGACGAGCAGGAGCGGGAGGCCTTCGATCGCGCGTTCCGGGCTGCCCCGCCCGCGCTGCAGTCGCAGCTGCGCCGTGAGCAGGCAAGACTCTGCGAGGTTGAGACGCTGCTCCCTCCGGGCGAGCCCTCGCCCGGGCTCTTCGACCGCATCCTGGCGGCAGTTCGGGCGGCCCGCGGCGAGGAGCCGGTTCAACCCGTGGAACACATGGGCCATGAGAGATTGGCCCGGACCCTGCCGATGGCTCGTGTGACAAGAGTGCATCGGTTCTGGCGTGCTGCGGCGATCGGGTTTGCAACGGCCTCGATGGTGGTGGGCGGCGTGTTCGTCTATGTGCAGCACGCGGGCGATGCCGCGATGCTGGTCTTTGAACGCGAGGAGCGGGCTCGCCAGCTCATCGCGCGGTTCGATCGCCAGTATTATTCCGAGCAGCTCTTTTCCAACGACACCCGTCGGTTTGTGCTCACCAACACTTCGGCACAATTGCCGGGCAAGTGTTCGATCTTCACAAGTCCACAGTGGGAAGGACAGGCTCGTCTCTACTGCCAGTCGGTCCCGGCCGGAAAGGACCGCTCGCTGCGGCTCGTGGTGCTCGACGCCGCCGGAAAGATCGAGAAGCAGCTCACCGAGTTCAACTCCGATGGCAGCCTCGAGACCATCACCTTCACGCTGGGCGACACCAGCCCCGGTCGCCTCGCGCTGGTCGCGGCACCCACCGGCAGACCCGCGAGCGAGGGTGAGATCCTGATGCGGATGGGTTGATCTCAACGCCGCGACTGCACCGATTGAAAGCAAAGACCCCCGAGCAAATGCCGGGGGTTCTTTCTTTGTGCCCCATTCTGCCCGTTCATGCCACCTTGCGCTCTTGCATGGGCCAGCGGGCGTCGTCCTCGGTCGCGTCCATGCCCGAACCAGCCTCAAACCTGAGTTTCGCCTGCGAGAGGCGATGCCAGATGATGAACGCCAGGATGCCCGCCACGAGGGCGAGTGCTCCGAAGATGACCACCGCGTACTCCTGACGCACGCTCTGGATCGGGTCTGCCGACGCCTTCGCCGGGTCTCGGATGATCGTGTTCGCGCCGTCTACACGCGTGCCCTGAGAGTCACGGGCCTGGCTCTGCACCGCGATCGCCAGCGTCTGCAGCTCTCGCTCGGTTCTTGAGACGCCGTGGCCCTTGAGCTCAAGCGTCAGCTCGCCGGGCTTGCCGGCTTGAACCGCCAGGTCGTGGTCGAGCCGTTCCTTGAGCGTGACGGGCGTCGAGAGCGTCGCGATGCCCTGGCGTTCCATGCGGCCCGCGGCGAATTGCAGGAACCGCGGATCCTTGATGAGAGCCTCGTGGAACGACTGCCACTCGCCAAGTTCCCCGCCGCTCAGCGCGCGGTCTCGGTTCTCGGCCGCGATGGTCACCTTGGCCAGGAACTGCTCGGGCGCAACCTGCCCCGCGACAATCCAGCTCAGGCCCCCGATGATCGCCAGCACGCAAACGCCGAAGAAGATCGACGAGGCAGCCCGCGACCGGGCCTGCACCGACGCAATGCGATGGTGGGCGACATCGACCGCACGCTTGGCGGTCAGCACGTCCTGCCTCAGCGACAGCACCTGCTCGCATTGCTCGTAGCGCTTGGCAAGCACCTCGCTCGCCTTAGCAACCTTCGCTTCCTTGCTCTGAAGGTGCTTGCGGATCCCACCCAGCCGGCCCCGGCGCAAACGGTTGAACTCATCAACCAGGGCCGGGTTGTGCAGGATCGCCATGGCGGGTTCACGGACAGGATCGGCAATCGACGGGGCTGCAAGAGTTACTTGCGCGTCCCGTGTGTCGTTCTTCGATAGAAGCTGGGCTTCGAGGTGCTGGACTTGTGCGGCGTACGCCTCGGCCTTGGCGGCCTGCGTTCGCAGCCTGTCGCGGAGCTGATCGAGGATGCCCTCAAGCTCGGTCGTATCGGCGGCGTTCTGTTCGAGCTGAAGCCGAAGGTCGTCGATGACGAGCCTCGCGTCGGCCAGTTCCCTCGTGCGCTCGTTGAGGGACCGGGCAGCGGACGATTCCGCGTTGATCGCGGCCGCAAGCCTGGTTTCTATCGCCGCGACATTCACCGTCGCCGCAGGCTCGACAGCTGCCGACGCCCGCGCCGCAGCAAGTGACTCGCGCGCCTCCGAAAGCTGTCGATCCAGTCCCGCGCGGTTCTCGGTTGCCCGCTGCAGCTGCGATCTCAGATCGGCGATCGACGACGCGAGCCGTGTCTCGGCCTCCTGCTTCACGCGCAGCTCGTCCCGCGTAGTGGCGAGCGTTTCCTCGGCGGCCTGGCACCGCAGTTCGGCCTCGTCCAGAAACGTCTGCTGCTGCGACCGCAGCTCTTCCATCTCATTCCTGAGCACACGCGCAGCCTCTTCGGCCTGTTCGGCCCGCGACGTGGCGTCCTGCAATGCCCTGATCGTCTGCGAGGCCTGCTGCTGGGCGGCCGCCAGCGATTGCCGCAGCGACTGCGTGTCGCCTTGCTCGCGGCGCACTCGCTCCTCCTCGCGCCGAACGGCCTCGGCACGCTTGCCAAGCTCCGCGGTCTGCGTGTGCAGGGTGCGGCCCGACTCGGCCAGCGCCTCCTCGCGGCGATGCAGCTCTTCCAGCGCCGACGCGAGCGACGTTTCACGGGCCCCCAGCTCGCGGGCGCGATCGCCAAGCGATTGCTGCTCCTCCGCGACCCGGTTTGCCCTCTCGTCGAACTCGACCGACCGCTTCTGCATCGACTCGTTCAACTCATCCAGAGCACGCTGATCGGCGTCCACCCGGGTGGACTTCTCGCCGGTCTCACGCTCACGCCGCTCAAGGCTCTCACGCTGCGAGCGAAGCTCCTCGCGCGAGCTCTCGATCTGCGATGCGATCCCATTGAGCTCGACGGACCTTCGCTCAAGCTCGACCTGGTGCGATGCCAGAGCCATCTTGGCCTCGTCGGCCTCGCGGTACATCCGGCGAATCTGCGCGAGCCCGTGCTCCACGCCTTGCAGCGCGGTGGTCAGATCTTCGGACAAGCTCGGTGCCAGAGCGGGAATGCCCGGCGAAGCGTGACGGGAAGTTGGGATGGCGGGGTCGGAGGTGCTCATACGGATTCTCGGACCGATCGGGAAGGAATCTGCGGTGTGTGTCGGATGTATCGGTTGATCGATCCGCCGACTCAAACCTGAGGCTCGTTCCCGAACCAAACCGCTTGTGCTGGCATCCAAGGTCCGAGTAGCCTTATCATCAGGCGTGCCGGAATACCAAGAACAAGGAGATCTGCCATGAGTTGTGCGTGTCAAGGACGGTTTGGCCTCATCGCGGCGGCGGTTGGTGTGGCGGCGGCGACGGTGGGCGCGGTCAACTTTGCCCGAACCGGGTGCCCGCTGGGGATGTGCCAAAGCAGCGAAGACTCGGGCGTGGTCGCAACTTCGAATGCAACACTGCCGGGTGACGTGCCCTCGTGCTGCCAGGGCAAGTCGGCGTGCGACGAGGTGATCGCCGACGACGCGACGGTTGCGGCAGAGGCGAAGAAGAAGGAAGAAGAGCGGCTCAAAGCAGAAGCCCAGACGTTGGCTGCACAACCGGTCGGCGGATGATGAGCACGGAGCCCATGCTGATTCTGGATAGCGGCGAGGCGACGGCGCGAGTGTCGCTTGTCACTGGCGCGCTGGTCGCGGTGACCAGTGCGACGGCTGCCGATGCTGCACAGGCCTGGCGGGTTCTTGATCGCTCGCCCGTCTCGGCAAGGATCGAGACCGCAACAGGCTCGCAGCGTGTCGAGCTTCGATACGAGCTCGACGGAACTCGGTTGACGGTCGCACGAACCACCGCGGCGGGCACTCGTGAAATCTCGGTCATCGATGTCGGGGCGGCACACGAGGAGCGTTGAGCGTGGCGACGTTTCTTCTCAAGACAGAACCCGGCACGTATTCCTTTGCCGATCTTGCCCGCGAGAAGCGCTGCGTGTGGGAGGGCGTGAGCAACAACGCAGCTCTGGACCATCTGCGCACGATGAGAACCGGCGACGAGGTGCTGATTTATCACACGGGCGACGAGAAGGCGATCGTGGGGCTCGCGAAGGTCACCAAAGGGGCGTACGAAGACCCCGCCCAGCCCGGACGTAACGCCAAGAACGAGCCGAAGTTCGCGGTGGTGCAGCTCGTGCCGGTGCGCCCCGTCAGGACGCCCGCGACGCTCGCTATGGTGAAAGGCGACGCACGGTTTGCCTCGTTCGCGCTTGTGCGACAGGC
Source organism: Phycisphaerales bacterium (assembly GCA_043788295.1). Classification (GTDB taxonomy): domain Bacteria; phylum Planctomycetota; class Phycisphaerae; order Phycisphaerales; family UBA1924; genus UBA2396. The sequence continues at coordinate 24,722 of JAYVUC010000118.1, forward strand.
GCGGCTGAGCGTCATGCCCGTTGAGGCGAAGATCGACAAGGCGCTGCGGACGATGTGCGGGCTGTAGCGTCCGCTATCGCAGGTCGTTGGTCGAGTCGTGCGACTTGAGCTGCTTGATGCGCATGCGCTCGTTGACCGCGGCGACGAAGGCGTCCATGCCGGGCGGCTCGGGGAACATCTCCTCGAACTTCTTGCCGCCCAGAGCGATTTCCTTGGCAAGCCCCTCGGAGTGGATCTGCTTCATCACTCTGAACGCGTACTGGCGGAGCCAGTCGGGCGCGCCGTTGTACGCCGTACGGGCGTCATCGAGCGGCCACATCTGGAGCTGGCGTGCGAACGTGATTCCGGCGAGGTCTGGGAAGTTGTCACCCAGGACGTCCATGCGGGCGTCGCCGGGGTTGACGGCGGTGAACTTGGCCTGTTTCTCGCGGAAGTAGAGGAAGAACCGCTGGGCGTACTCGATCTGCGACTTGAATCGCTCGTCGTCGCCAAGCCGCAGCGCGAAGAACGCACCCAGGAGCGACGAGTTGACCTCGGAGATCGCCACGTTGGGCGAGCTCTGTCGGTCGACCAGCTCCATCTGCACGAACTCCTCGAGCGGGCGCGACAGATTCAGGTCGCGCTCGGGATCGTTCTGATTCTTTCCGGGGTACGTCAACAATGTGTGCCGGTACTTTTCGGCCAGCGCGATGTCGCCGCGGCGGTAGAAATAACGGATGGCGTCGCGCAGGAAGTTGTCGTAGCCGGCGGAATAGAACGACCACCCGCGCGTGAAGAGGTTGTCGACCTTGCTGCGTTCGCGGATCTCATCGAGGATATTGCCATAGACCTCGACGAAGTTGGGCTCGACGTCGGCGACATAGTACCCATCGCCCTGCGTGACCAGGGCGAGGTAGTCGACGTACACGGTGCCCGTGCGGTAGAGTTCCTGCACCGCCTGGATGACCACGCGGTCGGTGTTGACAAAGTCGAAGTCCTTGGAGTTCTGCTCCTCGACCCTGGACGCAGCCTTCTCGACGCCTATGGCAGCCCAGTAGAGCGCATGGGCGGCGGGGTTGCGCCAGTCGATAGGCCCATACTTCTGGGTGAAGCGGACCATGACGTCGGGGTCCATGTTGTAGTGCTCGCGGAGCAGTCGAGCGCGGAAGTGGGCCAGGAGAGGGGGCCACGCGCTGGCGAGGGCGGGATCGTCCACGAGCACCTGGAAGGCCTTGTTCTTGGGGCCGAACATCGACAGAAAGGCCTTGCCGCGCGACGATCGGGCAACGGCGCGGTCCCGCTCGTACCGCGTGAGAAACTCGTAGCTGCCCAGCTCTTCGGGGAGCGCGAGTTCCTTGAGCTTTGCGACCAGATCGCGCACAAGCTCCCCGTTCTCCATGGCGTACAGCGCTTCGAGCGTCGATGGGGAGGCGGCGACGGGCGAGAGCCACGCGACGTAACGCTCGATGGCCTTGGCGCGGTCGCGCACGCCGGGATCGAACTGTGGCGGCGCGCCCAGCACGGTCTGCCACTCCTTGGCGATCATTTTTTTGTAGTAGATGTTGGCGTCGTCGGTGACGCCCTGGACCTTGTGGAGGAATATCCAGGCGAGCTCTTTGTGGATGTGGAGGTCAATCGGGTTGGCGCGAAGCCCGTGATCGCGCAGAAGCTCGATCCCTTCGTTGACCCAGCGCCAGCGCTCGCTGTTGGTCTGTGTCGAGACGGAGATGTTGTACGCGAGATTCCACGCGTGGAACGTCCACGCACGCGGAAAGCGGGGCTGGAGCGTGGTGATCGCCTTGGAGAGCTCGACCGCCTCGTGGTAGCGCCCCGCCTCCTTCATCTCCTCGGCCCGCATTGAGAGCAGGTTGACAAAGATGCCGCGGAACGCGCCCATGGCGATGCCCAGCGCGACCTGCGGGGGCTGCCCCTCGGTTGCGGTTGTGGTGTAGACGAGCTTGTGCCGCGCTGCAAGAACCGAGAGACGCACCGCCGTAGTGCCCGAGACGACCATGCCGACCGCGAGGACCGCGGCGGCGATGAGCTGATTGATGGTGTCGCGGTACAAGGCCTGATGCTCCTGCGGGGTTAGTGGGTCGTTCCCCGACGTGTGGCTAGTTCCCGGAGTAGATCGCCAGCTCGCGGCGACGGAAGATGGCGACGGCGAGCAGATAGATGAGCCCCGTCGCCCCGGCGAGCACGGTGGTGCCCAGGGCGACCTGGCTCCACGAGAGCAGCGCGCCGTCGACGATCTTCGATGTGGGCTGGAGGTCGCCGTAGAGCTTGAAGACACCCGAAACGGTCTCGGCGATGCGGACAACGACCCACTTCCATATGACGATGTTGCCCTTGTTGTCCATGTCGTCGAAGACATCCAGGGCTTTTTGGATGAACCCGGTGCTCTCGGCGGCGATGAAGACCGTGAAGGCGACCAGCGACGCGACGGGGAAGCTCAGGAACGTCCCGGCACAGACCCCGATCATCGCCAGGAACCCGAGCTTGACCCAGAGGATGAACACGACGCGGGCGAAGTTGAGCCGGTAGCTGCCCGCGGAGTAGGAGATAGCGAGCGCGGATTTCGGGAACGAGAACGGTTCGGCGTTGAGGCGCAGGCTGTCGCCAATGAACGCACCGTTGATCACGCCCACAGCGAGTGTGCCATCCTCACGGATGACATTGGGCGGGAGCGTGATGGTCTGGTATTGGCCTAAGGGGCAATCCCACGGAACGAACCCGACGCGGTCGAATGCGAAGGTGATCTTGAACGTCACGTCGGGGCGGTTGCTCCCGGAGTCGATCTTGAAGCGGAAGGTCAGCATGATCGACCTGTCACGGGCCTCCTCCAGACCCTTGAAGGTGTAGGTCTTCCACGCTTGCGAGGGCTCGACCGCGCGGTACGCCCCTTCGAGCTGCATGTTGAGGCTTTTGGCGACATCCTCGCGGTTCTTGGGGTCGGTTGGATCGAACCCGGCGTTGGCGTCGTGGATTTCCTTGAGATATCCGTCGACCGCCTCCCGAAACCGCGCGGGATCGTTCGCGGCGAGATCGACTGGATCGTTCTCAATCACGACACGCGAGGCGAGGATCTGGGTCTCCAGAAATCGGCGATCCTCGGAGAGGCCGTCGCCCTCGCGGGTCTTGAACGGTCCGATCTCTCCGTGGGCGGGCTGGGACCGCAGGAACTCGACGAAAAAGAAGACGCCCACGCCCGTGACTGAGAGCAACACCGCGGCCAAACCCGCGATCCCCAGCCACTTTCCAAGAATGTACTGGGCGGAGGAAACGGGCTTGGTCATGGTCTGCCAGATGACCTTGCCGCGCTGTTCGGTGGCGACTGTCGAGACGCTGAACAGAACGATCAGCACCGCGATGAACCAGAACGACCCGCCCGTCGCGTATTGAAGGAACGACTGGACGCGATACCGAAGGGGTGTCCCTGGATTCAGCATTCCCGGCAACGCGGCGACTGCGAAGAGCAGGATCACGATGAAGAGCAGGGAGAGTTTGAGCCGCACCGCCTCGGCGAGCGTGTTCTTGGCGATCGAGAGGATCGGGTGCGAGCCCGAGTAGGCGAGGCTCAGGAGCCGCATGAGCACGACGAACACCGCGCCCAGCAACGCCACCCCGCCAAGGAGCCTCGACCAGTCACGCGTCGACGCGAACGCGGCGAGGGGCGCGACCACGGCAACAGCCGCGAGGGCGAACAGGCCCAGCGTCAGCCCGAGCCCCAGCCAGATCGCGCCCACGACGATCCCCGCAGCGGCGACACACCCTACTGCGACGCTGGTTTTGTCTGTCTGCCCGGCCATGAGCTGCGCGACCGACCGCTGATAGCGCTCCACCTCGGACTTGAAGTTGGCCTTCTCCTCTGGCGAGAGCCCCTGGGCGAGCGCCGCGTCTGATTGTGAAATCGGCGCGGCATCGATGGCGACGGCGGGATTGGCGAGCCAGTAGTAGACGAACCCACCCAGCGCGAGCAGCACGATCGCGATCGAGGCGATGATCTTGAAGCCGCGAGCCTTCTGGACGCGATCGAGTTTGCCGTAAAAATCACGCCACATCAGTGGTTGGGTCCTTTGGGGCTCTCGCCCGATTGGCCGGACTGGCCGGACTGGCCGCCCAGCAGCGAATCGACGATCGAGCGGTCAAAGTCCTTGGGTGGAGCGGGCGGCGCGACAGGCCTGGCTTGCTCGACCACAGCCACCGGCTTGGTGAGCGAGTCCAGGACACTCACGTCCGGACCCTTGGCTGTTGCTGGAATCACGGGGGCTGCGGCGGCTACTGGCGCAGGTATGTCGCCAGCGGCCACAAGACGATTGACCAGCTCCGCCGACTGATCGCTCTTGAGGAAGGACGCGGTTTCGCCGCCGTGCGTGGCTCCCGAGGTGTTGATCTGCTGGGCTCGGGCTTTCTCGACGATGCTGAGAAAGAGCTCCTCAAGCTTCTGCCTGGGGCGGGTGACGCCCAGGATCTGGCGGTCTCCCCCGGTCCGGCGGCGGATGACCGCGTCGATCTCGGCGATCGTGTCGTCATCCAGCGGCTCGCTCTCGATAAGCACGCGCTCGCGGATCTCAAGCAGCGACTCGCACGTGCCCTCCTCGCGCTTCTGCCCGCCGTAGAGCACGATCATCCGCGTGACGCAGTCTTCAACGTCGGCGAGCAGATGGCTTGACAGCAGAATCGTCTTTCCGCGTCGGCCCAGCTCGATGATGAGGTCCTTGACCTGCCGCGTGCCGATGGGGTCCAGGCCCGTGGTGGGCTCGTCGAGGATGAGGAACTCGGGGTCGTTGATGAGTGCCTGGGCGAGTCCGATGCGCCGCTGCATACCCTTGGAATACTCGCGGACAGGTCGGAACTGCGCCCCCTGGAGCCCCACCATGTCGAGCAGCTCGTCGATGCGCCGTTCGCGCGTGCGGTAATCCTGCTCGAAAATCTTGGCGTAGTACTCGAGCGTCTCGCGCGCGTTGAGGAACTGGTAGAGGTACGACTCCTCGGGCAGGTAGCCGATGCGACGCTTGGTCGCCACGTCGGTGGGCGGCTTGCCGAAAACCGCCACCCGCCCCGAGGTGGGGCGGAGCAGCCCCAGGATCATCTTGATGGCGGTCGACTTGCCCGAGCCGTTGGGTCCAAGAAGCCCGAAGACCTCGCCCCGGTCGATCTGGAACGTGAGCGAATCGACAGCCCGGGCGCGGGGCCTCATCCAGAAGTCGCGGAAGATCCGGGTAAGCTGCTGGCACACCACGATGGGCGAGTTGCGGTCGGTCGCGGAGAGCATTGGGTCCTTTCGATCAGGTCTCGGGTGTGACGGTGCTTTCCTTGGGCTTGTGCACATCTTTTTCGAGCATCTCGTTACGACGAATCGTCGCTTTGGCGCCCTCGCCGAGACGCTGGGCCGCGAGGATTTCCTTCATGATCTCGGGGTCGCGGTTGAGCATGATGTTGATGTAGCTCGTCCCGCCGGGCAACGCCATGAGCTGCACGTCTTGCCGGCCCAGGAACTCGTTGACCGCCGACGCGATCTCGTTGGCGATCAAGAGCTCGGGATTACTCTGAAACTGCGTGAGTTTGGTGGCGTAAAGCCGGGCCTCGGCTGCTCGCTGCGTCACTATTCCGGTGCTGTACGCTTTCGCGGTCGTGATGATCTGTGCCACCCTGCCAGACTTGATCCCTTCAACCAACACGCCGTCGATCTCGGTGGCGTTTCCGCCAAGCAGCGTGTTGATCTTGACCAGGACCTGCTCCTTCGTGCGTGCGCCGGCGGGTGGCGCGGAGCCGGCGGGCGCCTCGACCGCTCGCTCATACTCGGCAAGAAGAGCACGGATCTGGCGGTCCGCCCCGCCCACAACCACGTTGAGAGTGTTCCGGGCCTTGGTCTCGGCGTCTTCCTTCAGCTTCGCCCCCATAGCAACCGAGCTCTGCACCTCGTTGAACTTCTGCCGCACGAACAACGGCGGTATCGCGTTCTCAAGAAGCAGCTGCTGGATGACGATCCCTGTTTTCGCGCGGTCGAGCTGGTTCTGAGCAATCAACTTGGCACGCGTTGTGAGCGTGCCCGAGTCGCCACCGGTCTGCTTGAGCAGTTCCTCGATGTTTATCTTGGCCGCCGCGTGGACCACCCCGCGCTGCACCGCGGACTTCACCAAAAGCCGCTCGGTCTCCGGCAGCACGTTCGTCGCCCACTTGGCCGCGTCCTCGCGCTTGTAGATCACCTTCCACTGCGTGTGCGCCAGATTTCCGTCGGCCGTGATCGTCGATCCACCCTGCCCGGGCGTCAGGTTCTGCGTCACCTGGAGCTGATCCAGCGGGTGGTCGATTTCAGACTTGTTTGCGACGTGAACCCAGAACTCCTCATGGAGCTTCAGTTCCGACTGGCCCGAGTCGACACGGATCAACTCACCAACCGGATACGGCGGGTTGATAGAAAGCCCCGGCAGAACGTTGCCGTCCACGATCGCCCCGAACATGAGCTTCACCCCGCGCTCGTTCTCGCGCACCGACTGCGAGCCGCTGATCGCAAAAAGCCCGGCGAGCACAAGCATCCCCCCCTGCACAATGCGGAGCGTGACGCGCAGAGCGTCGGCGAGCGACTGATTCGCCGGGTCAAGCCCGTCGACGGCGCTGGGCGACAGGTCGGTTGCCGCACCGGAACGAAGGCTCAGCGACGAGGCCCGCTGGCGTCCCGGGCTGGGAGGCGGTCCTCCCGCAGGAGCGTCGGGCGAGAACAACGGGTTGCTGCCGTTCATCGTGGCGCCTCCGGAGCTGCCGGCGGCGGCGGCGCGCTGATCTGGGGCGCGACGATCTCGCCGTTCTTGAGAACCTTCTGCGCCGCGTTGGGGTCCAGGAGTCTAAAGCCGGGCAGGCTCCAGGGCAGCACGAGCGTTGTGCCCTTTCGTCCATACGCGTCCCGCAGCATCTGAGCCTCGGTCAGGAAGACCGCCAACCGCGGATTGCCCTTCATCTGCTCATAGAACTGCTGAGCCTCCTGATCTCCCTTGCTGGTGATCTCCGCTGCGAGCTGGTTGGCAAACGACTCGATGCGATTGGCGTCCAGGCTGGCCCGACTGATGATTCCGACCGCCTCGGCCTCGGCCTGCGATGTGATCTTCTTTGCAAGCCGATCCCGGCTCGCCGCCATCCGCTCGAACACCTTGTTGGTGGTCTCCTGAGGCAGCACGACCTGGCTGATCCCCACGTCGGTCACCTCAATGCCCACCGAAGCCAGCGACGCGCTCCCACGAGCCTCGGGGCGGGCGGCTTCGACCGGCGCGGCTCCGGTCGCCGTGGTAAGGATCCTGAGCACCTCGTTCTCCAGGTCGGCCAGCCCGTCGAGCTTGGGATCGGGATTGAAGAACCCCGCGAACTCGTACTTGCTGATCGCGCCAAGGGCGCTGCGCAGATTGCTCTTGACTGTCTCGTCGGCGGCCCGGAAGTGATCGACCGCGCGAGGGCCCGAGTTGCTGAACCGCCCGAAGAAAAGCAGCGGATCGCTGACCTTCCAGATGCAGTAGGACTCAACCACAATCTGCCGGCTGTCCTTGGTCTGCACCGTCTCCAGCCTCACCTGCGTCACGCGCTCGCGCACGTCGTAGGTCGTGACCGACTGGATGGGGTAGGGCAGCTTGAACTTGAGCCCCGGCGAGGTCTCGGTCGCGCTGACCCTGCCGAACTGCGTTCGCACCCCCGCCTCGGTGAAGCGAACGGTGTACGTCATCGTGTACGCGAGAAGAAAGACCAGAACGATTCCCGCGAGAAGATAAAGCCCTAAACGTCGCACGGCGAAAGCTCCTGAGTGTGTCCCGTCGGGCGTTTGCCCCGGGTGTGATCTGTCGGTGTCGAGTGATCGGAATTACTTTGGATCGGTG
>JAYVUC010000119.1:0-17832 GCA_043788295.1 Phycisphaerales bacterium
CACGTTGCAGTCGGGGATTGACCGCGCGTTCTTGTAGTAGTTGCCCAGCCACATCGAGACCGGATCATTCGGGTCGATGATCAAAATCGCGTTCTCGCCGGTCCCGCCCGCGTGGGCTGCGGGCACCAGGCACGCTGCCGCCGCAATCCCGGCCAGTCCGATCAGGGTCTTGATTCCTCGCCGATCTTGTGAACGCATTCTCAGTCCTCATCTGGTCGCACTCGGTACAGCTCGCAAGGCACGGAAGCTCGCCCTCACCGTCCACACAACAGCATGGCCGAATCCCGCGAAAAGGCAAGAAAAAAGTTCCCCGATTTCACTAAGTTCGTTACCCGTCACCCCCGCGCAGCCCAAACACAGCCCCGATCGGGGTCTTGGTCCGCGAAGTTCGAGCCTGCGGTGGTCCGGGACCGGTTTTGCGTCAGCACATGGTCTCAAACGCGACCACAAAGTCGTCATAGTCAAAGAAGTCGACCGCCGTGTCGGCGTTGAAGTCCGCCGATGCGCCCGCAGGGCACGACCCGCCCTCGAAACAGACGACAAAGTCGTCATAGTCGAAGAAGTCAACCGCCCCATCACTGTTGAAGTCCGCGACGCACATCAGCATCGCCGTCCGGGTTTCCGTGCCGCACATGCCCGTGACGTGGACCGCGTAGGTGCCAAAGTCGACCGATTGCACGTTTGAGATCGACAACGTCGCCGCGTGGGTGCCCGAGAATCGCCCGCCGTCGTTCATCGGGACGTTGTCCCTGTACCATCGGAAGGCCAACGAGCCCGGCGCGGTTACCGCAGCGATCTGGAAAGTCGCGGACGAGCCGACCGCGACGTGTACCGAGGCGGGTGCCTTGGTCACGCTGATCCCGCTCGCGTCGAGCGTGCACGGCGCGTCGTTATTGATGTAGGGCAGCACCTTCTCGTTGATCATCCGCTGATGAAGGGTCAGGGCGATATTCGCTTCGCCGCCCGAGCAGACATGGCAGTACGACATGATCGTGCCCTGGGCAGCCTGCGAGCAGTCGCCCAGCCCGCAGCTGTCGATGGGAGGCGAAAGGTCGTGCGTGTGCGGCGCTCCGAAGTTGTGGCCCAACTCGTGCGCGGTCACGTTCAGATCCCAGTTCTGCGACCTGTGATCGCCGAGTGGGTAAGGGAACGAGCCGTTGAGATACGTGGAAAGCCCGTAGTCGTACTGATCCTGGCAGAGTCCAGGGAGGTACGCGACGCCGCCATAGCTCCCGCGAACACCCGAGAGAATGTGGGCCGCGTTCCGCTGCACACCAGTCTCGTGCGCGTTCCAGTAGTCCTGGAACTCAAAGAGCCTGTCGATCGTGTTGGTCGTTGAATAGGGATCGGTGTCGCCCGCCCAGACGCGCAGGTATCCCACACCAAGCTGCACCCCGATGTCGCGGAAATAGATCTCCGAGTCCGCCGCGATCAGCGTGACGGCGTACTGCGCCGCCGCCACGGTGTTCCCGCCGAAAATGTCCCTTGTGTACTCCCAGTCCGTCTCGATCGCCAGCGTTGCGGCCCGGCAATTGACCCCGCGATCACCCGGTCCCGATGACGCGTGCTGGCCAGTTGTGGGCGGAATTGGAAGGTGATCGGTCCCGCAAGGCATCGAGAGCCAGTTGATCGCACCGGCCGGTAGCGTCTGCGGATCAAAAATCACTGGAGCGAACATCCCGCCCGGGCCCCCCGAAATGATCTGCTGCGATCCATCCGCACCCAGCACCACACCGTTGACGCCCGCCTCCGAAAAGCTCAGCACAACCCTCACCGAAGGGTCGTCGAGCCGCGACCCGCAGACGAGCGTCATCCCCGAAATGTCAAGGGGCCGCTCGCCTTGGGCGGTCATCACCACAACACGCGAGGCATCGCTCAGCACCCGTGACCTGCTCACGAGCACCGCCCCGGTTGTGCCGTCCGCGAACACAAAGTCGGGAATCAAAGCCTCGTCGGCTTCCCGCAACGCCGCGAGGGCGGAGGGGTCCAGATCGAGCGAGACACCCGGTGTCGCACGAACAGACGCCAATCGAAGCGGGGAAGGGACCACCGTTGGGTCACCATGTGCGAAGGTTGCAAGACAGGCCGAACCGGCAAGGAACGGCAAACGCCATAGGTTCATGAGATCGCTCCGGTGCTGGGGTTCAATGTGGGCAGACTAACCGCACGCGCCCGCCGCCGCAATGCCAAATGAACGCCAAACACGTTTTGTGTGTCCCAAAGCCATCCCCGGACTCGACTTTCGCGTGTTTCACGACTTCCCCATTGCTCTTCCCCGTGATTTCCGATAGGCTTGCCGCATCTTTCGAGGTTGGGTTGCCCCTCGCCGCCGAAGCCCCGATGTTCATTTCCAGGTTGGTCCAAACAATTCAGAGGTCCCCATGCTCGGACGCTTGTTCTCGATCGGTCTTGCCTCAGCAACCATTCTTGCCGCCGGTGCTCACGCGGACATCGACCATGTCTCTCGCGACGGGGTCTGGTCCCAGCTCGACCAGATGCCCCCGGACGTGCAGAACGGCACCCCGTGGATCCGCCCGGTCTTCGGACAGGTGCTCATGTTTGACGATCAGGCACTGGCCGACGCGCTCCGCGGCGTTCCCCTCGAAGGCACCCCCGACGAGATCGCGCCCGTCGTCGTCTGGTTTCCCAGGCCCGACGGCTCGTTTGAGCGCTTCTACGTGGTCGAGTCCCCCATTATGACTCCCGATTTTGCGGCCGCCCGGCCCGACATCAAGACTTACATGGGCTGGGGCATCGACGACCCATACGCCACGACCCGCTTCGACAAGACCCCCGAGGGTTTCCACGCGCAGGTCTTCACGCTCGACGGCGCGTGGTACGTCGACCCGTACACCAAAGGTGACTCGACGTTCTACACGAGCTATTTCAAACGCGACTACGTCAAGCTCGACGCTCCGATCTGGCACTGCGACGCCACGGGCGATCCAGTGCCGGTAGGTGAGGGTGGCGAGGGAGGCATCAGCGATCGGGTGGTGGTCACTCGTCGCGAATATCGCCTCGCCTTGGCTGCCGACGCGGAGTACACGGCTGTCTTCGCACTGGCGGGTGATACCGACACTCAGAAAAAGACCCGCGCTCAGGCCGCGATGGTCACGAGTATCAACCGCGTCAACCAGGTGTACGAGGCGGAGCTGGCCGTCCGTCTGAACCTGATCAACAACACCGCCATCATCTACACCAACTCTGCAACCGACCCCTACACCGACAACAACGGCAGCGCGATGCTGGGCCAGAACCAGACCGCGATCGACACGAACATCGGCAGCGCAAACTACGATATCGGGCACGTCTTCTCAACCGGCGGCGGCGGCATCGCCCAGCTGGGCGTCGTCTGCTCAGCCGGCAACAAGGCCAAGGGTGTCACGGGCTCGTCCTCGCCGCGCGGCGACAGTTACGACATCGACTACGTCGCCCATGAGATGGGCCACCAGTTCAACGCCCCCCACTGTTTCGCGGGCGTCGTTGGTGCTTGCGCGGGCAACGGCAGCTCGGGCAACTTCTACGAGATCGGGTCGGGCTCCACCGTCATGTGCTACGCGGGCATCTGCGGCACCGACGACATCCAGGCCCACTCCGATCCGTACTTCCACCACTCGTCCATCACCATCATCAACTCGTTCACCGCCTCGGGCGGCGGCAGCGGGTGCGATGCGCCCTTCGCCACGACCAACAACCCGCCCACCGCAACGGCGGGCTCCAACCTCACGATCCCCACCAACACGCCCTTCTTCCTCACCCCCGCAACCTTCTCGGACCCCGACGGCGATGCGATCACCTATGAGTGGGAGCAGCACGATTCAGTCCAACACGCAAGGCCCACGACCGACCCGGGCACCGGCGCGATCTTCCGCCCGCGCGTTCCCGTCGCCAGCCCAACCCAGTATTTCCCCCCCCTCGCCAATGTCGTCGCGGGCACCCTGGCTGCCGGCGACATGTACCCGGCGACCAACCGCACGCTGAACTTCCGCCTCACCGTCCGCGACAACAGGGCCGGCGGGGGGGGCACTTTCACAACCGCCGCGAACAGGGTCATCACCGTCGTCACCACGGCCGGGCCCTTCGCCGTCACCGCGCCAAACACGGTCGTCTCGATCGCGGGAAACAGCAACACCACCGTGACGTGGAACGTCGCCAACACGACCGCGGCACCGGTGAACTGCGCAAACGTCGATGTTTTGCTCTCGATCGACGGTGGGGTCACGTTCCCCAACGTCCTTGCCTCTGCTGTTCCCAACTCGGGCTCGGCCGTGGTCACCTTGCCCAGCACGGGCACGAACCTCAACGCGTGCCGCATCATGGTTCGTGGTTCATCGCACATCTTCTACGACGTCTCCAACGTCAACTTCCGCATCCTCGCCAACGCCAGCCCGCCCAACACCCCCACCGCCGTTACCGCCAACCCAACAAGCGTCTGCCCCTCGCAGACAACCCAGCTCTCCGCCACGGTCGGTGCGGGCGAGGTCGTCGATTGGTACACGGGCTCCTGCGGCGGAACACTCGTCGGCACCGGTAGCCCGCTCGTGGTCACCCCCCCCGCGACGACGACCTACTTCGCCCGCGCCAGGCGCACGAGCGACAGTCAGGTCAGCGCAAGTTGCGGGTCCGTGGTGGTCACCTTGACGCCCAACCCCGTGGCCCCATCCTCGGCCACTACCGATCGCACCAATTTCTGCTCTGATGATGCCGGCGATATCAACCTGACCGCGATCGGCGGCTCGGGCACAACCGCCCGCTGGTTCTCCGGCTCATGCGGCGGCACCCTCGTCGGCACCGGCAGCCCCCTTGTCATCGCCTCGCCAACCGCCAGCACAACATACTTCGTTCGCTGGGAGACCACCTGCGGCAACAGCTCGTGCGCTTCCATCGGCGTCAACGTTCTCCCTGCCGCCACGCCACCTTCGTCGGTTACCTCCGACCGTCTCCAGCTTTGCCCGGGTGACACCGGCTCCATCACGCTGTCGGCGACCGGTGGCTCGGGCACCACGCTCAACTGGTATTCCGGCACCTGCGGCGGAACATTGGTCGGCACGGGCTCGCCGCTCACCATCCCCTCGCCGTCCGTCACCACCAACTACTACGCCAGGTGGACCAACGCCTGTGGCAACTCCGTGTGCGCACCATTCGTCACCGTCGCCGTCGGACCGCCCGCGTCCGACTTCAACGGCGACGGCGCCGTCGACTTCTTCGACTACGACGAGTTTGTCACCTGCTTCGAGGGCGGCGTCTGCCCCCCCGGCAAGACCGCCGACTTCAACAACGATACCTCCGTCGACTTCTTCGACTACGACGAGTTTGTCGCCGCCTACGAGATCGGCTGCTAGTCCTGCTCAATACCTCACCCCGATTCATTCAGTACCCCGCGCCTTCGCGGGGTTCCTTTGTTTCCCGGACGTTTCGGGTGCTGCTGCTCGTCTGATAATTGACAACCGTGCCGAAAATGCAGCCTTTCGTCGGGAACATGCTCGTGCCTGACGCGAATGTTGTTGCAGCAACACGGGTTGCGCTGGTAGAATGCAGCTGACGGGGTTGTTGTTTCCGCGACAGCCTCCGCCGGAGTTTGAGAGAGAGGGTCTTGACATCACAAGTTTGTGGCACCCATCGAGGTGACGCCGTGGCAAGGTGCCGTTGGCCGTCTTGTGCTGTCATTGACTCGCAACAGGAGAGAGAGACATGCGTTTTCTGTCTGGACTGGTCGGGGCTGCGTTGATCGCCAGCGCCGCCAACGCGAGCGTCATTACCGCCACTTTCAATAACGTCAGCCCAGGCTCAAATGGCTCGTTCAGCCTTGATAGCGGCGCGAACTGGGGCGGTACGGGCACGGCCGGCCACTTCAACTGGACCCGCACGGGCGGTGACTACGCCGGCGCACAGGGTGACTTCATGGCGTTCTGCTGCGAGCTGACCGAGCACATCGGCGGCGGCGGCAGCTACAACTACAACGTCGTCTCGCTCGACCAGGGCACCGACAGCATCGGTGGCATGGGTCTGGCCAAGGCAGACCTCATCAACGAGCTCTTCGGTCGCTACTACAGCCCCTCGTTCGGCTCGGCCCTCTCGGCGGACCGCGCCACCGCGATGCAGCTCTCCATCTGGGAGATTGTCTACGAAAACTCCGCGACAGGCCCCCGCAGCATCGGCACAGGCAACGCGCTCTTCACCAATGACAACGCGACCGCCATGGCCCTTGCCGATCTCTATCTCGCCTCGCTCGACGGCTCGGGCCCTCGCGCGACCGACCTTGCAGTGATGTCCGCCGGTGGTGTGCAGGATCAGATCATCCCCGCGCCGGGCACCATAGCCCTCGCGGGTCTGGGCGCCCTGTGCTTCCGCCGTCGCCGCTGAATCTGACAGTTCAATCTGCTCTAACGCAACCCCCGGCTCGTGCGGGGGTTGTTTCGTGAACACCCGAAGAGATTCACCACAAGAGGCACAGAGACACAGAGGTCGGAAGATAAAAAGGAGCGAGCAAGTGGCGATGTGGAGGCGAGCGATCCGCCATCCGTGCCTTCCTCGATTCCTTCTCTGTGTCTCTGTGCCTCTTGTGGTGCATCTTCCAACTCACCCCGTCGTCACGCGCTCGAGCTCCCGCTTCTTGATCGCCTTGGCCGGGTTGCCCGCGTAGATCGTGTCCGCGTCCATGCTCTTGTACGCGCTGGACCTCGCCCCCAGAATCGCCCGGTCACCCACGACCACGCCAGGCCCCACATATGCGTCGGTGGCGATCCAGCAATCGCACCCGATCACGATCGGAGGCCTCAGAAGCTTGAAATCGCGGCTCGTATGGTCGTGTGTCCCCGCGCACAGATGCGAGTACTGGCTCACCACGGACCTTGGACCGATCGTGATCGGCCCCAGCGCGTACAAAATTGCGAAATCGCCGACCACCGCGTCGTCGCCGATATCCAGATTCCACGGGATGTCGATCCGGACCGTCGGCCTGATCTTCACGCCCTTGCCCAGCCTGGCCCCGAAAGATATCAGAATTCTCGACCGCACGCCGTACCAGTTGTGGAACGTCATTCGGAAAATCGGCTGCCCCAGCAGCATCCACACCGCCCGCACCAGATTCTGCCGCCGTGACCACGTCGTTCGTCCCGGCGTTGTTGCGGGTAGCGTTTCCTGCGACGCGTGCGATTCCGACGGCGGATCGGGCTCGCGGCTCACGGGCATCGCCTCGACCCTCGGCGCGGGCAACGAAATCTGAACAGGCAACTGCGGTGCCGGGTGCGGCGGCAAGGGCAGAGCGATGGCCTGTGCCGCTTGAACCATCGGTGCCTCACCACCTTGCGCGCCGGGAACCATGAGCGCCGGCGCGACCTCCGCGCTCGATGGCGGGCCGTTCCCGGATTCCAAGCGCAGGTTCCGCGTCCCGCCCTGCATCCGAAGGGCTCGCAGCTTGATCTGAATCATCCGCTCATACATCCCCAGCAGATCGGCGTGCAAGAGCCCGGCCGAGCCGTCAAAGAGCCCGCCTTGCAGAAACACCGTGTAAAGCCATCGAAGCTGAGGCCTCAGGGGCATCCAATACGCGAGCCGCTTGAGCCCGCGACGCCGTTCCACGCTATCGGTGGACAAAAGTCCTGCGAAAACCGAAAGCCGCGACGTCGTGCTCTGCAAAATCTCGATTGCCTCAGCCGTGCTGTACCGGTTGTGCCGCAGGAACCAGTCGTCGAGCCCCTTGCTGAAACTATGATGCACATAGGGCCAGTCGAGCCGCCCGACCAGCGTGCCGGACTGCTCGCGCTGCCCATGCCCGTGATCGACGAATCGCATGCGCTTTCGGTGAAACAGTCGCATCTGGTACGTCGGGTACCCGCTCGCCCACTTGATCCACTCGCCCATGAAAATCGCCTGATTGGCCGCATAAAAGCCAGCCTCGGGCGGCTTCTCGCCCAGCCGCCCTTCGATCTCGTTCACCAGCTCGGGCGTGAACCGCTCGTCGGCGTCGAGATGAAAGATCCACTCGTGCTTGCATGGAATGTTGTCGATCGCCCAGTTGCGCTGCTCGCCGAACGACGTGAACTTGTTGTACCACACCCTCGCCCCAAGCGACCTGGCGATCTCCGCCGTGCGGTCCTTGGACCCCGAATCCAGCACATGCACGTCGTCGCACCACGCGCAGCTCTCCACGCACTCGGCGATGTTGATCTCCTCGTCGAGCGTGAGAATCACCACCGAGACCTTGGGCCTCGCCCCGTCCCACCCAGCTTTCACAATGTCGAGCGGTTGTGCCATGCGCGTACCAAATCCCCACCCCACACCTCGCCCCAACCCAGAGCCCGTCAATCCCCCACTATCGGCCCGTGGACCCACGATCTCCGCCCCCGGCCTAACCGTACGCGGGGTTTTGGGCAGTTTGGTTGGCTTTGCGTTCGTATCATACCGATCTACACACACCAATCTGCTCGAAACACAACCATGTCGACCAATCCCCAAACCAACCCCGCCAGCCCTTCCACCGACCGCCTTCGCGTCGTTATCCTCAATCAGTACTACGTCCCCGATGTCGCTTCGACCGGCCAGCTCCTCCACGAGCTTGCCCTCGAGCTCGCCCGCCAATGCCTCGACGTCCGCGTCATCGCCTGCCGACCCGGCTATGGCCCGCCCGAGACATGGCAGCCCGCCCCCGCCCACGAGATCGTGGGAGGCGTCGAGATTACGCGGATGGTGACGACCCGGTTCAGCAAGGACCGTCTCCTGGGCCGCCTCACCAACATCGTGAACTTCATGGGCAACCTCGGCCTGCGCATGCTCTTCGCCCGCACCAGGAACACCGTGTTCCTGTACACCAGCAACCCGCCCTTCCTCGCCATCATCGGCGCGGTCGTCAGCCTGATCCGCCGCCACCGCTACGTCGTGCTCCTCCACGACGCCTACCCCGATGTCGTCGTGTGGATGGGCAAAATCAAATCCGGTGGCTTCATCGACAAGACCTGGCACGGGGTCAATCGCTTCTTCTACCGCCGGGCGAAGGAAACCATCGTTCTTTGCGAGGCCGCCAAAGAACTCGTCTGCCGGCACTACGGGCTCGACCCCGCCCGCGTCCACGTCATCCACAATTGGGCCAACGCCGACATGCTCAAACCCAAGCCCAAGCGTGAGAGCACGTTCGCCAAAGAGCACGGGCTCATCGAGCCCTTCACGGTCCTCTACTCCGGCAACATCGGGCTCTACTACGACTTCGAGACCGCGCTCGGCGCCGCCGAAGAGCTCAAGAACAAGCCGTTCCGCCTCGTCATCATCGGTGCGGGCGGCAAAAAGCCCTGGGTCGCAGATGAGATCAAACGTCGCGGCCTCACCAACACGCTTCTCTTGCCATACGTGCCCTACGAGCAGCTTCCCGAATCGCTCACCGCGTGCGACGCCTCGCTCGTCACGATCGCAACGGGCATCGAGGGCATCAGCTTCCCCAGCAAGCTCTATTCAACGCTCTCGGTGGGCAAGGCCGTGCTCGCCCTTGCCGAGCCGCAAAGCGAGATGCGCACGATGATCGAGACGAGCGACTCGGGGCGTTTCTCACCCGTGGGCGATGTCGAAGCTTTGACTAAAGTCATCCGCGAGATGATGGCCGACCCCGCCGCCTGCGATCGTCAGGGCGCAAACGCCCGCGCCTTCTTCGACCGCGAGTTCACCATCGCCGCCGCCACCGCGAAGTACGCCCACGTCATGCGCCTCGCGGCTCGTGCATAGCCGCCTTTCAGGTGGCCCGGTTCGCGGTGGCCCGGTTCTCCGAACCGGGACTCTTTGGTGGCCTACTTCTCCAAAGCGAGTCACTTCTGAGTCTTCGCGCTCAATCCGAATCGTACTTCCGCTTGCTCGCCCACTTAGGCTGCTCTTTTTCCACCGACACGCCCCCAACCACCCGCACCATGCCCAGCCCCACCGCATCGGTGAGCGAGCCCACGAGTGCGGGATCCAGGTCCTGCCTCATCGCCGCCGGCAGCGCGAGCGTCGCCGACTGATCCTCTGTAGCGATCACAAGCTCGATCGGGAACAAACCCGCCGTGTCCGCTGCGTGCCCATTTCCGTTGCCATTAGCACTGCCGTTCGCGTGCCCATTCGCGCTGCCGTTTCGGCCCGCCCCAACCGCCACAGCCGATCCGATCTTGCTCACCACCGTCGGCGGGCTCGACCGCAGCGACAAAATATCGGCCACCTGCCGCAAGGCCGCCGGCGCGCTGCCGTTGAGCCGCGTCTCATCCACGATGATCTGAAGTCGTCCGGGCATGAGCGGCACGCTATCGATCGTGCACAGCTTCTCCGCCAGAATCTGCGGCTCCCCGCGCTTCAAATCCACCCGCCCCAGCACAAACACGGGCTTGTCGATCTCGCACAGGTGCCCGTACTTTGCGAACTGATCCGTGAACAGCATCGCTTCGCACTGTCCCACCGCATCCTCGATCACGATCGGGGCCATCTTCTGCCCAGCGCTCCTGCCACTCTTGGCGATGATCGTGCGGATCGCCTGGATCGTCCCCGCGATCACCACACGCTCGTCCTGCACCGCAGTCTTGACGCTCTGCGTGTTGCCCGTGCAGAAAACCTCGATCCACTGCCGCCACTGATCCAGCGGATGGCTCGACACATAGAACCCCAGCACTTCCTTCTCCAGCTTCAACGCGTCGCTCTCGGCCCAAGGCGTCGCCTTCGCAAGACTCGTCGCCCCCGGTGCCACCGGCTTGCCCGCGTCGCTCCCACTCCCCCCCATGCCAAAGAGGGCCCCCTGCCCACTCGCCTTGTCCGACGCCGCCTTCTGTGCCGCACCCACCGCCTGCTCGATCGTCGCAATCATGCCTGCCCGCGCGAGCTTGCCGTGCAGCGAGTCCATCGCCCCGCACTTGATCAGCGACTCGATCGTCGCTTTGTTGATGATTCCCATGCCGTGCGACATCACTCGCTCGGAGAAGTCAAACAGATTGGCGTACGCTCGCGGCTTGCCAGTCGTCCCCTGCCTCTCCGAAATAATCGCCTCGATCGCCTTGTCGCCCGCGCCCTTCACGCCCTTTAGCCCGAATCGCACGTGCCCGTTGCGTGCCGTCCGTGCCTCGCCCGGCTCAAACACCACCGCGAAGTCAGCGTCCGATAGATTCATGTCGGGCGGCCTCACCTCAACGCCCGTCCGCACCACCTTGCCCGTCAAGGGTTCAAGAAAGCGGCATTTCTTGCAGTCCTCAAGGTACGGAATCCACTCGCTCGCCTTGTTCGCCTGGCTCTCGAACGTGAGGAACGCCGCCATGTACTGGTTCGGAAAATACGTCTTCAGATATGCCGTCTGATACGCGACGATGGCATATCCCGTCGAATGGCTTTTGTTGAAGCCATACCCCGCGAACTTCAGGATCAGCTCGAACAGCTCCTCCGCGGCCTGCCCGCTCAGCCCCTGCTTCTGCGCCCCTTCGACGAACTTGGGCCGCTCCTTGTCGATCTTGTCGTGCTTCTTCTTGCTGATGTTCTTGATGAGCGTGTACGCGTCGCGCAGCTTGATCCCGCCCAGGCCATGCACGATCTGCATGACCTGCTCCTGATACACCATCACGCCGTACGTCTCGCCCGTGTACTGATCGACCACGTCGTGTACATGCGGCACCTCCTGCGTGCCGTGCTTGCGCTGGTTGTAGTCCGGGATCAGATCCATAGGCCCCGGCCGGAAGAGCGCGTTGGCAGCGATGAGGTCCTCGAGCCGGTCGGGCTTCATCTCGCGCAGGAGCCGACGCATGCCATCTGATTCAAACTGGAACACACCGGTGGTGTCACCGCGGCGGAACATCTCGAAAACATTCTGGTCGGTGTACGCGAGGCGATCAAGATCGAGCGGGTGAGGCCCTCCATCTTTAGGCGCTCTCCCCACCGCCTTGAAGGTTTCTTCGTCATTGAGGCCTTCACGAATCAGCTTCTTTGCGCGCTCAACGACCGAGAGCGTCCGCAGGCCCAGGAAGTCCATCTTCAAGAGGCCCATCTTCTCGCACGTCGGGCCGTCCCACTGCGTCACGATCTCGTTCTCTTCGCTCCCGCTCTGGCGATAGAGCGGCACGATCTCGTTCAAGGGCCTCGTCGAAACAATCACGCCCGCCGCGTGCACACCCGCGTGGCGAGCCTGCCCCTCCAGCGTCCGCGCGTTGTCGATCAGCTTCCGGGCCGTCTCCGCGTCGATCGACTGATCGGGCGACAGCTTGTCGTTGATCTTCGATAGTGCGCCCGACTGCCCGTCGTACACACCCCTGAGCTCGGGCTCCTTTTCGATCGCCTCGTCGAGCGTGATGTTGAGCTGCTCGGGAATGAGCTTGGCGATGCGGTCTGCCACCGGCAGCGAGACGTTCAGCACGCGCGACACGTCGCGGATCGCCGCCCGCGCCTTCATCGTCCCGAACGTGATGATCTGTGCGACGTGCCCGTACTTCTCGCGCACGAAGTTGATCACTTTGCCGCGCCCGTCCTGACACAGGTCGATATCGATATCGGGATACTCGGTCCGGTCCGGGTCGGTGAATCGCTCGAACAAGAGCCCGTACCGCACCGGGCACGCGTTGGAGAGCCCCAGCGCATACCCCACCATTGTTCCCACGCCCGAACCACGCGCGATCGCCGGAATCCCCCGCTGCCGCCCCCAGTTCACGAAATCCCACACGATCAGGAAGTATGCCGAGATGCTCTTGTCAGCCAGAATCTTCAGCTCACGCTCGAGCCGCGTGCGTCTTTCAGAGCCCCCGGCGCCAGCCGGGAGGTTGATGTTTGTGGCGGTCCCCACGCCCCCCCCGGCTTGCGCCGGGGGCTCGGTCGGCCCATACCGCCACACAAACCCCGCTTCCGCCAGCATCCGCAGCGCACGATCGCACTCGGTCTTCGACTCGGCGATCTCCGCCGCCGTCGGCATCGTCGCAAACGGCACCACCTCGAACGCCTCGCAGTACGCCTTGTACCACGCCGTCAGATCTCCGCCCCACTTCTTGTCATCGGCCTTTGGCAGTATATTCGCCGCGGGCACCCGCACGCGCACCATCGGTGAGTTGTTCTTCCCGATCGGCAGCTCAACATGGCACCGCTCCGCGATCACAATGGTGTTCTCGATCGCCTCGCGCCCCGCCTCGCCATACTGCTCAAACAGTGACCGCATCTCCGCCGGGCTCTTTACATAAAGCTCGGCCGGATACCGCATCCGGTTCTCTTCAAGCTTCTTCTTGCCCGTCGAGATGCACACCAGCGTGTCGTGCGCATCGTGATCCTCAGCCCTCAGGAAGTGCGAGTCGTTGTCACACACGATCGGCACCCCAAGCTCACGCGCGAGCCGGATCAAGTGCTTGTTGATCGCGTTCTGATCACGCACATGGTGTTGAATCTCGACGTAAAACCGTTCAGGCCCAAACACCCGCCTGTGCCACTCCGCGCTCTCCACCGCCAGCTTCCAGTACTTCTCGTCCTTGCTCTCCTCAAATGCCAGCAGATGGTCGCCGATCTCGCTCCCCAAATGCCCGTTGATCGCAATTAGCCCCTCGCTGTGCTTCTCCAGAAGCTCACGGTCAATCCTTGGCTTGTAGTAAAACCCCGTCAGGTACGCCTCGCTCGCCAGCACAAGCATGTTCTGCCAGCCCGCGTTGTTCTCGCAGAGCAGCACGAGGTGATACCCGCCCTCGCCTCCGCCGCTGTACGTCCGATCTGTCCTGGGCTTCCCCGGCGGTGTCACATACGCCTCACACCCCAGAATCGGCTTCACGCCCTTCTCTCGGCACGTCTGGTAGAACGTCACCGCCCCGAAAATGTTCCCGTGGTCCGTGATCGCAACGGCGTTCATCCCCAGCTCCGCCACCCGGTCCACAAGCCTGTCCACCCGGTTCCCGCCGTCGAGCAGCGAGTACTCCGTGTGCAAGTGCAAATGGACAAACTGCTCCTCGCGGGGCAGGAAAGCCGGTGCTTTGGTTGCCGGGTCCGCCATTCAATCGCTCCAATTGCTGGGTGGCAGGGATCAGCCCGAAGGGTGATTCTCGCTCGCCTGCTGACGCCACTTTATCCATCCCGTACACGCCCAAACGAGCAATTGACAGGCAGTCCCTAAAGCCCGTCCTCAGGCGACAAAACCTCCCGCCAAGCCTTCATCAGGTTCACGGTGAGCCGCCCAACGCTCCCCAGCCCGATCTTCTCCCGCTCGACGCCCACCACCGGCAGTACTCCCCACGACGAGTTCGTCAAGAAAGCCTCGTCCGCCCCCAGCACATCATCGATCGTCACCATCCGCCGAATCACCGGCACATCCGCCCCCGCTGCCCAGTCCATCACCCACCGCCGCACCACACCAGGCAGCACCGGGCTCGGCATCACACCCACACGCAGCGGCATCTGCCCCTGGGCCAGACTCTGCCGCTCCACGTCCGCTTCGTCATCACTGCCAACCTTTCCGCCCCCCACATCCACCTCTTCCCCGCGCGCAATCGGCGTGACAATCGCCCCGTCCTTCACGATGAACGCATTGCTCACGCATCCGCCCGCCAGATGGTTCGTCACCTGAAACACCAGCGCCTCCGCCGCCCCGCGCGCCGACGCCAATTGCAACTGTCGAAGTCTCGCCCAGTAATTGAGCGTCTTGTGCCCCTGCATCGGGTCCAGTGGATTCACCCGCAGGTCCGCGATCGTCGCCCTCACGCCCTGCTCGAGCATCTCCTCCGGATACACCGTTGCCGGCTGCGCGTGAATCATCAGCGTCGGCTCGTGTGTGTCCCCTGTCGCTCGCTCTTTGGTGGCCTGGTCTTTGGTGGCCCGGTTCTCCGAACCGGGTCTTTCCGTTCCCCACGTCCTCCGCCCCAGCATGTTCATATCCCCACCCGTCACCGTCAGCCTCACCCGAAACCGCTCCGTGTCCTTCGAGGTCTGCGCCTCCTTCGCCGCCGTCCGCTCCACCGCCTCAGCCAGCGCGTCCGCATGCAATGTCGAGACAAGCCCAAGCTCAATCGCCGATACTTTGAGCCGCTCCACATGCTCCCACAGCGCAACCACCCGCGGCTTGCCCCCGCTTCCATCCGCCACCGCCGTCATCGTCTCAAACAACCCCACCCCATGCTGCAACCCGGCGTCAAACGCCGAAACCTGCGCCTCGCCCGCGCCCACAAAGTGCCCGTTGAGAAAGATGGTTGCCATGACACAAAGCTACGCTTGCCCGTTCGATGATGCTCGCTCACGGGTTCATTTCTTCTCGAACCTGAACGTCTCCCCGGTGTAGTCGACATCGATCGTGTCTCCCTCGCCAAACTCGCTCCGCAACACCCGCGTCGCCAGCGGATTCTCCAAACGTTCCTGAATAATCCGCTTCAAGGGCCTCGCCCCGAACGCCGGGTCGTATCCCTCGTTCGCAAGCTGCGCCTTCGCGGCGTCGCTCACCACAAGAGTCATCCCGCGATCCGCCAGCCGCTCCACCAGGCGCCCGAGCTGAATCTCCGCGATCCGCCCCATGTCTTCCTTGCGAAGCTGGTGGAACACGATCGTCTCGTCGATGCGGTTCAAGATCTCGGGCCTCAAAAATCCGCCCCCGCTGAAGTTCTGCATCACCTCGATCACCTTGGGCGACACGCCCGCCGCCTTGCCGATCGCTTCCATAGCCGCCGCCCCAGGACCTCGACGCATCAGCTCACGCACGCACGCCTCGATCTCCCAATCCTCCGCCCCGCCCGCCGCCAGCTCCTGAATCTGCTGGCTCCCGAAGTTGCTCGTCATCACGATGATCGTGTTCTTGAAGTCAACCGTCCGCCCCTGCCCATCCGTCAACCGCCCATCATCGAGTACCTGCAGAAGCACATTGAACACCTCCGGGTGCGCCTTCTCGATCTCGTCGAGCAGCACCACGCTGTAAGGCCTTCGCCGAATCGCCTCGGTCAGCTGCCCACCCTCCTCGAAACCCACATAGCCTGGCGGCGCGCCGATCAGCCGCGCCACCGCGTGTTTCTCGCCATACTCGCTCATGTCGATCCGCACCACCGCGTCCTCGGTGTCGAACAGAAAGTCCGCCAGTGCCTTGGTCGTCTCCGTCTTGCCCACGCCCGTAGGCCCAAGAAACAAGAAACTCCCAATGGGCCTCTTCGGGTCGCCAAGCCCCGCCCGCGACCGCCTCACCGCGTTCGCTACAGCCGTCAACGCGTGGTCCTGCCCAATCACGCGAGCCCGCAGCCCCTCCTCCATCTTCATCAGCTTGTCGCGCTCCCCCTCCACCAGCTTGCTCACGGGTATCCCCGTCCACCGCGACACCACCTCCGCGATCTCCTCCGCATCTACCTCCTGCTTCAAGAGCCGCTTGCCTTTCTTGGTGGACACGTTCATGGTCGCCCGGTTCTCCGAACCGGGTACCCCCTGCGTAGTCCGGCTCGCCGTGCCGGTCCTCGTCGGTTGGTTCTCCAAACCGACCCCTTCAACACGCTTCTCCGTCGCCTCTAACCTCGCCTTCATCGCCGTCAGCGCCGCCTGCTCCTCGGCAAGCCCCTGATACTCCTTCTCCGGCACTCGTTCGCCCCGCCGCGCCCGATCCTGCAGCGCAGCCATCCGTTGATCAAACGCGATCTGCCTCGTGTCATACTCCTTCCGCAGCTTTCCCTCATCACCCAATCCCGCCTTCTCAAGCTCCCACTGGCACCGCAGCTCCTGAAGCTCGCGCTCGACATCGCTCATTTCCGACTTGCTCTCCTCGATCTGCCGCGCGATCTCCCCCCCACTCTCCATCCTGAGCTGGTTGATCGTGAGCTCGAGCTGCGTCTTCTTGCGAATCAGCCGGTCGATTTCCTCGGGCACGCTCGCGATCTCAATCGCCAATCGGCTCGACGCCTCGTCGATCAGATCGATCGCCTTGTCAGGCAGAAAGCGATCCGCGATGTAGCGGTTGCTCAGGTTTGCCGCCGCCAGAATCGCCTCGTCCAGAATCTTCACGCCGTGGTGCGATTCATAGCGCGTCTTGAGCCCGCGCAGGATCGCAACCGTCGCCTCGACGCTCGGCTGATCGACATAGATCGGTTGAAATCGCCGCTCAAACGCCGCATCCTTCTCGACGTGCTTGCGGTACTCGTCGAGCGTCGTCGCCCCGATGCACCGCAGCTCCCCGCGCGCCAGAGCCGGCTTCAGTAAATTCCCCGCGCTCACCGCGCCCTCCGCAGCCCCTGCCCCGATGATCGTGTGCAGCTCGTCGATGAAAAGGATGATCCGCCCCGCCGCCGCCTGTGTCTCGCGCAGCACACTCTTGAGCCGCTCCTCAAACTCGCCGCGGAACTTCGCACCCGCGAGCAGTCGCCCCACATCCAGCGCCATGATCTTCACACCCCGCATGTTCTCCGGGCAGTCCCCGCCGATGATCCGCTGCGCCAGCCCCTCCGCGATCGCCGTCTTTCCCACGCCCGGCTCGCCGATGAGCACCGGATTGTTCTTGGTCCGCCTCCCCAGCACCTGCATGCACCGCCGAATCTCGTCATCGCGCCCAATCACCGGATCGAGCTTCCCCGTCTGCGCCAGCGCCGTCAGATCCATCGCGTACTTCTTCAATGCCTCGTACTGCCCCTCAGCGCTCTGATCGTTGATGTTCGTCACTCCCGACTCCTTCCGCAAAGTCTTGATCGCCTCGGCGATCTTCGCCCTGCTCGAACCCACCGCCTCAATCGCATCCTTTGCCACACCCGAAATCTCCGCGAGCGCGAGCAGCATGTGCTCCACACTCACGTACTGATCCCCCATCTTCTTCGCCGAAGCCTCAGCCTTCCCCAACACCTCCATGAACACCCGTCCCGGCATTCCCACCCCCACCCCCACCCCCACCCCCGCCCCCGCCCCCGAACCACCACTCGTTGACGCAAG
>JAYVUC010000120.1:0-64366 GCA_043788295.1 Phycisphaerales bacterium
TCCCGAACTGCCATGGCGTCAGATCGTGGGCACACGGCACATCATCGCCCACGAGTATGACCGGCTCCTGCCCGACAAGCTCTGGCGCGTGCTGCGTATTCATCTGCCGCCCATGGTGGCCGCGCTGGAAGCAGGCATTCCAAAGCTGTCGAGATAGCAACGTAAACACGAACGACTCAAACAGCCGAACCTATGCCGGCCTGATGCCGCGATAAAGCGCCTGCACCCGTTCGATTTCCTGCTTCTTCACTACCTCAAGGATGTACCGCGGAATCCGCCACTGGTTCTGCAGGCTCGTGACCGCCGCACAGTGCTCGCTCACAGCCCGGTACAGAAACTTGAACGCGTCCCGCGGCTGGTGCATGTGCTCCAGCGACTCCGTGAGATCGTTGAGCGATACATCCTCGGCGAAAAGATCGATCAGATTCAGGCCCGCCCCGGGAAGCTGCAACCCCACCGACGCCGCCTTCGTACTCGCCCGCAGGCGGCTGTTGCAAAGGTCGTACAGCGTCGCGCCCGACCACGAGAGACGATCGACAAACCCCTGCTTGTCGAGCCGCGCCTCCTGGAAGAAAGAGTTGGACTCCTTGTACAACGCGTGGCGGAGTTCGATCGGCAGCAGCATCTTCACGCCAATGCCGTCGAGCTGCAGCAGCCGATTGTTCAGCAGCGGCCAGATCACGGCCTTCATGCGGTCCATGTCGCCGCTGATCAGCGGCGGCTCGTCCACGCGATCAATGACCACCACGATCCCCGCATAGCACAGCGACACCATCGCGCGGCGAAGGCGGTCGAGCAGGGCGTACCGTGTCTCGGGCGCGTCGGTCGTCGGCGCGTGCGAGCGCGTGCGCCCATCGACCATGCCAAGCGAGCGGGCGAAACTGGCAAACCCGCGGCCCGCCGAAGGAATCTGCTTGCGCATCCGGCGGCCCATCTGACGAATGGCAATCACGCGGCGCGAAAGATACGCAATGAGCATGAGCCCGTACGCGCCCGCCCCCGTGATAAGCGCCCACTTCACCCATTCGGAGTGCCGAACCGCGTCGGGCTGATCCTTCGACCAGATGTAAAACGCAATGACCGCGAGCGGCCAAAGGACCAGCAGCACACGCGCCGCCACGTCACCCGGCGAAACGCGAATCCCCAGCCGGCGACGCAGTCGCCGCGTGCGCTCATCGGCCTGCCCCGGGCGGTCGTACAACGCCTGAAGCAGCAGCAAATCACGCCGCACATCCGGATCGAGCCGACGGACAGCCTTCTTTGGCTCGGGACCGATCGAGATCATCTGCTCGATCGACGCTTCAGGCTGCGGATCGCCCAGCATCGCGTCGGTGAGCCGCCCCATGACCGCCGCGAGAATCGCATCAAGATGGTCGGCGAGACGAATGCGCTGGAACGAATCCAGCGGTGTCTTGCCGTTGTACCGCTCGTGAATCCGCACGAGCAAGGTGTTCAGCTCATCGTGAGCTATCAGCAGCACCTTCGCGTCGGGGTTCTCCGCGTTGTGCTCGCGGATGCGCGCCGCGATCTGCAGCCGCATCGCCGTCTTGCCGCTCCCCTTCTCGCCGAAAACGACGGCCGAACTCGGGGCCCGCAAATCGCCCATCACACGATCAAAGTCCGCGTGATACGCCGCGTTGCCGCCCAGATTGACGGGCACCGACAGAGCCTTGGCCCCCTGCCCGTTCATCCGCCCGAAAACCCGGTCCGTGCGTGCCTCCTCGCCCTGAAACGGGTTCTCGACGAGATTCCAATGTTGGAGGAATTCATGGAGAGTCATAGGGGATGCGACAAAGAGACAAAGAAACAATGAGACGAATTGAACGAGGAGGGGAGCAAAGCGCAGAGAGCCGCGGGCATCCGCCCCCACTTCGTCTCTCCGTCTCTCCGTCTCTCCGTCTCTCACGCACTCGCATCAGTGAGCCACCTTCTGCCCCAGCCTGGGCGACAGCATCGCGAGCGCCTTCTCCAGCGTGACCTTGTCCTTCGCCTCGGCGTTGAGGCGCAGCAGCGGCTCGGTGTTGCTCTTTCGGATATTCGCCCACCACCCGTGCTTGGCAAAGCAGTCGATCGTCACACCGTCCAGCTCATCGAGCTTGCCGCCAGCCGCCGAACCGGGCCCGTATTCCTTCCTGAGTGAGGCCAGCGCGCCGTCCTTGTCCTCGATAGTGAAATTGATCTCACCCGACTGCACATACCGGGCAATAGGCTTGATGAGGTCGCTCAGGTGCTTCCCGGTCTGCGAAAGTATCGATAGAATCACGCTCATCGCGATCGCGCCCGAGTCGGCGTTGTAGTTGTCGCGGAAATAAAAGTGCCCCGAAAGCTCACCGCCGAAGATGCACCCGTGCTCCGCGAGTGCCGCCTTCATGTTCACATGCCCGACCTTGCCACGCACCGGCTTGCCGCCAGCCTTGGTGATGTCCTCCTCGACCGCCTTGGTCGAGCGCAGGTCGTACGCGATACCGCTCCCAGGGTGATCCTTGAGAAAATACTTGCCCATGAGCACCGTCAGGTGGTCGCACCCCACGATGTGCCCCTTCTCATCCACCGCGAAACACCGGTCCGCGTCGCCGTCGTAGCAGAAGCCCACGTCGGCCTTGTGCCTGAGCACCGCCTCCTGCGTCCACTTCATGTTCGCGGCCACCAGCGGATTGGGCTCGTGAACGAACGTGCCCTTGGTGTTGTCGAAGTGCAGCGGGATGATCTCAAGCCCAGGCGGCACGCCCAGCGACGACTCCTTGCCGAAGATCTTGGGAATCATCGTCCCCGCCATCCCGTTGCTGGCGTCGATCACCACCCTCAGCTTTTTCCCGGGCGAGAGATTCAGGAAGCTCCGAACGTGCTCCGTGTACGCCACCCAGAGTTCACGGGCCTCGTACCGCCCGTTCGACGACTGCATCGTCTGTTTGTCCACCATCGCGGCGTACTTGCGGACATCCGCCAGCCCCGACGCCTCGCCCACGGGCTTGGCCTTGCGCTTGCTGATCTTGAACCCGTTGTAGTTCGGCGGATTATGGCTCGCCGTCACCATCACGCCGCCCGCGCAGTCGAGATGATTCACCGCGAAATAAATGAACGACGTGTCGACCATCCCGACATCGATCACGTCCCCCCCCTGATCGCGGATGCCCTGCATCACCGCCCGAGCCAATCCCGGCGAGTGCGACCGCATGTCGCGCCCCACCACCACGTTCCTCATCATCGGGCTAGTGTCACCCGCAGCCGCCGCATCGTGCAGCAAAAACTTGCTGCTCCCAAACCCGATCTGCCACGCCATCTGCTCATTGAGCATGTCCGGCACGGTCCCGCGAATGTCATACGCCTTGAAGATTCGGCCCAGCATGTGAGATAGGTCTCCGAGATAGGGCAGGGGCGGTTACGGCTGACCACGCCCCACAGACTCAATGGCCCCCAGCATAGCCGATCACTTACCCAAATATCTTCCGAACAAACCTGAACGGCATCCAAACATCGAACAATCGCCCTTTACGAAGGGGCCCAGGGGCGGTATGGTGCGCACGCGGCGACCTCGAGGGCCAACAATCGTCGGAGGAGCAAGGACTTATGCGGAATCGTGCAGCCTGTGTTTGCGGCGGCGTTCGTGCGCTCGCGGCAACGGCTCTCTCAACCTTGGCGGGTACAGCGGTTGCCCAGCCCCAGGTTCTGACTGTGACACCAGCAGCCGACACCACCATCCTGGTCAACAACCTCGCACCTTCGTTCGACCTCAGTAACGGCAAGGGGCCGATTTTCTGCGGGCGCACCTACACGCGGGCGGACATCGTGCAGCGCGGGCTCGTGCGCTTCGACCTCAGCCAGATCCCGCCGGGATCGACGATCACAAGTGCCGCTCTTACGCTGAGCCTCATTCGTGGCGGTTCCGGTGCGTCGAGCCCGACGGTCGAACTGCACCGCCTCCTCGCGTCGTGGGGTGAGGGTGAGTCGGAGGCCTCGGGCGGGAGCGGCGCGAACAGCCTGCCGGGCGACGCGAACTGGCACAAGCGTTTCTATCCCGACGTGAGCTGGGCGAACGAGGGCGGCGACTTTGACACTGCTGTCAGCTCATCGCGGGGAGTCTCGCGCACGGGCGGCCCGATGACGTGGGCTTCAACCACGCGGATGGTGAGCGACGTGACGGGCTGGGTGAACAACCCCGGGACAAACTTTGGATGGCTCATCCGCAACAACGAGTCAGCGCGCGGGACCGCGCGGCAGTTTGCGAGCCGCGAGAGCACCTCGGGAGGGACGCGGCCCTCGCTGCGCATCGAGTACGTGCCCTGCGTGGCTGCCGTACTTTCGGGAAGCGGTTCGGCATCGATCTGCCCCAGCGGATCTGCGAGTTTCAGCACTACCGCGACTGGCACGGGGCCGTTCGCATTCGCGTGGCGCAAGGGAACTACCGCGGTCGCGACAAGGCCCGGCGTCACGATCACAACCTCGCCCGACGGCAAGTCGTGCACACTCACCTTCGCATCGGCGGCGTTGACCGACGCGGGGCGGGGTGCTGGCGGGTATTCGTGCGTGGTGACGAGCCCCTGCGGCTCGGTTTCGAGCACGACATGGGACCTCGCGGTGTGTGCGGGCGATTTCAACTGCGACGGCGCGGTGGATTTTTTTGACTACGACGCCTTCGTGACATGCTTTGAGGGGCAAGGGTGCCCGGCGGGAAAGACGGCGGATTTCAACGCCGACACCGCCGTCGACTTCTTCGACTTCGACGACTTCGTGCTGGCGTTCGAGTCGCCCTGCTGAACCAGCGGCTACGGGATGTCGAGCGGGCCATCGACGCGGCTCACCGGCACGCCCGGCGGCAGCGCGTTGATGAACAATCGGCCATAGCGAGCCGTGACGAGCCGAGGGTCGAGCACGACCACTCGCCCGCGATCTTCCTTGCTGCGGATCAGGCGTCCGAAGCCCTGCTTGAAGCGGATGAGAGCACGGGGGATAGCGTCTTCCATGAACGGGTTGCCGCCACGCAGGCGGATCAGCTCGCCCCGCGCCTCGGTGAGCGGGCGATCGGGCGGATCGAATGGCAGCTTGGTGATGATGACGTTCCGCAGCGCCCTGCCCCGCACATCAACACCCTGCCAGAAGCTCGCGGCACCCAGCAGCACGCTCGAATCGTTCTCGCGGAATCGCCGCAGGATCTCCTCGCGCGAGCCGTCGAGCCCTTGCGCGAGCATCGGGTACCCCAGGGCGTCGAGTTCCGATCGCAGTGCCCGCGCGACGGCGTTGAGCGTGGCGAAGCTGGTGAAGAGCACGAACGCCCCGCCACAGGATTCCTTGACGTGCTCCAGAATGCACACCGAGAGCTTGTCTGTGTACGACGCTGTTGATCCGCCGGTGGGTGGCGGCACAAACTCATCGTCGCTCCCGCCCGATCGCGGCTTTCTGCCCGCGCTCGCGGCATCGACACGCACGTCGACGATGAGCTGCACCTGAGCCGCGTAATCGAAGGGGCTGCCGACCTGGAGCGTCCGCACCGTTCGCTCGGTGAGCGCGTCGCAGCCAAGTCGCGTCATGGCGTGGCTGAACGCGGTCTCGGCGTGCTCGCTGCTCTCGCCCGAGTCGGTGGCGCGGGCCCGGGTCGCCAGCGTCGCGCTGGTGAGCACCACGCTGTGCTCACGCGAGAAAAGGTGCTGTTTGAGCAGCGGCGCGACCTCGACGGGGGCGCACGCGACCGAAACGCGCCGCGACCGGCCTCCGAGCAGCTCCGAATCGCCGCCCGCCTCGACCCAGTACGCGCAGCCCGGCAGTTTTTGCTCCGCGAGCGTCACCGCAGCCTCGGCGATCATGCGGGCTCGCTGCGAGTATGAGTTCAGCTCGTACTGATCCGGCTCGTTCTTCGCCGCGTCTCGAAGTCCATGCAACGCAAGCGAGAGCTGCGACATCGCGTTCGCAAGATCGGGGGACAAGAGCCCAGGCTGCCGGTAACGGATCGTGCCCGGCTCGGCCGACCACGACGAGCCCCGACGCGGGAGCAGATCGACCGCCGACTCGAAGAACATTCGACTGGCAGCCTCGGCCCGGGCCACGAGATTGATCGCCGCGTCCACGCGCGCCACGTCGGTGGTGTGCCCCGAAAGGTGCGGGAGGAAACCCTTGCCCGTCCGCCCCGCGTGGAGCGTGTGCAGCAGGTGGTTGATCCGCCCCTCGGTGAGCGTGACGCCGAAGTGCTCGCTGGCGACGTCCTCGACGTTGTGGGCCTCGTCGAGCACGACGTGGTCGTACTTGGGAAGGAAGCCGACGTCCTGCGCACGCAATGCAAGGTCGCTGAAGTAAAGCGCGTGGTTGCAGATGAGCAGATTCGACCGTTCGAGCCGGTGTCGTGCGTTCTGATAGAAACAGATGTTGTGCGTCGGACACTTGCGCCCCATGCAGTTGCCCGTGTCGCTCTCCACCTTGTCCCACACGCCTGGCCTCTCCAGCGGCGGGAGCGTGCTGAGCGTCCCCTCGAGCGTCTCGGCAGCCCAGTCCTCAATCACATGCAGCGATCGGCGTGCGGCGGGGTCGCCAAAGAGCTTGTCCTGCCGCTGACTCGCCTGACGCAAGCGACGGATACTGAGATAGTTGCCGCGACCCTTCACCAGCACGGGCCGAATCTTCGCACGCTGAAAGTCCTCGTCGTCGGTGAGATCGGGCGAGGCGGCGGGGTCGAGCAGTTCCCGAAGCAGCGGGATGTCCTTCTTGACGAGCTGCTCTTGAAGAGCGATTGTGTGCGTGGCGATGACGACCGTTTCACCCGCGATCGCCCGGAGCATCGCGGGCACCAGATACGCGAAGCTCTTGCCAACGCCAGTGCCGGCTTCGACCAGAAGGATCGACTTCTCGTCGAACGCACGGGAAATCGCCTGTGCGACCTCGCCCTGCTCGGGGCGCGACTCGAACGACGGGCCCAGCCGATCCGCGACTGGGCCACCGGGCCCAAGGAGTTCGCGGGCAGCCATAGTCATGCGGGCCTGGCCTTGTGTGCGGATTCGGGCTTGGTTTCGGGCTTGCCACCGATGGGCACGCGGGATGGCTCGCCGTCGCCGCGCGGATACGAACGCGGGGTGGCCGACGACTTCTCAAGCACCACGACATGGCCCGTGGGTGTCTGGATCGTCGAGACGTACACCGCCTTCAACTCGTGCAGGGCTTTGGCCGCCTCAACAATCTCCTCGGGTGCCTGGGCGCCCTTCGTGAGAAGAACTCGACCGCCGATCTTGCAGAGCGGAACCGTGAGTTCCGCGAGAACATTCAGCCGCCCAACCGCCCGCGCGAGCACGGCGTCGTACACCTCGCGGTGTCCCTCGGAGCCTCGGGTCTGCCCGGCGATCTCGGCCCGCTCCTGGGCCACATGGACATTCCTGAGTTGCAGCAGTTCGGCGGCCCGTGTGAGAAACGCGGCCTTGCGACCCGACGATTCAAGAAGCGTGAACGAAAGCCCGGACATGCAGCACGCGAGCGGCAACCCAGGCAACCCGCCACCCGAGCCCACGTCGATCACGCGCGAGTCGTCGGGGAGTTCGGCGAGCATGCCCATGAGCGTGAGGGAGTCGAAGATGTGCCGCGTCCACGCCTGCTCGGGGTCGCGTACCGCCGTGAGGTTCATCGACTCGTTGGCCTGCAAGAGCAAGGCGAGATAAACCCCGAGCCGCTCGACATCGCCCGGATCGAACAGGATGCCCTGCGCCTCGCACGCATCAAGAAAGCCCGCTGGCGGCACGAGCGCGGCCGGAGCCTTGTCGGGCAGGATCGCGGCGACTTCACGGGGGGAACCCTTGGCGCGGTCTTGGCTTGGGTGCATGGGAGATGGTACGGGGGTCGGCTGGCGATCAGAATCCTGACTGGAGCCTGATTCTCATCCTAGAATTGGCGGTTGCGGGCTGTCGGGATGGAATTTAGGCAGTTTTGGGAGTTGGGGCTTGCCGTTTGCCGAGAAACTGTTAACCTATAGGTGAACAAGGTGTCAACCGGGCCGCAGGTGATGACGATTCGGAGTTGGCCCACTGGCGGCACCTTTAATCTACTGGGAGATGGAGCCATTCGGGACTGGAATGATCTTGGTATACGGGAGCAGGAAAAAGTCTTAAAGCGAGCTGAGATGGCGAGCATCAAGGGAAATCCACTCGACAAGACAAAGATCAGGTGGATCCAAGGAGTGGGAGCGGAAGGCAGTCTGGAGCTCAAAGTTCAGAATCCGCCATTGCGGGCAATCGGTGTGAAGTTGGGCGAACAGTGGTATTTCACTTGGATTGGCCGAAAGCCCAAGGAGCGCGAAGTCCATGGTTTTGGGAAGCGGGCAGTTGGACTCCGAGACGAGTTCTTGAGGTGGCGGGGAAAGTGAGCGTTGAATGAAACCCAAGCGAGTTTGCATGATTGACGAAAGAAGCCGGTACGCGAACCAGGCTCGATTCCTCGAAGAGGTTTCGGAGGGCCTTCGAGCGCTGATGGAGAAGGAAGGGCGGACCAAGGCGTGGCTTGCCGACGCGCTGGGATGTAGTCGGCCGGCGGTGTCGAAGATTCTCGAAGGGTCGCACAATTTCACGCTTGAGAAGCTCGCCGATGTGTGCCTTGCCCTGGATCGCGGGGTGCATGTGACGTTTGGAGCAAATCCGGTGGAGATGCGGCTTGTGCAAGATGAGGCAAACATGAGTTTTCGGTACGTGCCCACGCCGAAGAATGGATCGTCGAGCTCACCCTTCCAGATTGACGTGTACCGCGCTGCGGAGAAGTTGGCGAGGACCAAGTCTCAATCACAGAGTTCCTCGCAGCTGGGCCTGCCAATCGTCGCGTGAGATCGCCATGGAAACAAAGCGAATCCAAGACCGTATTTCAGCGCAGGCGGCGCTCATCAAGATGGGCACAATCGGTGTTCCTGTTCAGCTCATCGAATTTCGAATTCTCAAACGCAGCTATGAGATCAGTCCACGAATTGAGGTTCCTGGCTCGGTTCAGTTGCAGACCGGACAGGGATTTGATGTTCTTAACGAGAATATTCAAGTCTCCACCGAATTCCGCACGGTGCTCAGTCCCAAGAATTTTGATGGCAAGGCAACGGACAATTTGTCGCTTTCAGTATCCCAGTCGATCGGGGTCTCATACCTATTCCCCGAGACTGCCGACATGGACGCGAGGATCATCTTCGCTTTGATCGGCGGCGTGATGACGGCGTGGCCTTATTGGAGAACCTTTGTCCATTCCTCCACCGCCGAAGCAGGAATGCATGTCCGGTTTGCGCCCTTGATACAACCGTTGGAAGCAGCGGGGATGGCGGGATTCAGAGACCAGACTGCTGCGTCGTAGCGGTTCTGATCCGAATTGTTTGGATCGCTCGAACAACTTTGCTCAATCCTCCCCAAACTCGAACGACTGATTGAAGATCGGCTCGGGCCTGCGGAGTGCGATGTTGACGATGAGGCCCGTCATGAGCCACGCCGAGAGCATGCTCGAGCCACCGTAGCTGACGAACGGGAGCGTGACGCCGACGATGGGAGCGAGGCCCACATTCATGGCGATGTTGACCATCGCCTGGAAGCCCACAAACGCCGCGAGCCCGACGGCGATCAGGCGGCCGAAGGGATCGTTGGTCGAGCCAGCGACCAGCAGCGCCCCCACAACCCACATGAGCATCAGCCCCAGCGTCGCGGCGATGCCCCAGAACCCAAAGCGATTGCCGATGACGGCGGTGATCATGTCGTTGTGGCGTTCGGGCAGGGCGTTGAAGTGCAGAAGTGCCTTGGAATGCTCGGGTGAAACGCCCGAAATGCCGCCCGCGCCGATCATGGTCTGCGCGGTCAGGCTCTGAAAGTTGATGTCCTTGTCGGCCGAGGAATCGCCCTGGTACTGCTTCCAGAGGCCAACGAGCCGCTGCTTTTGGTGGGGCCTGAGAAACTGGAAACAAAGCGGCGCAGCGAGCGCGGCGACAAAAACGATGATCGTGAGGTGGCGCAGCCTCGCGCCGGCCGCGACGAGCATGGCGAAAAGACTCGGGATGAAAAGCAGCGCACCGCCCAGATCGGGCTGGAGCGTGATGAGCCCGACGGGGATCATCGTCACGAGACCAATCGGCACAAGCCCCCAGAATCTGCGATGTGTCGTGCGATAGCGGAGATACCACGCGACGGCGAGCACGTAGACGACCTTGGCGAGCTCGGCGGGCTGAAGATCGGCAAAGCCGAAGTTGATCCAACCGCGCGCCCCGTTGTGCGGCTTGACGATCCACGTCGGCACGAAGGGGATGAGCATGAACACGAGCACCGCGACGGTGAGGCCACCCAGGATCATGGTGAAATGCCCGAAGCTGCGATAGCTGGGGATGGCGATGATAATCGCCGCGAGAATGCCCGTGACCGCGTAGACCGCCTGGCGCACGACAACGCCCCCGCCGCCCATGCCCGCGCGCGCGTTGCCTGCGACCGCCTCCGCCGGAACGATCACGTCGGAAATATGGATGCAGTACATGCCCAGGAGCGTCAACGCGACCGATGCGATGACCACCAGCCAGCCCGGATTCTTCGGGCTCAGTGCGGCGAGCACGAGGCCAAGACCATTCCCGCGACCGCCGAATGCGCTGGCACGGGCCATTCAGAGATACCCCTCGTCGATCAGCGCGTGAACGATCTGATTGCAGATGGCTCCCGAGACCTTGCCCCCGCTTCCCGCGTATTCCATCATCACCGCGACGGCGAATCTGGGGCGGCGATCTTCGGCCTTGCCCACCATGAACACGTACCACGAGTGGTCGCCCTCGACGCGCTCACGCGGCGCGGGCCCGTCGGGTCCATCGCTGTCTATGAACTCAAGCCCTGCGGCTGTTCCTGTCTTGCCCCATATCCAAATTTTCGTCGGGTCTGTGTCGAAGGTCACCTCGCGGGCGCCATTGACGACGATGTGGTGCCCCGTGCCCTGCTCGTCGTTGATGCTCCGCCCAAGGCCCGTGAGTGCCTCGATGATGACCGCAGGATCGAGGTTGAGCGGGATCGGATCAGTGCGCGGCGCATCCCTGAGCACACGCGGGTTCATCCAAACGCCCATGCGAGCGATCGTCGCGTACGCGTTGGCCGCGTGCAGGGGCGTCCACTCCACTGGCCCTTGCCCGATCGCCATCATGATGCCGTCCTGCGGGGTCATCTTCGCCTGCGATTGTGGGCGCCCCGCGATGCCCGCGTATTCGGTCCCGACACCCAGATCCCATCGCTTGCCGACCCCAAAGTCGTGAAAGGCGTCGGCCACGCCCTGATACCCCATCCGCTGGCCCAATGTGTAGAAGAAAATGTTGCACGAGACGCAGATCGCGTCCTCGGCGTGCAACGGGTGCCCGATCTGCTCGGTGTGGTTGGGAATCGGGCTCTCGCCGATCTGCCACTTCTTGTAGAGCCAACACCGGAACGCGTTGGGCTGATTGGGGAACAGATGCCCAGTGCAGTCGATCGACTCGCCAGGCGTGTAGAAGCCGCGTTTGGCAGCCCCCACAAGCATCAGCGGCTTGGCAATCGAGCCCGGCGGATAAGGCTTGGCGATCGCCCGGTTGAGCGCGGGCCACGGACCAGCCGGGTCGAAGACCTTCGTGCCCTCGGCCAGAATCTCGCCGCGGCTGAACGTGGGCGTCGAGACCATCGCCAGCACCTCGCCCGAATCGACATCCAGCACCACCGCAGCACCCGCGAGCGGCGTGCCGACGGGACGGAACGCGGGGTTGGGGATTCGCTGCCCGTGGCCGTCGGCAATGGATTCGGGCGATTTGTTCCAGGGCTGAACGACCGCCAGGCCGATTTCGGGCGTCATGGCGGCCTGAATCCGGGCCTGAAGCACCACGTCGATGGTCAGTTGAACATCGCGGCCCCGCATCGCCTCGACCGTGCGCGACGTGCCGGTCTCAAGATGCACGATGCGCTGACCTCGCAGCCCGCGAAGATCGGACTCCATCGACGCTTCCACGCCGCTCGAGCCCACGCGTTCCGCAAGGGCGGGATCGTAAAAGCCACGATCCGCGTCGTCCTCGCTCAGCACGCGCTCGCGGAACACGCGGTCGAGCTCGATGCGCGTTGCTCGCCGCCGGATATCCTCATCCTGCGCGTGGTCGCGGAGCCAGCCGATGAGATGGATCGCAACGCCTTCGAGCTCGACCGACGCCGATTTGCCCTCTGCTCGCAAGGGGCCTGGAAGGTGCGAGCGATCGACCTGCACCCTCATCGTTTCCATCGGGTACACGCGATCGCCCGACGCGACCACTCGCAGGCCCGGGATCAGCTCAAGCCGCTCGACAACCGGCTCCTTGCGATCGTTCTCGCCCACGATGACATCGACCTTGGTGCCTTCGAGGTGGTCGAGCTCGACCGCCACCGCGTCGTTCACCCGGGCGGTGAGCGTGTGGGCGACGCCCTGTTCCCAGATCGGTTCGCCGATGCGACGCTCGATCGCACGCAGTGCCGTCTCATTGAGTTGATCTCCGCGGGCGGCCGCCTCGTCCATCTCGCGGGCGCGCCGTTGCTTCACCACCGCGTCGTAGTGCTTGGAAACAAGCTCGATCACCTCGCGCCGTCGACCTTCAAAGTCGGCGGGCGAGGTCGAGACAACGCGGGCGAGCCTCGTCCACGCCGCCTGCTGGTGGGCGTCGTACGCGACCTGAAACCTGGCGATCGTCACTTCCCGCTGCGCGAGCGTCATCTCGTCCCACTGGCCCCGGTACGCCTTTCGAGCAGCGACGCGTGCCTGCTCCCGGGGCCATTTCCCTTCAATCACGTCGAACAGGATCGCGAGGTCGAAACTCGGCCTGTCTTCGGCGAGCACGCGATCCTTGCGATCGAGGATTCTGCCGCGAACCGTGGGCGTCCAGTGCCTTGCGATGAGCCGCGATTCGGCACGTCCCAGCAGCTCGTCATGTCTCAGCACGCCCAGCCGAAACGCCTGCCAACCGATCGCACCCATGCCCGCGGACGCAACGCCAGCCAGCAGGAGCAGCCTGCGGTGGAACATGCTGGGGAACATCCTGCGGAACAAGGGCATGCGTTTCTCGGGCGAATGGAACCGGTCGGGCTCAAACGCCCATCAGAATCTCTATCGTCCGCTGATCGAGCTTCTCATAAGGCAGCGGTCTTGCGGCAAGGCTCGCCCGATCAAAGTTCATCGCCAAGAGTGTTTCGGCCCGGCTCCGCTTGTACTCCGTGGTCAGCGCGTCCACGTCCTTGCCCGATCGGTGGATCTGCTTCAGGATCGACTTCACCGTTGCATCGGCGTTCCACTGATCCGCCTTGTCGCGGAGAATGAGATACGTCCGCATGCACCCCCGAGCAAACTCGATCACGTCCGCCCGGTCGGACGTGCGGTACGCGTGGGCGTCGAAATGCTTGAAACCCGCGTACTTTGCGTCTTCCAGGAGCTTCACGAGAAAGAACGCGTGCTTGAGGTTCGCCGAGCCAAAGCGGAAGTCCTGGTCGTAGCGCCCGAACTCCTGGTCGTTCAGGTCGATGTGGAAAAGCTTGCCGGCACTCAGCGCCTGGGCGATGGCGTGCGTGAAGTTCAGCCCCGCCATGTGCTCGTGGGCGACCTCGGGATTCACCCCCACCATGTCCGGATGCTTCAGGGTGTTGATGAACGCCAGGTAGTGCCCCGTGGTGGGGAAAAACATGTGCCCACGCGGCTCGTTGGGCTTGGCCTCCATCGCAAACTTGTACTCAAAGCCCCTGTCCCGCGAGTATTCGCACAGGAAGTTCATGGCGGATCGGAATCGCTCCTCGGCCTGCCCCGGATCCTTGGTCGCGTCGCTCTCGCACCCCTCGCGCCCGCCCCAGAAGACGTAGATATGAGCCCCGAACTCCGCCCCAAGCTCCATCGCCCGCATTGTCTTCTGGATCGCGTACGCCCGAATCTCCGCGTCGTTGCTGGTGAACGCCCCGTCCTTGAACACCTTGTCGCCAAAGAGGTTTGTCGTCGCCATCGCAACCTTGATCTTGGCTTTCTTGAGAGCCTTGGCGAAGTCGCCCTTGATCTGCTCGCTCTCGGCGGGTGTTGCGTCGATGGGAACCAGGTCGTTGTCATGGAAATTGACGCCGTGAACCCCCCCAACCTCGCCCAGCAACTCAACGATTTCCGCAGGGGACATCGGAGCCCTGGTGGGCTCCCCAAAGGGGTCACGGCCCGTGTTTCCGACGGTCCAGAGGCCGAATGTGAACTTGTCCTTGGCGGTGGGTGTGAAATCGGGCATGTTGGGTTTGTGTCCGGTCTGGGGCTTGCTTGGAATTGCGGCGTGGACGACAGGGAACCCTTGCATCGGGCGACGGGTTCTAGTAGGCTACGCCGATGAAGACTCTACCGCAGGTCCGGTCATGGCGTTTGTGGTCGTCGGTCGCGATGGGCGTGATCGCCGGGATGGGAGCCAGCCAGGCCCGAGCCCAATCGGACAACTGTGCGAATGCACAACCGCTGCCGATGGGTTCGGTGGCAGTCAGCACGACCGGGTTCACCCTGGACGGCGCGAGTGCCTGCAACGCCCTCTCACCCGATGGCTGGTACTCGGTGACCAGCCCAACCGACGCGGTGCTCGTGGTCGAGGCCTGCCAGAGGATTGCTTCACCCACACTTTCCCTGCACACCGGCTGTCCGGGCACGGTCGCCAATATGCTCATTTGCAGCTACAAGGATTCGTACGCGTGCAACGGCATGTCAAGGATTGAAATGTCGGTGGCGGCAGGGCACACGTACTACCTTCGGATCGCCGGCGGCGGGAACATCGTTCTCAAGACATTTTTGACGGCTCCCTGGATCGTGGGCGGCCAAGGGCCCGACGTGATCTCGGGAGACATTCCCGAGATGGCCCGGTACCAAAATGCAAACGGCTTTGCCGCCATGGCGCTCGGGTCTGCCGCGTGCAACCCCGGAACGGCCAACGTCGTCTGGACCAACCAGAACAACAGCAACCAGCACCCCGTGATCTCCACGAGCATGTACCGCCTCAAGGACGGGATCATGGAGCAGATGGGCTACGCGTGGATGAAGCACGGCTGGGCGTCGGGAACCGAAACCTGGTGCGACTACTGCCCCGACGGCGGGGTGCATCCGTATCTGATCCCGGGCTGCACCGACAGCTACGACGTGCCACAGAACGGCACGCAGAGCATCCTTGGCCCGAGGTCTGAGATCAATCCGACGACGGGCTTCTTCCCATATCCGCCGTCAAACCCGGCAAACATCGTGGACACAACGACACGGCGCATCCGCGTCCCGCAGGCGTCGATCGACCCGGCACTGAATCCCGGCGCGAAATACTTCGCAGAGCTGCACTATGTTGCCGCCGACGACGCCGCCGCCGGCAACGCGATGAACAACGCCTCGTACCGCAAGATCTCGTTTGCGTCGGCCTCCGCCGCCCCTGCCTTCGCCGGTGAGACGCAGCGCACCAGGCCCGCGATCCTCGCCTGGGCCGACAACGACCCCACCGTCACCGCCGTCGCCGTCGACACGACCGAGGGCGGCTACAACACGCGGTATTGGGTGGCGAGCAAGGCATGGGAGACAAGTCCCGGACATTGGCGGTACGCCTACGGCATCTTCAACCTCAACTCCAACCGGGCGGCCGCGGGGCTCGTGCTTCCCAAGTTCAACGGCGTGCAGCTCACGGGCCCGTCCTGGCTCACGCCCCCCGCCCATCCGGGCGAGGTGTATTCGACGACTCCCTGGGCTGTCACGAACAGCGCGCACACCTTCGGTTGGGAGTGCACGCAGACATTTGCGCAGAATCCAAATGCCAACGCCCTGCACTGGGGCATCATGTACACGATGGTGATCAACTCCACCTCACCGCCCACACAGGGGCTCGCCAAGCTCAAGCTCTTCGCGCCGCCCACCTTCGGCGACCCCAGCGAGCCCGCCGAACTCTCGGTGTTGCTCCCCGTCCCGTCGGGGGCCCGCTGCCCCGCTGATTTCAACGCCGACGGAGCGGTCGACTTCTTCGACTACGACGAGTTCATCGAGTGCTTCACGGGACTCTCTTGCCCGCCAGGCGCGACACCGGACTTCAACCATGACACTGCGGTGGACTTCTTCGACTACGACGACTTTGTGGTCGCGTTTGAGACGCCCTGCTGAGTTGGCTCCCGTAGCCTTGCCCGCACATTCGATGTCTGTGACGCCCACGACGACTGTAACGCCGATCGGTGGGTTGTTTTTGCTCGGGGTCGGTCGGCAGCCCCTTGGATCGGTGTGCGTGCGTCGATGATCTGAGGCCACCGGACCACACGTGCCGGGATGGCAGAGGGGTTCCCCATGCCCGCACATCGTTCAAGAACCGACAAGTGGCGCGAGAGTCTGCACCAGATCTACGAGCGCAACGGCGGGATCGAGATATCACCCACGCGTGCCGCGGGCGGCGACGCCGATTCAGGAGCGGTCGATCTCGTCTGGCGTGTCCGCATCCTGGGGCTCAACCACAGCGAGATCTTTGTCGAGCAGCCCAGCGCCCTGAGCGAACGCATCCCCATCGCCGATGGCGCCATTCTCACCGTGGGACTCACCGTCGGGCAGAATCGCTGGATGTTCTCGACCAAAGTCGTCGGCCAGATGAAAGTGCCAACGCGGTTCGGGCCGCCCATCGCGGGGCTCGTGCTGGCGATGCCCGAGCACGTCGAACGCTGTGCCCGCCGAAACTTCATGCGCGTCTCGACCGCGAGCGTCAACCTGCCCGAGGTGGAATGCCACCTGCTGCTTGACACATCAACAGCGATCCGCGCCGAGCGTGAGAACCGCGAGGCGATCGAAGAGGCCGAGGCACGGCTCCTGACCACCCCGCACGGACAGACCGCCACGACCGCCGGGGTTGGCGTTGCCGCCAAGATCGGCCCGACACCCCTCCCGCTCGTAGGCCCCATGTTCCGCACGCGCCTCTTGAACGTGGGCGGAGGCGGTGCGGGCCTGCTTTGCAGCAAGGGCGAGACATCGAGCGTGGACAGCTCCCGCGCGTACTGGCTCCGCGTCAACCTCACGCCCGAGGTGCCTGTGCCCCTCGGCATGTGCGCCCGCATCGTCCACACCCACCTCGACAGCGAGCAGAACACCTACTGCGGCGTCGCGTTTGATTTCAGCCACGCCCCCGAGCACCGCACGTTCATCGCGCAGCAAATCGCCGCCTTCACCCGCAGGGTGCAGGAAAGGGCGGCGAAAGCGGCGTGAGAGCGAAATTGTCCTGGACTACAGGGCTACTCAGGCGTCGCGTCCGCCCATGAGCTTCTTCAACCAGGGCCCGGCGAGGATGATCACGAGTCCCGCCGAGCACGAGGTAATGACAAACAGGAAGAAGTAGTCGGCTTGCGTGTTTGCGGTCGAGTTACCCGCGAGGTGCCAGGGGAGCGTCTTCTCGCCGTCGACGATCGGCTTGACCATCGCGGCCAGCTTGCCCGCGCCCAGGTTCGCAATGAAGCTCGAGATAAACCAGACCCCCATGAGCAGCGAGGTTGACTCTGTCGGCGCAGCCTTGGTCACGTACGAAAGCCCGGTCGGGCTCAGCACGATCTCGCCCATGGTGTGGACAAAATACGTGCCGACAACCAGCCAGAGGCTTGCTTTGACCGGGTCCTTGGCCTGAATCGCCGCGGCCACCATGAACAGATAGCCCAGCCCGACGAGCATCAGGCCGAACGCGATTTTGTAAGGCTGGGCCGGGTTTTTCTTCTTTCGTGACAACCAGGCCCACATGACTCCTGTGATCGGCGCAAAGGCAACGATCAGCCAGGGATTCACCGACTGGAACCACGTCGTGGGGATCACGAACGATCCCACCTGACGCTCGGTCAGGCGGTCGGTGAAAAGGTTGATCGAAGAGCCGGCCTGCTCGAACGAGAGCCAGAACACGGCATTGAAGAGCATGAAGATGAAAATTGATGCGACCGGTCCGCGATCCTCCGGCCTTTGCTTGATCGTGAACCAGCTCGCCCACAGAATCGCGGCTCCCGCGATGCTGTAATAGA
Organism: Phycisphaerales bacterium; assembly: GCA_043788295.1. Classification (GTDB taxonomy): domain Bacteria; phylum Planctomycetota; class Phycisphaerae; order Phycisphaerales; family UBA1924; genus UBA2396. Next base: position 17,946 of record JAYVUC010000120.1, read on the forward strand.
CCCGTGGATCCGAAACGAACTCATCGACCTTTTTCAGATACCCCAGGTGGAAGGCGATCGCCACGAGCGCCGCGAGCACGATCCCCGTCGGAATCAGGACCGGAGCGTTGCGAGCCTTCTCCTCATCCTTGGGAAGCCCGATGCCAGCGAGAAGTTTCGGCCTCAGGAAGACATACAACGCCAGGCCCAGAATCATGCCTACAGCGGCCGTCGCGAAGCCCCAGTGCCACCCTACCCGCTCGCCGAGCGTTCCGACCGCCAGAACCTGCAAGGCCGAGCCAAGGTTGATACCCATGTAGAAGATGCCGAACGCACTCTCTCGACGCGGGTCGCCATGCGCGTAGAGCTGCCCCACCATGACCGACACGGAGGGCTTGAAATGCCCCGTCCCGATCACGATCAACGCGAGCCCGAACACAAAGAGCGTCATCGCCCACTGGGTGTGCTCGATCGCCCCCAGCCCTGACAGGCCCAGCACGATGTGCCCCAGCGCAATCAGAAGACCTCCGACGATCATCGACCGATGCGTTCCGATCAGCTTGTCGGCGATCATCCCGCCGATGATGGGCGTGAGATACGCCAGCCCCGTGTACCACCCGTAGGCGTTGTTTGCGTCGGGATCGGTCCAGCCGGGGCCCGGATTGAACCCTTCGGGAGAACCGGCGAGCGGGTTTCGCATGCCGCCCGTCGGGCTGGTGAGGTAGAGCACCAGAATCCCGCGCATCCCGTAGTAGCTGAATCGCTCCCACATCTCCACGAGGAAGAGCAGGAACAGCCCGGCCGGGTGCCCGAGCAGCGTGGCTCTGCTCTGGAGTGCGGAGGGGGGAGCGAACGACGAGGATGGAATCGCCATGCGTGGGGTATCCTGAGAGGGCCGGAAACCTCCGGCCCAAGTCGGTAGCATACTGCCAAGTGCCGCGGCGTGCTACATTCCACGCGCATGTCGGCCCCACCCCCACCCCCACTCCTCCCCCCATTCCTACCCCGCAAATCACTCATCGGCATGGTCCACGTCGGGGCCCTCCCCGGCTCGCCGTTCGCCGCCCTGCCCATCGCCGATCTCGCCCGCCAGGCCGCCGCCGAGGCCAAAGTCCTCGCCGACGCGGGCTTTGACGCCCTCATCATCGAGAACATGCACGACGCCCCGTACGTTCATGGCTCCCCCACACCCCACGGCCCCGAGATCACCAGCGCCATGACCCGCGTCGGGCTCGCCGTCCGTGACGCGGCCCCGAATCTGCCCCTGGGCATCCAGATTCTCTCGGGCGGCAACCGCGAGGCACTCGCCGTCGCCTTGGCCATCGGCGGCACGTTCATCCGCTGCGAGAACTTCGTCTTCAGCCACGTCGCCGACGAGGGGCTTTTGGCCCAGGCCGAGGCCGGGCCGCTCTTGCGTTACCGGCGCTCGATCGGCGCCCAGCACATCAAGGTCTTCTGCGACATCAAGAAGAAGCACGCCTCGCACGCCCTCACCGCCGACCTCTCCATCGCGGAGGCGATCGAGGGTGCCGAGTTCTTCGGGGCCGACGGCGTCATCATCACCGGCACCGCCACCGGCAAACCCACCAGCCTCGCCGACCTCGCCCAAGCCCGCGCCGCCACCAAACTCCCCCTCCTCGTCGGCAGCGGCGTCAACCCCGGAGAGCTCGCCCCGCTCTTCCAGCACGCCGACGCACTGATCGTCGGAAGCTGGATCAAGGTGGACGGCTCATGGAAGAACCCCGTGGACCCACGCCGTGCGGCTGAACTCGTCAAAGAAGCCAATCGCATTCGGTCTTGATGCCTTCCGGTGGCCCGGTTCTCCGAACCGGGTCTCTGGTAGCACCGCTCTTCAGAGCAGTGTTGTGGCTACTGGTGATTCCGAGTCCGGCCGGTGCAGTCGGGAATGGTCCAACTTGGTGACGGCCAAGACCTGATCGCGCCGTCGCACCAATTTACGGCGGCCGCCCTCCGTCAGCCTGCTGAAGCGGACTGAGAAGGCGGCCCCGGTTCATTCCTTTCTCAAGGGCTGAACCGGGGCCACGTGTGCTTGCATCACCACATTCTCTTCTCTGTGCCTCTGTGTCGCTTGTGGTGACTCTTCTTCTGTGTCTTCACGCCGCCATCTTCACCGGCGCACTCTCGGTCGAGGCGATGAAGATGGAACCGCCCCCGCCCACGCGGCCGAAGCGGATGGTGAGGGCCTCGCTCCAGGCCGACGACTGCGAGCCGCGTTTGGACTTGATCGCGTAGGAGACGCTCTGCGTGCCCACGGGGACGGTCTCGTCGATGAAGGTCTTGCCGCCGACCGAATCGAGCAGCACGAATGCCCCACCATCGATCGAGCGACGCACCGAGTAGATGACGCCGCTGACGCCCTGGGGCTGGCTGGCCTTCCACTTGACGATGACGTTGCCCTGGCTGTCGAGCGTCGCGACGAGCGTGCTGGGGGCGACGGGGTCGGGGGCGGTGCCGGGTGCGGCGTTGGGCTCAAGGCCCGCCTGTCCCCACAAGGCCGCGTTGTTGGAGTTCTCGATGAACGCCTTCATCACGTTCACGGTGTCGCGCCCGATGATGAGCATGCTGGCGACCTGCGTGTCCTGCGCGGTCGTCGCGTTCTTGGCGGCCTGCTTCGCGGCCTGGGCCGCGTTGTAGGCGTTGCGGGCGGCCTTGGTCGCGTTGTCCACCGCCGTCACCTGCGCCGCCGTCGTGCCAAACGCGGTGGGCGTGGCGGCCCAGAGCGGCACGTGCGTCTCGAACCACACGATCTGATCGAGTTTGGGCTGGGAGGGGATGTTGGGCATGACGGCCTCTTTCTGCGGCGTGGCCGCGTGATGTGATGGAAATGCTTGGAGAGCATCGGGCGCGACAGCCCGCAACTTCGCCCCAAGCGGAATAGACGCCATATTCGACGCACCACGCGCCCCGATAGACGGCACAGGCGGCGCAGACGGCATAGGCCCAACCACACAGGCCGCGTACGGCTTCAGGCGGGCCGCATCGGCTTGTCCGACGGGATGGCCCCGAAGAAGTACAAAACGGCGTGGAAGCGCCGACAAAACACATGGCGCTTCAGAACACCAATCCGATCCAAGAGAAATACCACGCCATTCCACCAAAACACGAAACGGAGAATTGGAAAAAGGACATCTATTTTCTCGCGAACGACACCATCGAATGAAAACACCGGGAGGTTCGGGAACTTTGCGGGTCGGCGATTCCAGTCGCCGCCAACCTTGCCGTTCGGTCGTGCCCGCGTAGGATCACCGCATGGCAGTGACCATTCACGGCAACATGAACTGCAGGGAATACGACGCGGCGCTGGCTCTCCAACCTATTCTCAGAGAGTTGCTGGGCAGCGATCAGAATGAGGCGCGAATTGTCGTTGGGGCGTTCACACCAGGAGTCGGCCCAGTTGAGGAAATGGACCTCGTGGTTCTGGCAAGATGTATCAGGCCAATCGCGATACCGACCGAGTTTCTACCTCAAGACTTGCAATCGAAGCCTGCCGTGCTTAGCGATTTCGCATTGGCCATCGAAGTGAAGGAGCTTCCGCCCGAAAGGATCACTTTCGAGGGGACGGATGTCAAGGTCAGATATCACCACCGAGTTACGGGCCGACTCGAGGAGAAATCCGCGACAACGCAGGTACAGAAGCAGCCCCATGTACTCCGCGAGTTCATGGAGAGGCATCGCGGCGAGAAGGCCTCGCCTTGGTGGCTGTCCGCGTTGTGGCTCCGCAATGTTCCCACAGCACAAATTCCTGCTCATTTCACCAATGTGCTCGGAGCGTCGCCGCAGGCAAACGACTTTCTCCGCCTTCTGGTCGCCCTGCGCGAAGAAGGTCTTCGCTACAGCATGAAAGAAGGGCACTTCAAATCCTATCTCAGCTGCTGCTCCAAGAAGCAGTGTGCCGAACTCATAGGTGCGATGGAACTTTTCACGCGCAAGATTGAACCCACGGAGCAAGAGCGGAAGAAGATTGAGAAAATCACCAAGCGAACCACGTCAAGAGAGATGCCGGGCTATCTCTCGGAAGTCGGCACGCTTCTCTTGCGATTTCGTGGCCGGGGTGGCTCCGGCAAGACAGTTCGCCTTTTGCAGCTTGCTCACCAACTGCGAGAGGAGAAAGGAAATCGCGTCTTGTTCCTCACGTACAACAAAGCGCTCGCCGCCGACTTGCGACGTCTCCTTGCGATCATGGGCATACGCGAGAAATCTGACGGAGCGACGATCAGCATTGAAACGAGTCAGAAGTACTTTTACGCAGTACTACGAGCTTGGAAAATGGCCCCAGATGGATCATTTGAGGATCAAGGATATGGCGAGCGCTTCGAACTAGCAAAGCAAGAACTCGCGACGCTAATCGGCAAAGAAGTGGCCACATCACTGCGGAAGGAATCGGTGTGGAACGATGAATCATTTCTTACCGACTGGAACATTGTCATGATTGACGAGGCCCAAGATTGGTTCGACTACGAACGAGATATTCTCTCGTCAGTTTTTGGGCCTGAACGACTCGTCATCGCCGATGGGGTTGATCAGTTGACTCGGCGAGATGGACGATGTGACTGGCTTGCAAATGTGCCGACTGATCGGCGCAAGTCTGTAAATCTCACCAAGAGCCTGCGTCTCAAGTCCAATATTTGTCGCTTTATCCGAGCTTTTGCCGACGAGGCGGATCTTCCATGGGATCTAGAAATCAACGAGGAAGTTCTAGGTGGTCGAATCATCCTAATTCATGGACCGTACACGCGAGAGCAACACGACTACGTGATGAGCGGGCACGCGCGTCTTGGCAACAAGCCTATCGACGCACTGTTTTGCGTCACCACGGCAGCCGGTGCCGCAGGCGGCAACGTTGCGCAACGACTCAAAGAGTGGGGAGAAAAAGTCTGGGATGGCACGTCGAAGGACATACGCGACACCTACCCGGATGATCTGGCTCAGTTTCGAGTTGTGAGGTACGAGTCTTGCCGTGGGCTCGAAGGCTGGACAGCCGTCTGCCTCGACTTCGACCGGTTTTCACAGCGTCAGTTCCAGACTCGGAAGGAACAACCCGCCGATTCGTTGTACCAAGATCTCGATACTACCGCGAAGCAATTTGCCGCACGCTGGGGGATGATCCCCATGACGCGAGCGATCGACACGCTTGTCCTGCAGGTTAGTCCAGCGACGCCGATTGCAGACATACTTCGCCGATTGGCTGCGAAGCATCCGGACTTTGTTGAACAGCGCGGAGAATCGACGTGACCCTTCAGCAGGCTGCCCGAGAGTTTGGGAGCGTGCCACGGCGATCCCCCCTCCGCGTCCCTTTGCGCTCCTCCGCTACCTCCGCGTTCGGCCTTTCCCCCCCACCCCAACCCCCCCACCCTCTCGCCTGAACCTACCCTCCCTTCATGCGAGAACCATCGGACATGCCCCTCAACAACCCCGCACGCGGCGAACGGCTGCAGCGGGTCATGGCCGACGCGGGCGTGGCCGCCCGGCGTCAGTGCGAGGCGATCATCGAGCAGGGGCTGGTGAAGGTCAACGAACGCCGGGTGGCATTGACCTGAAAGCGTGCCACTGACCTCGTCGTTCCTGCGGCGAAGTCAGTGCGGACAGCCCTGCAAGTGTGGTGAACCCAAAGTCACTGACGTGCCCTTCCCCCCCAATGGCCGCCATTCTCACCGCTCAAGGCCTTGCCAAAACCTATGGCTCCCGCACGCTCTTCTCCGGCGTGGGCTTTTCCGTCGAAGAACGCGAACGCCTCGCCCTCATCGGGCCCAACGGCTCGGGCAAGTCCACACTCCTCAAAGTCCTCGCCGGGCTCGAAGCGCCCGACAGCGACCGCCCCGGCGTGGGCGTCAATGTCCGCCGGGGTGTGCGCGTCGCGTACGTCGCCCAGAGCGACCGCTTTCCCGAGGGGTCCACGATTCTCTCGGCCGTCGTCGCCGCCCTGCACGAGAACCCGCCGCCGCACCTGCACGACGACCACGAGATCGAACTCGCCGCGGACCTCGTGCTGCAACGCGTGGGCTTCGAGGATCTCGACAAGCCCACCGCCTCGCTGTCGGGCGGGCAACGCAAGCGGCTGGCGATCGCCCGCGAACTCGCCCGCGAGCCCGACGTCTTGCTGCTCGACGAGCCCACCAACCACCTCGACGTCGAGGGGATCGAGTGGCTCGAGGACATTCTGCGCGGCGGGCTCGACGGGAGGCCGTTTGCGAGCGTCGTCGTCACCCACGACCGCGAGTTTCTCGAATCGGTCGCGTCGCGGATCGTCGAGCTCTCGCGCAGCTATCCCGGCGGCACGTTCTCCATCAGCGGCAACTACTCCGAGTTTCTGCGCCGCAAGCAGGAGTTCCTCGACGGCCAGGCCCGCCAGGAACAGACGCTGTCGAATCAGGTGCGCGAGGATATCCGCTGGCTGAGCCGCGGGGCCAAGGCCCGCCGCACCAAGAGCAAGAGCCGCATCGAGTCGTCGTTCGAGCGGATGGATGAGCTGGCGGAACTGAAGCTGCGCAACGCGGGGCCCAAGGCCGCGGGAATCGACTTCACCGCGACCGACCGGCGGACGCAGAAGCTGCTGGCCGCCCGGGCGATCACCAAGGATCTGGGCGGCAAGCGGCTCTTCACCGACGTCGACCTGCTGCTGTCGCCGGGCGATTGCCTGGGGCTGCTCGGGCCCAACGGCTCGGGCAAATCGACGCTCATCAAGGTGCTGACGGGCGAGCTTGAGCCCGACGCCCCCACCGCCGAGGCGTTGAAGGCCGCGGCCGAGGCCGTGAATGTGCCGATGGGCACGCCCGCGCCGGGGACGATCCAGAAGGCCGACAAGCTGCGGGTGGTGATCTTCTCGCAGCACCGCACCGAGCTCGACCCCTCGATGTCGCTCTCGGACGCGATGAGCCCGCACTCCGACAGCGTGATCTATCGCGGGCGGCTGATGCACGTCGCGTCGTGGGCCGCCCGGTTCCTGTTCACGAAAGAGCAGCTGAAAAACCCGGTGCGAGCCCTCAGCGGCGGCGAGCAGGCCCGCGTGCATATCGCCCGACTCATGCTTGAGCCCGCCGACGTGCTCATCCTCGACGAGCCGACAAATGATTTGGACATCCCTTCGCTCGAAGTGCTCGAAGAGAGTCTTGAGGACTTCCCCGGCGCGATCATCCTCGTGACGCACGACCGTGCGATGATCGGGCGGCTGGCGACAAAGATTCTGTCACTGGATGGCCTGGGCGGCGCGCGATACTTCACCGATTATGACCAGTGGGAACGCCTGCACCGCGTGGTGGCCGCCGCTTCAACCAAGGCCGACGAGCCGACCGAAGCCTCGAAGGCCAAGCCCGTGGGTCCGGCCAAGAAAAAGCTGTCGTACAAGGAACAGCAGGAGCTCGACGGGATGCAAGGGACGATCGAGAAGGCCGAGGCCGAATCGCACCGGCACGAGGCGGTAGTGAACGACCCGTCAACCGCGAGCGACCACAAGAAAATGGCAGACGCGTGCAAAAAGCACGCCGAGGCACAGGCCAAGGTCGCCCGGCTCTACGCACGCTGGGCGCAGCTCGAAAAATAAACGACACTCGCAAGGATCACCCTATCGGGATGATCCTTGCCACCCCCACCCTGCTTACGCCTTCGCTTTGGCGGGCGCAGCGGCCGTGACAGCAGCCTTCACCTGGCTGTCGGGCACATGCACTTCGACAACGCCGCTCTTCCACTTGCGGCTCTTGCCGTTGCGCTTCTTGCTCCGCCAGCGGACCTTTTTCTTGATGATCGCCATGACTGCTCCTGATCCCATTTCCCCGAAACTGATCCCAAACCTCGCCCTGACGGGCTTGGCACCTGGGAGGGAATGATTCGCTCGCTCATGCCTCGGGACCACTCGCCACGGAAGATCGCCGTGCGATTGACGTACTTTCAAGCACGCCCGCGGTCTGCGGGGAGTACGCTCGTCCCATGCCCACCGACCTTGCTGCCCACGCTCGCCGCCAATTTCCAGCACTTGACCGCGGCACGATCTTCCTCGACAACGCTGGCGGGTCGCAGATTCCCATCCAGGCGATCGACGCGGTCCAACGGTACTTTATCGAGAGTTTCTCGCAAATGGGAGGCGAGTACGACCAGTCGGTCAGGGCAGCCCGAACCGTCAAGACCGCCCACTCGGTCGTCAAGGCCTATCTCAACGGCGGGACGCCCGGCTGGGGCCGCCCCGCGGGCTTTGAGGCCGGCCAGGGCTCGGGCGATGTCATTCTGGGCACGTCGACGACCGCGCTCATCCATCTCATCGCCAATGCGTACGCCGACGCGCACAGCCAGAGACCGGGCCGAAACCAGATCATCGTCTGCACCGCCGCCCACGAGGCGAACGTGTGGCCCTGGGCAAGGTTGTCGGGACGCGGGTTCGAGATCGTGCCGTGGCACCTTGAAGCAGAGGGCCTCGGGCTTCGCTCCGGGATGCGTCCCAACATCGGGACGCTCAGGACGTTGCTGAATGATCGGACGCTGCTGGTCGCGTTCCCGCAGGTCTCCAACATTCTGGGCGAGACGTGGGACGCAAGGGCCGTCGCCGACGCTGCGCACGCCGTCGGTGCGCGGGTGATGATCGATGGCGTCGCGTACGCCCCCCACCACGCGCCCGACGTTGTTGCCCTGGCCTGCGACTGGTTCGTCTATTCAACCTACAAGGTGTACGGCCCGCACATGGCGGCCCTGTTCGGCACGCACAACGCCTGGGCAGGATTGACAGGCCCCAATCATCCATTCATCCCCCGCGAGGAAACACACCGCAAGTGGGAGCTTGGTGGCGTCTCGCACGAGGGGTGTGCGGCGATCGCTGCACTGAAGGACTTTGCCGCTGTGCTGTGCGGCGAGGATACGAACGCTCCGATCGAGCGAGGCGTCTTTGAGCGGGCGTTCAAGATCATCGAGGAACTCGAGAGGCCCCTGACCGAGCGGCTGCTCGCGCACCTTCGCACGAGGAGCAAGGTGAAGATAATCGGCTCCGCCGAGGCCGGCCCGGATCGCATCTGCACCGTCGCGTTCACAGTCGAGGGCCGCAAGAGCGCCGACATTGCAAAGGCCGCCAACGCCAAGGGGCTGGGAATCCGCTTCGGCCACTTCTACTCACGCAGGCTCGTCGAGCGTTTGCGACTCGACCCCGACGACGGCGTCGTTCGGGTGAGCCTTGCCCACTACAACACGCCAGCGGAACTTGACCAGCTTTCCGCGCACTTCGACGACACCCTTTGAGTGCGAATAAACTCCCACCGTGAACCTTGAGCGCCTCCGACAGCTTGCCGTCCCGATCGATGTGCTCGCGCACCCGGTCACACAGCTCATCGTTGCGATCGTCGTGGGCGCGATGGTCCTGTCACCCCTGGGTCTTTGGCTCTCGTCCAGGCGTGCCAGCCGCACCCCGGAATCCCGGATGACAGCCCGCACCCGCGTGCGCACCTGGCTCCTCATCGCACCGGCGATCCTGGCTCCGATCCTTCTGGGCCAGCTCTGGACCATGATCGCTATCGGCGTGCTCGCCGTCTTTTGCTACCGCGAGTTCGCAAGAGCAACCGGGCTCTTCAGAGAACGTCTGACCTCGGCGATGGTCGCGGCGGGGATCATCGTCTACGCGCTTGTCACGATCGACCATTGGCCCCAGCTCTCTTCGACACTCATGGGGCTCGTGCCTCTGGTCATCGCGTGCGTTTCGATTCTCGCGGACCGCCCCGCGGGATACATTCAGCGCGTGGGGCTTGGATGCGGCGCGTTCCTGCTCTTTGGGATCGGCATCGGACGCCTGGGATCCTTCGCACAGGACGACAACTTCAGGCCCATCATCCTGCTGCTGCTTTTTTGCACGCAGCTCAACGATCTTGCGGCGTTCGCCTTTGGCACCACCATCGGCGGGCCGAAGCTCGTTCCAAACACCAGCCCCGGCAAAACGCTCGCGGGCCACATCGGGGGAACCATCCCCGCCGCCACCGCCGCATACGTGCTGGGCGGGCTGGTCTTCGCCGGCACATCCATGGATACGCCGCTGCGCCTGGGCGGGTTTGCGATTCTCGTCGCGATCCTTGGCCAGCTCGGCGACCTGTTATCATCCTCGATCAAACGCGACATCGGCATCAAGGACATGGGCACACTCCTCCCGGGACACGGCGGGCTGCTCGACCGTTTCAATAGCGTCCTGCTCGTCGCCCCCGGCGCGTATCACTACATCCACTACTTCAACGGCGTCGCCAGGATCGCCCCCGAGCGCATCTTGACTGGGAGCTGGTAATGCCCGACTGGCAATACAAGCCCGCCAAGGACCTTACGCTCAACTCCGTCGAACGCTTCCGGAGCGAACGCCGAGAGCCAGGGCTTGTCTCATACCTCACCAATCGCGTCGCGACGGGCGGCCTGCGAGCGTACTTCCAGATTTATCATCGCCTTCGCATCGAGGGCGCGGAGCACCTTCCGCGTCAGACGCCGTTCGTGCTGATCTCGAATCACACGAGCCACCTCGACGCCCTCGTGCTCGCCGCGTGCCTGCCGCGCTCAGTGCGCGGCTCCACCTACCCGATTGCTGCGGGCGATGTGTTCTTTGAGACCCCGCGGCTGGCTGTCTTCTCGTCGATGGTCCTCAACGCGCTCCCGATGTGGCGAAAGAAGATCGGCCGCCACGCGCTGGACGATCTCCGCACGAAGCTGCTCGTGGGTGATTGCGGGTACATTCTTTTCCCCGAGGGCACCAGGAGCCGCGATGGCCGCCCCGGGCCCTTTCGTCCTGGGCTTGGAATGCTGGTCGCGGGCACGTCGGTACCCGTGGTGCCGTGCCATCTCGAAGGCTGCCACAAGGCGTTATCGTCGGAACACATGGTGCCGCGCCGCGAGCAGATCCGCCTGCGCGTGGGCCCCCCGATCTCGTTCGCAAGCGCCACGCAGGATCGAGAGGGCTGGACGCTTGTCACCAAGACGGCTCAGGACGCAGTCTCCGCGCTCTCTGGGCAGCCCCTGCCCATGGCGAATTGAACCGCTCACTCTTTCGCTGGCGCGAGCCGCAGAAGCTTCTGGCCCATCCGCCCCAGCGGCCCGGGCAAAACACGGCACGCCTCCCACAGCACGTCGGGCATCAGCACGCGGGCGAGCGTGGCGAAGGCGATGGTGATCGTCGCGCCCAGAATGAGGAATCGCGCGCCCTCGATGATCCTCGCGTCGGCCCCCGCGCTCAGGCCGAATCTATGCACGAGCGTGGCGAACCAGCCTGCAAAGCCACTCGATGCGGCAATCGTAATCTCACACACCGTCTTCTTGTCGTTCCAGTGTCGCTGGATAAGCCCTGCAAGGCTCAGCCAGTTGTCGAGGCTGTACGCGATGGCCCCGCTCAACACCGCCAGAAGCCAGGGCCAGGTCATCTCGACGAGAACGGCGCGTCGCCGGGCTCCAACCTGATGCATCACCCACACCGTCGCCCAGATTCGTGCCACCGCCAGCGTGCCGCCCGTGACACACGCGAGCGACACCGCGTCAACGGTGATCACATTGGGAAACCAGCCCTTGGCCGCCACGAACGCTACGGCCCCGCCTGCGACAGTAAACACAATCCCCTCGGCGAATGATAAAAGGCACCAGGCCTTGAACTTTCCGGTCCCCACCTGAACCGCCGTCGTGAGTCCGTACAAGAGCTTGAAGGGCGAGAAAAGCCCGAAGATGGCGACGACCGGAGTCGCCGCAGCCCACTTGCCATTGAACACGAACCCCTCGAGCGGATCCATCATCACCGCCATCGCAAGGCTTGCGAACGATCCGATCATCATGAGCCCCGACATGGTGCGCATGGTCGCCGCGCGAAGCCGCGGGATGTCGTCCTTGAGCCGCGCCATCACGGGCGTCAGCACGAGCTGCATGTTCGACGAGAGCAACGCAGCGAGCTGGGCCGAGATCTCAAAGGCCCAGAAATAATCGCCCGTCACCCCCGTCGCAGTCACCACCGCCACGCCACCCCAGCGAAGGAGTGGCTGCATCACAAGATAGGGCCCGCGGTCAATGAGCAGGTTTGCAATCGACCCGTAGATCAACCACTCGGCCTCTTTGTAGAGATTCATCCATGTTCCGAACTCCGGCGATCGCTTCCAGGGCGAGTCCTTGGCAAGCCACCAGCCCATCAGGGTCTCGGTGATGGCGGCCAGAACCGCGGGAATGACGAAGCTCATTGTCCCGCACGCGGCCAGTGCGAGGCTCACCGCACCAATCTGCCGAATGATTCCCGAGGCGATAACGATCCAGCTTGTCGCGGCGAACTTGAAGTCGAGCCTCAGCTTGGCCTGCAGGATCGACCCAGGCGTTCCAAGCGGGACGGCGATCGCCAACACGATGAACATCGGGACAAGCCGGTCCTCGTGGTACCACAGGTGTGCGACGGGCCATGCCAGCCCGCCGATCAGCAGGGCCACCGCGGTGTTGAAGACCATCGCAAACCAGAAAATACGCCCCGACAAGCTGGGGTATTCCTCCGGCTTCTTCTGCACCAGAAGGTCGCGCACACCGCCGTCCTGACAGATCGTGATCAGTTTGCAGACTGCAACCGCGATGGCATAAAGGCCAAAGTCCTCTCGCGTCAATAACTTGCCAAGGGCGATCTGAGAGCCGATGCCGAGCACCTTAATCAAAATTGTGGCCGACATCATCCACGTCGCGCCCGTCCCGAACGCCCGCCCGATCCTGCCCGCGTCGGGCGCGATCGCAACCTGCCCGAGGGGGAGCTCGGTCGATTGCTCTGTGGGCATGGGTGGCAAAGGCATCGGCGGCATACTACGGGGGACCGACTCGGGTTATCGACAAGCCAGACTCAACTCCTGATACTCACAGCCTCAGTATCTCAAAACCTCCTCTCCGACCGATGCACTTGCCAGGACTTGGGACCGATATAGTCGTGACCCTTGGGCACATCGCCCAACGCCGGAGATCGATTTTCATGACAGCGGCCGCGACAAATCTTCCATCATCATCGGCCTCAATTGCTCCCCCAATGTCCTGGACTGGAAAGAAAGTCATCGTCACAGGCGGCGCAGGGTTTTTGGGGCGATTTGTCTGCCAGAAACTGCGCGAACGCGGCGTCAACCCGGCAGACATCTTCGTCCCGCGCCGCTCCCAGTTCGACCTCACCACCGAGACCGACGTCGCTCGACTGATCCGAACATCATTCGGCAAAGACAAGCCCGATGTCATCATCCACCTGGCCGCCGAGGTCGGTGGCATCGGCGCCAACCGCGCCAACCCAGGCCGATACTTCTTCGCCAACATGGCGATGGCCCTGCACCTGATCGAACAAGCCCGGCTCGACGGCCTGCACGAACGCGGCGGGAAGTTTGTCCAGGTCGGCACCATCTGCGCATACCCCAACCTCACTCCCGTCCCCTTCCAAGAGGAAAACCTCTGGAATGGGTATCCCGAAGTCACCAACGCGCCCTATGGCGTTGCCAAGAAGGCCGCCTGGCAGATGCTCGAGGCCTACCGCCTCCAATACGGCTTCATCGGCACCTATGTTCTCCCCGTCAACCTTTACGGGCCCTTTGACAACTTCGACCTGAACTCCAGCCACGTCATCCCAGCCCTGATCCGCAAAGCCATCGAGGCCCAGAAGCGTGGCGACAAGGAAATCGTCTGCTGGGGGACGGGCTCGGCAAGCCGCGAGTTCTTGTACGTCGAGGACGCGGCCGAAGGAGTTCTCCGTGCCGCCGACGTGATGACCGAGCCCACGCCGATCAATCTAGGGGCCGGATTTGAGATCACAATCAAGGCCCTGGTCGAACTCATCGTCAGGCTCGTCGGGTTCGACGGCAAGATCGTCTGGGATTCCACCAAGCCCGACGGGCAGCCACGCCGAAGCCTCTCCACCGAGCGGGCAGCCAAATTGCTCGGCTGGCGGGCGTCGATGGGCTTTGAGGATGGGCTCCGTAAGACCATCGAGTGGTACCGGGCCAATCCGGCGACACACTGACCCAAGAGCTTTGCAAATCTTCTTTGAGAATGTTCACCACAGGGACACAGAGGCACAGAGAAGAAACACGAGAGGAGGGATCAGGTTGAGACAGGCTTGCACATCTCTCATTCTTGCTCTTCCTCTGTGCCTCAGTGTCTCTGTGGTGAACTGCCTCTTGACAGAATGCCCCATATGACCACCACGTCCGCCACACCCGCGAAGGTCTGGATCCTCCAGCCCGCCGTCGAGCATTACCGCACAGCCATCTTCGATGGGCTCAACGAGCGGGGTGCCACAGACGGTGCGTACAGCGTCCAAGTCCTGGGCACGCTCAAGGACGGCAAGGCGATCGGAGGCTCTGCCCGCCCCTACTTCATCTCGTGCACGCGAATCCCCTTTCGCGTCGGGCCCGTGCTCTTCTTCAAGGCTCCCGAAGCCGTCCGGCTCTTCAACGAGTCCAAGCCCGATCTGCTCATCACCGAGGCCCACATCCGCAATGTCACCGTCTGGAAGATGGCGAGCCTGTGCCGCAAGACCGGCACGCCCGTCATCGGCTGGTCGAAGATCCACAGCTACAGCAAGGCAGCCGGATTCATCTCGCCGCTGAAAAAGCTCTTCTACAGCAGGTTCGACCGCATGATCTGTTACGGCGAATCCAGCAAGGCCGAACTCGTGCAGATGGGTTACCCGGCGGACCGGGCGATCGTCGCCAACAACACCATCGACACGCGAAAGATTTTCACGCAGGGCGACCAGCTGCGAGCGAGGGGGGAGGAGATTCGCCGCGAGCGAGGGCTCGTGGGCAAGAAGCTGCTGCTGTGCATCGGGCGCATGGAAGCCGACAAACGCCACATGGACCTGCTCGACGCCTGGCCCAAGCTCAAAGCCCTCGACGTGAACCTCGTGATGGTGCTCATCAGCGGCGGGCCGATGCTCGACGAGATCAAGGCCCGGGCCGCCGCCCTCGACCCGCAACGCATTATCGTGACGGGTCGCGTCCCCGAGGGCGACGACTACGCATGGATTGCCACCAGCGACGTGAGCGTCTACCCAGGCGCGGTGGGGCTTGCGATCAACCAGAGCCTCGCGTTCGGCAAGCCCACGATCATCGCCGACGAGATCGGCGCTGACAGCGAGATCCTCGTGGGTGCCTCTGGCGCGGGCACCCAAACCGGCTGGCGCTACCCGCGCGGCAACCTGGACGCCATGGTCTCGACCGTCGCCACGATCCTCAATGGCGGCGACGCCGTGCGCCAGATCGCCGACCGAGGACACGTCCTCATGCGCGACAAGGTGACCCTCGACAACATGATCGGCGCGATCGACAAGAGCATCAGACTGGGCCTGGCGCTGCGGCTGAAGTAGGCTTCGCCATTGAAACGTTTGACAGCCTCCTTCCGAGAACCCTTCCAGTCCCCAACCTACCCTGCGAACGGCTGTGCCCAAGCCCTGATTTGGCCGATGCATCACACGAGCGCGACACTTTCGGGTACGAGCGAACTTTTCGGACTTTCTAACGTATTTCCCGTTCCACCGAGCACCGGCGAGGTACCGACACACGAGGTTTCACAATGCGGATCGCGATCTTTGGTTTGGGCTATGTCGGGGCTGTTTCCTGCGGATGCCTCGCCGATCTTGGTCACACCATCATCGGGTGCGACGTCAGCAAGGCCAAGGTTGACCTCATCAAGGCCGGCCAGGCCCCGATCGTTGAGGAAGGCCTGCCCGAGCTGCTCGAAAAAGCCCTCAAGAACGGGCGCCTCACCGCCATCATGGACGCCGACGAGGCGGTCCGCACATCGGACGCTGCCCTCGTCTGCGTCGGGACGCCCAGCACACCCAGCGGCGGCGTGAACGCGGTCTATCTCGAAACTGTCTGCCGCCAGATCGGCGAGTCGATCAAGAAGCACGCCCCCAAGCACTACATCATCATGAGCCGCTCGACGAGCCTGCCGAACGTCCACGAAAGCCTCATCCGCATCCTCGAGCAATCGAGCGGGCGCAAAATGGGCGAGGGCATCGGCTACGTCTGCCATCCCGAGTTCCTGCGCGAGGGCGTCAGCGTCTACGACTTCTACAACCCGCCCAAGATCGTCTTCGGCCCCACCGACGCCAAGACCGCCGACATCTGCAAGTCGATGTACCCCGCCGACAACCACCCGGGCCTCAAGACCTGCCCGACGTTCTTCCTCTCGCCCAGCGAGGCGTCGATGGTGAAGTACGCCGACAACTGCTTTCACGCCCTCAAGTGCACGTTCGGCAACGAGATCGGCATGATCTGCAGAACCCTCGGCGTCGACAGCCACCGCGTGATGGATGTCTTCTGTGCCGACACGAAATTGAACATCTCGGCCAAATATCTCAAGCCCGGGTTCGCGTTTGGTGGGTCGTGCCTGCCCAAGGATCTTCGCGGCATCATGGACGCCTCGCGCGACACCGCCACCGCCCTCCCCATGCTCGCCGGCACCCTCGTGAGCAACGAGGTGCAGATCAAGTCGCTCCTCAAGCGCGTCGTCCACGAGAGCCGCCCCAAGGTCGGGATCATCGGCCTGGCGTTCAAGGAAGGAACCGACGACGTGCGCGAGAGCCCGATCGTCGCCGTGGTCGAGGGCCTCTGCGGCAAGGGTCACCCGATCAAGATTTACGACGAGCACCTGTCGGTGCAGGCCCTTATCGGCGCCAACCGCAGCTTCGCGTTCCAGATGGTGCCGCATTTGGCGGAACTCATGACGCAAAACCTGCACGAAGTCGTCACCTGGGCCGACACGCTGATCGTGACCCACCGCCTCAAGCCCGCGACCTGGGCCGCCGTCAACTTCAAACCCGGCCAGCGGGTCATCGACCTGATGAACATCCCTGAACTCCGCAAGGCGGGCAAGGGGTATGAAGGGCTGTATTGGTGAGCCAAGTCGTTCGGGCCTAGCGTCCTGCTACCGCATAGGATCGTCCATATGGGTCTAGAAGCCGCACTTCCCGCCGATACCGTCCTCACCACGCAGCTCCGCCGCGTCATCAACTGGGCCCGCCGATCGTCGATCTGGCCTATGCCGTTCGCCACCGCGTGCTGCGGGATCGAGCTGATGGCGACGGCGTGCAGCCGCTTTGATCTCGCCCGTTTCGGGGCCGAAGTCATGCGGTTCAGCCCGCGTCAGGCCGACCTGATGATCGTCGCGGGGCGGATCGGCATCAAAATGCTCCCCGTGCTTCAACGGGTCTACCAGCAGATGCCCGAGCCCAAGTGGGTGATCTCGATGGGCGCGTGCGCCAGCACGGGCGGCGTCTTCGATACCTACGCCACTGTTCAGGGATGCGACCAGTTCCTGCCCGTCGATGTATACATTCCGGGCTGCCCGCCCAGGCCCGAACAACTCATCGAAGGGATCATGGCGATCCAGCGGCACATCGATCAGGAAGGCATGCCCCCGCAGGGCGGCAAGCGCGTGCCGCTCGGTCTTGTCGTGCAACCCACGCACGCGGTTCGGCCCCAGCCCGTCGGGCTCACGCTGGGCACCTGAGTGTTTGGCTTGGCACTTCGTTTCCAAAGGCTCATGCAATGAAAAACCCCCAGGCTCCGAGCCCGGGGGTGCTTTGTTGTACCAATACACAGCCTCAGATCAGCAGGGCGTCTCGAAGGCCACGACAAAGTCGTCGTAGTCGAAGAAGTCGACCGCCGTGTCACCGTTGAAGTCGGCGGTCTTGCCGGGCGGACAGGTCACGCCCTCGAAGCAGTTCACAAAGTCGTCGTAGTCGAAGAAGTCGACCGCGCCGTCGCCGTTGAAGTCGGCAGGACACGCGACGGGGGTGCACCCGATGGAGAGGAAGCCCGAGCCGGCGTCGTGATTGAACCCGCCGATGCGGAGCAGATAGAGCTGACCCGAGACAGCGTGGAAGGTCACGTTGGACTGCAGGCCGCATGAATCGTCGTTGCAGGCGATCGCACTGCCGGGGCCCGCGGGGCAGCCGCCGGTGTAGATGGCGATCTTGGTGTCAAACGAGCTGCCGCAGGTGGAGATGGTCGCGTTGCCGTTGCAATCGGCGAACCACCGGACCCAGAAGTCGTTATCGACCTGCGGGTATCCAAAGAAGCCGCAGATGGACTCCGCGGGTCCATCGGTCGTGCAACCGCAGGAGTTGAAGGAGTAAAATCCAGACCCGATCGTGACCGCACCGGCGCAGTTGTCGTTGGAAGGACGGCTGAGTGCGGCGTGCATCACAAAGTTGCCGCTCGCGCCGCCGTAGCCCGCGATGCGGATCTTGTAGGTTGAGTTGCGAGTCACGGCGAAGGAAATCGAGGACTGGAGGCCGCCGTTGTCGTCGTTGCAGGCGACCTGGTTGCCCGTGTTGCCCGGGCAGCCCGTGTGGGCAGAGAGGACGGTGTCGAACGCGCTGCCGAAGGTATCGACTGTGAAGTAGCCGTCACAGGTCGCGGTGTAGCTGTACCAGACATCGGGGCCTTCACCGGTGCGGCACGTGTCGCTTCCGTCGAGTGTGGCGCCGAACGTTGTTCCCGTGTAGGTTCCGCCGTCGACGATCGCCTGGGCGTTCCCGCAGTTGTTGGTCGAGGGGACCGGGGCTGCCTGGATGTTGGTGGAGAAACCGTAGTAGTTGCGCGTGTCGTTGTAGAGATAGACACGGATGTAGTAGTCGTGCGAAGCGGGAGTCGTGTTGGTGTAGGTAAACGTCTCCGTGCCGGCTGTCCCGGTCGAGCTCGCAACGAGCGCACCGCCGCAACCGTCAAACATCGTCATGTCGATGTCGCCCCACGCGTGCGTGAAGCTGAGGCTGGGCGTCACGGTGCCGCCCGCGGGCACCGTCACCTTGTACCAGTCCTCGTTGGTGGATTTGACGGTGAGATAGCCCCAGTACGTGTTGCCCACGCCGCCCAGGTTCCTCGCCGCGGCGCATGTGTTGTTGGCCTCGTACCCGTCGTCGGTGCCCGCGCCCAGGAATCCGTTGATGCCCGAGCTGTAGCTGAGGTCGAAGCGTCCGTAGGTGCCGCGATTGAGCGCCGGATCAACAACACACGCGGACCTGCCGCAGTGAAGCTGTCCGACGACTCGGTAGTCGCCGCCGCCGAAGTTTCGGTATTCCGCACTGCCCGACGAGCCCGGCTCGGTCGTGCCGTTGGTGTAGTTCACGCGGATCTGGTTGGCGTTACTCGACGGCTCGCACGTCGGGCTGGTCGCCGCCAGGCCCGCAAAGTACCGCTTGTACTCGCCGCCGGGATGGTGGACCCCGTAGACCGTCTCGCCCACAGCGGGCATTGAGGTGGTCCACCCCTGCCACCAAAGATTGCGGGGGATGGTGCCCTCGATCATGAGAAACGAGTAATCGCTCGCGGCGTTATTCGACAGGAGCGTCGCGTACGTAGACCTAGGCACGGTGTTGATGTCCGGTGGCGCGCCGTTGCACGAGCTGGACTGGTAGTACCAGTAGCATTCAAGCGAGTTTGCGGCGGCGACCGTGCTGATGCAGTGGTTCGCGGTCAGAAAGTACGGCGTCAAATCACCGTTGAGGGCGTTGAGCAACTGTCCCGAGCACACAAATCCGCCGCCGTCGACGAAGTACATCCGGGCCACACCCGCCGCCACGTTTGCGAACGCCGGATAGCACGTCACATCCTGCTCGCAGGGGAGCGCCCGATCCTCGAACGGATTCCCGCCCGTGACCGGATCGCGGTACATGTGCTGCACACCCGAGATGGTGAACGGCACATGCGCCAGCTCAACGCCCGCGGGCACGAACAGCTCAACCCGTGTCGTCTCTTCAAACGTCGAACCCGCCCAGAAAATACCGGTCTGGCCGAGACCCTTGCCCTCGTAAGGGCCCTGGGCCGCGTCGGGGCGGCCGGGCGCATAGACACTCACACGCGCCCCTTCGGGCAGGTCGAAGTTCGAGAATTGGAGCCGCAGCCCGTACGCCAGCTCCGACCGCACCTGAGCAACCCAGAGGCGCCCACGACCCGGAACATCGAACCACTGACCCGAGGCAAAGTCGAAGGCGATCGGATTGGACACACTGACGCGCAGTGGCCGATCGAACTCACGATTGGCGAACAGCACCATGTCCTCGGCCATGAGAGCCTCGTTGTCGAGGTGGGCGAGGGTGAAGGTGGGCAAACCATCGACCGGCAGCGGCACACCCATCAATTTGGATAGGGGCGCGGTAGGCACCTTGGCCGCTGCGTCCTCGATGCCACGCATGCCCGCGATACCATCTTCTGGCTGCGCCAAGGCCGCTGGCGAGGTGCCGAACGCCGCGAGCGTTCCGGCGACCAGGCTCAACCAGCAACACAAACGTCCCGACAGTCGTTCTTTCATCACAGCGACTTCTCCTTGCTCCAAAGGATCCCAGAAAGCGGAGCGACAACGCCCCGCTCCTGGAAAGCGCAGCTTACCACGTACCATTCTGACCCGACCCGGTCGATTGTTGCAAATTGGCGAATAATGTGGCCGCCCGAGCCCCCCGAACGGGCCGCCGTGCTGCTCGCGGTCGTGCATTGGGTCATTTTCCGATGCAGAAGGAGGCGAAAATGCGTCCTAGAACCTCATCGGGGCTGATTCGACCCAGTAGCTCGCCCAGGGCGTCGGTCGCGACACGCAGGCTTCCGGCGACAATTTCGGGATTCGTGACGCGAGGCTGAGCCCCAACAGCGCCGAGGGCTTCCCGCATCGCCTCCAGCGACTTCAAGAGAGCTCGGCGGTGGCGAGGCACGAGCATCGCGGGCGTGTCAGCCGCCTTCCACGCCGCCTGTGCGATGGCGCGTCGGAGGGTGTCAATATTGCACCCGTCGATCGCGCACACCGAGATCACATCCGGGCCCACGCGAGTGATTTCGTTGAGGTCGGCCTTGGTTCTCACCTTGATGATTGCGCATCGAGGCCCAAGCTCGGCAGGCGTGTCGAACGCGCCGCGCGGATCGCAGTGCAGGACCACATCCGCCTCCCGCACCGATTGAACCGCCGTCTCCTGGGTTGCTGCTTGCGTCTCGCCGATCGCGTGGGTGCCAGGTCCATCAAACCCCGCGATGTCCACGAGCTCGACCGACGCCGCGCCGGGCACGTCGGATGAAAGATCGAGCGTCTCCGCCAGCGCATCGCGCGTCGTGCCCGCCGTCGGAGACTCAACAGCCCGCCGCCGTCCGAGCAGCCGATTGAAAAGCGTCGACTTCCCGGCGTTGGGGCTACCAAACAGCACCACACGCGAGAGCGTTCGTCCAGACTCGGCGACCCTCTGAGGCCCGATCTCCACATCGATCGCCCGCGCAAGGACCATCAGCTTTGCCCGCAGATTCGCCGGCGAGATGGCGACGACATCTTCCTGATCGGTAAAGTCGATCCCGGCCTCGACCAGCGCGAGCAGCGTGGCGCACTCTTCCATCCATGCACGCCAGCGGGCGCCCGACGCTCCGCCCAGCACCTCTCGCGCCGCTGCCAGCTCGGCCCCGTTCCGCGCGGCGATGATCGCGGCCACGCCCTCGGCCTGTTCGAGCGTGAGTCGATCGGCAAGGTACGCCCGGGCGGTGAACTCGCCTCCCTGGGCGGCTCGCACGCCATGCGTTTGGATCAATCGTGAAAGGATCCGCTCAATGAGTGCCGGATTCCCCGGACATTGAATCTCCGCGCTGTCCTCGCCCGTGTACGACGATGGCCCCGGGAAGAAGGCGAGATTGACCGGGATACGAATCGAGTCCGTGAGTTTCAACATCACGGCACGTATACCGCGGCTCAAATCACGCTCACCCGCGAGCGCGCCAAGAACCGCTCGCGTTCCCAAGCCCGAGACCCTGATCAGCCCCCGGGCCGAACGGGCGTGCGGCGAGGCGACTGCGGCGATTGTGTCGCCACTCAACACGCCAAGCACTCCGTCGTAGGACGCCTCTCCGGGGCGTGCTTTGTATTAGTAGCACGCCTCTCCGGGGCGTGTCTTGCATTGCTGCCGGACCAAGAAGCAAGCGCACGCCCCGGAGGGACGTGCCACCAAAGCCGCTCCGGAGAATCCGTATCAGAGCTTCTTTCGCACATATCGATCAGGGTCCTTGCCGGTAGTGCCCGCGATTTGCTTGGCCCTCTTGGCCTGCTGCGCGGTGGCCATCTCCTGGAGCCTGCCAAAGAAGCCCTTGCCCTTATTGGCCTTGGCCTCGCGGATCTTCTGGACGTTGAGCAGGTCATGCTTCTCGATGTGCCGCTTGATCCACTTGGATTCCAGGATTCCAAGCGCCGAGTTGGCGAAGAAGTAGAGCGTGAGCCCGCTGGGGGCGTTGTACATCATGATCGGGAACATGAACACCGTCATCCACCGCATCATTTTCGCCTGCGTTTCCTGCTCGGGCGTCTGGGCTGTTGTCGGGGGCGGCGTCATGTACTTCTGCTGAACGTAGAACAGCACGCCCAGGAACAGCGGCATGATGTTGAGCGAAGAGATCGGGCCCATGAGCCCCGAGATGAACGGAATGCTGAACGCACGCGCCGGGAAGTACCACAGACGGTCGGGCTCGGCCAGATCACCCAGGAACCACACGACGTTGCCGGGCGACCCGAGCATCTGGAAGATGCCGTAGAACGCGCCCTCGTGCCGGAGCTCGATCGCAAAGAAGAGCGTCGCCGACAGAGCCATCCACACGGGCGTCTGCAGGAACATCGGCAGACAGCCCAAAGCCCCGGCGGGATTGATCCCTTCCTCGCGCCAGAGTTTGGCGGTCTCTTCCTGCTGCAACTTGGGCTCGTTGGCGTACTTCTCTTTGATCTTGGCCATCTTGGGGGCCATGCCCTGCATCTGCTTCCCGAAACGCTGGAGCCTGATCTGCGACCAGCGTGTGATCGGGTGCAGAAGCGACTTGACGATCACGACGAGTAGGATGATCGCGACGGCCCAGTCGCCCGACATCGTGTGCAGGAAAGTGAGCAACCCGAGCAACGGCTGGGTGAGCCATGCGAAGGTGCAGCACCCGCACGGACCGCCGAAGGTGAAGTAGATCAGCCCATCCAGGCCGGCGTTCTTGCCCACGGGATCCTTGTTGATCTCGCGGGCCGACATCGGACCTGTGAAAAAGCCCTGCGACATGTCGAGCGACTTGCCGGGCTCGACCATCCGCTTGATCCCGTTGAGCCGCAGCGCGACCGCGCCCCCGTCGGCGTCATATGCGAAAAGCCGATCGACCGAGTCGATGTTGGGCAGGTTTTTCACCAGCATCGTGCCGGCGGGCGACTGAGGCAAAAGCGGGATGGTGACGGCGGCGAAGTAGCGATTCGTCGCGCCCGTCCACACCAGCTCGTACTTGCGCTCGGTCGCGTGGGTGGTGGGCCAGAGTGGCTTGTCGAGAGGCGTCGAAGCGTCGGGCTTTGAACCGCCAACCACGCCGTTGCGATCGAGAAGGAACGCCGAATCGTCGGCGAGAACGAGCTGCCGCGTCGGGTCCGACGAGGCATCGACCAGATACCCGAATCGCGCACGTCGCTTGTCGCCGCCATATGTCACGTCACCGGCGGACAGTTCGAGCGGCCCGATCTGATACCACTGCACACTCCGGGGCTGCCGCGCGATGTTGGTGAACTCCTGATTCACGCGGATGATGTACGAGGCGTCAGGCAGCTCGAACTTGCGATGGACTCGCCCGACGGGCGTGTTCGACCCCTCCTCGACGATAATCGCCTCAAACTCGCCCGGGCCGATCTCCTTCCACGCCCACGGCTCCGCGAGTGAGACATAGGCCGAGTCGATCTGCACACCCAGCAGCGAGAGGGGTGTGAAAGTCTTGCCATCGGGCATCGTCCGCTCGTGCTGCATCTCGACATTCACGTTGCGTTCGATCGAGGTGAAGTGCTGAGTCAACTTCACCGAAGCGATTCCCGCGCCGCGGAGAGAAAACGTCACCTCCAGCAGCTTGGCAGATTTGGAGTCGAGACTCCCCAATGGCGCGAGTGCTCCCGCACCCTCCTGCCTTTGGGCAACGAGTTTCGCGGTCACTGCGGGCGGCGTCGCCGCACTGGGGACCGGCACAGGCTGGGCAGCCGGCACACTCGCCGGGGGTGTCGGTGGCACCGGCTCGGGCGTCGAACTGGCTGGCGGCTGCTTGGAATCGGCAGCACTCGCAGAAATCGCTGGCAGCTTCTCACTCGACAGGGGCTGGCGACTGGTGTTGCGAAAGACCGACCATGCGACGAGACCGCAGAGCGATGTCAACACCGCAAAAACCGCAATTCGGGCCGCGAGACTCGGAGTTTTGGCCATAGGAGTCAAGCGTAGCCGTACCGAGAGCGTGAGGGCTCGCTTCTCGCCTTACTTCTTCTCGACGGGCTTCACGGCGGGCTTCACGGCGGGCTTGGCAGCCCCGGCTGGCTTGGCCACTTCGGCTGGCTTGGCGATCTCGGGCGCCTTGGCCGCGAGCAGCTCGTCGATCTTCCGCGTCACCGCAGCGTTCATCGGATCAGTCTTGGGATCAAACCTCGCCACAACGTTGCCGCTCTTGTCGACCAGGAACTTCTGGAAGTTCCACTCGGGATCGCCGCCGATGGGCTTAGGCTGGGCCGAGATCGTCTTGTAAAGCTCGACCTGATCCTTGCCCTTCACCGAAATCTTCGAGAAGAGCGGGAAGGTCACGTGAAACTTGCCGGTGGTGCAGAATGTCTTGATCTCGCTGTCGCTGCCGGGCTCTTGTTCGCGGAAGTTGTTCGCGGGGAAGGCCAGGATCACAAAGCCCTTGTCCTTTTTTTCCTGGTACAGCTTCTCAAGGTTCTCGTATTGCGGCGTGTTGCCGCACTGGCTCGCGACGTTGATGACCATGATGACCTTGCCTTTGTACTGGGCGAGATCCTGCTCTTTGCCGTCGATGTCCTTCATCTTGAACCCCAGAACGAAGGGGCTCACGGGTTTGGCTGCTTCGGCGGGCTTGGCGATGGCGGGCTTGAGTTCGGTAGGGGTGACCGTCGAGGGCACCTTGACTGCGGGCGTGGCAGGAACTGCGGGCTGGGCTGTCGGAGCCGGCGTTGTCGCGGGCTGGGCCGTCGCCGCGCCTGCCAGGATGAAAAGACTCGCCGCCGCCATGCCACGAACGATCAGATTACTCATCGAAAGTCTCCTGTATGAGGCCAAACGATAGGCCGGGTATGTCAGACTGCTGAAAAATGCGACGACCGCCCGTTTGGGCGGCCGCCGGTTCACTTGCGTGAGCGTTGAATTACTTCTTCTCGGGCACGGGGGTCGCGGCCGGGGTCGCGGCCGGGGTGGCAGCGGGCTTCTTGGGAGCCTCAGCAGCCTTATCGCAGCCGACAGCCACCATGCCAATGCCAACGACCGCGACGAACGAGAGAACCTTTGCGAAATTCTTCATCTGAGAGACTCCATAAGTGACTGGTGATCCAAACCCTGAGTAGGTGATTATCGGCGAACACTCACCGATATGTCAAGCGGCTACCCTACATCTGTGGTCAAGCTTACCAGAACTGTCCGCTTTGCGTGCAATTCTACCGCACCAACCCCTGACGGTTCCAGTTTTTTTGGGGATAATGGGTACGCAGGGGCTCCTGCTCTCGTTGAATTGGGCCGTTTTGATGAGTTGGAAGTGTCCTGTTCGGGTACCATTGATCCGGTACTCCAGTACTTGATCGACATCAAGGCGGTTGATCGGGCGGTCAGGCACACTGTTATTCCGATTCTGTCGGCCGCGTTTCACCGGGAAAGGTCCGGCGCCCACATCGCGCGCAAGGAGTGGCCCGGATCGGTCATGGCCGATTTCGTGCCGCTGCTGGCAGCCGCCTTGGGTGGCCTGTTGCACAACGTCGTTTGGAAACTCACGCCTTTCATGAGCTTGACGATGCACACACCCAACTCCGCTCAACGTGTCGTCGCCCTGCTCCGTCAACGCTTTGAGTTTGCGGCGTCGCATCGGCTGCATGTGCCGACGCTCTCGATTGAAGAAAATCGCCGGGCCTTTGGCAAGTGCAACCACGAGAGTGGGCATGGGCACAACTACATCTTTGAGCCGTGCGTCGAGCTTCCTGTCGGCGATGCGGTGCCGCTGCATGTGGGCGAGCTCGAACGCATCGCGAAGGAAGTCATCCTCGACCGCTTCGATCACAAGTACCTCAATATCGACACGGCGGAGTTCCGCGAGGGGTCTGGGGCGGTGCCGAGCGTCGAGAACATCGCCAGGGTGTTCTTCGAGCTATTGGCACCCAGGATCGACGGTACAGGCCGGGGCGCGAAGTTGCGAAGCGTCACGGTGTGGGAGAGCGACCGGACGAGCGCGACGTTTCCCGCCGAGTAACTTTCGGTGGCCCAGTTCGCCGAACCGTGGCTTGCAGGTGGCCCGGTTCTCCGAACCGGGGCCTCGACTTCAGCAGCGAACAACCGAGTGCAAAGGGCCCAGGCCACCCAATTTGTCGCGGCCTTTGAGCGCTTCGATCTCGATCAGCACTGTCATGCCGACGATGGTCGCCCCGAGCCGCTGCACGAGGTGCCCGCACGCCGAGAGCGTTCCACCGGTGGCGAGAAGATCATCGACCAGGAGCACTCTCCTGCCCGGGGCGATGGCGTCGGCATGGATCTCGAGGCGATCGCGCCCGTATTCCAGCGAATACTCGACTGCCTCGACCTTTCGCGGGAGCTTGCCGGGCTTGCGAGCGGGGACGAAGCCCGTGGAAAGAGCCTGCGCGATGGCGGTGCCGAAGATGAAGCCGCGCGATTCGGCCCCGATCACCAGCTCGACACCCTGCCCGCGAAAGGGGTTGGTCATGAGCTCAACAGCGAGCGCGAGCCCCTTGGGGTCGGCAAGCAGCGGGGTGAAATCCTTGAACATGATTCCCGGCTTTGGAAAGTCGGGCACGTCCAAGATGAGGGCTTCGAGGGCTTTGATGGCGGTCATCACGAGCGGAGGATAGCGATGTCTTCGGGCCCATGCACACGACTACAGTCGAGCCATGGCATCACACGAATCATCCAAGGGGCCGCGTGTGGCGAGGGCGCTTGAGATCATCGAGCCGATGGGCAAGCGCGTGCTCATCCGCAAGGATGAGGACAAGAAGCAGACCAAGAGCGGCATCCACCTGCCCGACAAGATCGAGATCCCGACCATCACGGGCCGCGTGATCGCTATTTCGGCCCAGGTCGATCGCGACGTCGATTACCCGATCCGCAACTACGACCGCGTGCTGTTCAATCCAAAGCACGGCGTGCCGGTGGACTTCGAGGGCGACAATCGGCTTTACGTCGTGCCCGTTGAGGATGTCGTGGCGGTTTTCCGTCAGCCCGCCGATGAGGCCGACAAGACCAGGGGCAAGGATGCCAGGGACTCATGAAGGCGAACGCATGAACGCCAGACCCATGAACGCCAGACGCACGAAAGGCGGCGACGCGAGTTGAGCGGCGACGCATCGCACAATCTTTGCCTGCCGCTGGCCCAGATCCCCGATCCGCTGCCGCTTCCTCCCCCGCGCACTCGCGGCGTGAGCCCGTTCGATGTCTCGGTGCGGCCGCCGGGGTCCAAGAGTCTCTCCAATCGTGCGCTGCTGCTCGCGGCACTCACTCCAGGCACATCGGTCCTCCGCGGCGCGCTTGTTGACGCCGACGACGCCGTGCGGATGATCGACGCGCTTCGTCAGCTCGGTGCGACGATCAAGTCGGATGTTGATCGCTTGACTGTGACGGGTGTGGGCGGGAGGTGGAAGCCCGTCGATGATCGCGGCGCGCCCGCGAAGGCCGATGTGCTGCTGAATCTCAACAACGCGGGCACCGCGACGAGGTTTCTGGCGGCGGCCGCACTGCTCTCGCCCGTGCCGATCGTCATTGACGGCAACGCCCGGATGCGTGAGCGGCCCATCGGCGAGCTTGGCGACATTCTCAGGAAACTCGGCGCGACGATCTCGTACGCGGGCACGCCGGGCTATCCGCCCATGCGGATTGTGCCGCCGGCTGTGCCGCAGAACGCGACCGTGCTCGATATCCCCACGACCCAGTCGAGCCAGTTCATCTCGGCGTTGCTGCTGATCGCGCCGTGGCTCCCCCACCACCTGACGCTCAGGCTTGTGGGCGAGGTCACCAGCGGTTCGTACATCACCATGACGCTGGGGCTTTTGCAGCGGCTGGGCGCGGCGGTGCAGACGGGCGGTGACAACCGAGTGATCCGCGTGGGGCCCGCGAGCACGAGCTCGGCGGGCACACCGGGCGGAGGGATTCCGCCGTTCGAGTACGACACCGAGCCCGACGCGAGCGGGGCGACGTACTTCTGGGCGGCGGCGGCGCTCTCGCCCGACTCGACCTCCCGCGTGCTTGACCTGGACGGCAAGTCGCTGCAAGGGGACACGGGGTTTGTCGAGCTGCTCGGGCGCATGGGCGCGACGAGCACCGTGAAACCGGCAGCTGCGGGCACGGCCGGCTCGCTCGCGGTGCGCGGGCCGCGGACACTCTTGGCGTTGATGGCCGACATGTCCGACATGCCCGATGCGGCGATGACACTCGCGGTGGTGGCAAGCTTTGCGTCGGGTGTTTCGGTGCTGCGCGGTCTTCGCACGCTGCGGGTGAAGGAGTCTGACCGGATCGTGGTGATGCAGACCGAGCTGGCCAAGATCGGCGTGAAGGTCCAGAGCCCCGTCGCGGGCGATGCGGGCGCGATGACTATCACGCCGCCGGGCGGGGGACGCGGAGCGGGCGTGGATTGCTCGACCGGTGTCGCGCCGGTCTACTTTGACACCTACGACGATCACCGCATCGCCATGTCGCTCGCGCTGGTCGCGCTGCGGCGTCCCAACGTCTTCATCAACCACCCGCAGTGCGTGGCAAAGACCTACGCGAACTACTGGCGCGACCTTGCGGGACTGTTCTAGGTCTCTACAGAGCCCCCGGCGCAAGCCGGGGGGAGGTTGGGTGAAGTGGGATCGGCTGGGGGATGCCTGAGATACCCGCGTTCAATCATCGCCCGCGCCATCGATGCAGCGGCCTCGATGGAGATGCGGGCGTCGTGCGGCGTTGCGTGGGCACGTACCGCCTGATTCCAGAGCTTCATCCACTGAGCGAAGTGGGCAGGCGTCAGGTCGAGCCCCTCGTGGATCTCGATCGGCCGCCCGCTATAGGTTCCAGACTTGAGCAAGGCCGACGACCAGAAGGCCTCGATGCGCGCGAGGTGCGCTGGCCAGTCGTGGACATGCCGCATGAAGACGGGACCAAGGAGCGGGTCGCAGCGGCACGCTCGATAAAAGTCCCGCACGATCGCGACGATCCCCGCCGATGTCAACGCTCGCTCGCGCAACTTGTCAGTTGATGTGTGCGCTTCGGTGAGTGGGAGAGGAACGTCGGACATGGAAGAACACTCTAGCGGGGCGCGAACTCGATGGCCGTCGTTCACGCCTTGTCAGTGACCCATCCGGCCATCGAATGCATGGGCACGATGAGTTCTCGGATGCTGAAGCGATCCAGCCCGATCGTGTGCCACCCAATATTTGACTGGAGTCTCGAACACAACCCTGTATACTGCGGTTTGGGCATTTGGGCCAGGGTTCGCCCGGAACTGTTCCGGGCCATCTGGCGCGTGCTCAAAGGGAGTCGCACCATGGAGCGTCACACACACGCCACACTTGCCCGTCTTGCATTCGCGGCACTCGCGCTCACTGCCGCCGTCGGGCTTCTCGTCGCCATGGGGCCGCTGAACCCGCCTGCGGGGCCGGTCACATCAACCTACAAGACACTCACCGAGGTCGAGCCTCGCATCGCCATCAACTTGACCAACACGCCCGGCGATGCCGACAGCCTCTTCAAGATCACCCAGCCCGGGTCGTACTACCTCGCGGGCAACATTACGGGCGTAGCAGGCAAACACGGGATCGAGATCGTCGCCAGCGGCGTGACCCTCGACCTTAAGGGCTTTGACTTGTCGGGCGTGCCCGCGATGGGCGCATTTGACGGCGTCAGTGTCACCGTGACCACGCTTAGAGATATCGCGGTGGCCAACGGCTCGGTCCGCAACTGGGGCGACGAGGGAATCGACCTTGGCACCTCTCTGGCAGCTAACTGCCGCGTGGAAGGTGTAAACGCCAGTGGCAACACGGGCAACGGCATAAGCGTCGGGAGCGGCACCACGGTCTCAAACTGCTCAGCATCTTCAAACTCATCCAGCGGAATCAGCACCGGCAACGGCTGTTCGATCACGAACTGCGCGATAAACCTCAACACCGTGAACGGCATCAATGCGAGCAGCACCTGCAGCATTACCAACTGCTCAGCATTTGATAACACTGGTCACGGCATCGGCATCTCCGACGGCAGCACGGTCTCAAACTGTGCGGCATCCTTCAATACACTCAGCGGCATAGGCCCGCGCACTAACGTCCTCCTTACCGGCAGCACGATTGCCGACTGCGCCGTCCGTGGCAACACCGGTGACGGAATTCTGTTTGCTTCGAATTGCATCGTACGTGGCAACACCTGCGCTGGGAACGGCAACGGCGGCGACGGCGCGGGAATCCACGCCACCGGCGCCGACAACCGCATCGAGGGCAACAACTGCTCCGGCGGCGACCGCGGCATCGACGTGGGCGCCGCCGGCAACATCATCATCAAGAACACCTGCTCGGGCGCCACTCTCAACTGGACCATCGCCGCCAACAACGTCTGCGGCCCCATCCTCGACCGCACCGCCCCCGCCAGCGCGGCCATCAGCGGCAACAGCGCCCCCAGCAGCCTCGCCACCACCGATCCCCATGCCAACTTCTCTTACTAAACCTCGCCCATCCGCCGGCCCGACGCGGGGCGCGCTGACGGGGCCTCACGGCCCGGCCGCGCGGCTCCAGGCATCGGCCACGGGCTGGAAGAGCCGCGTCACACCGCGTTCCCGGCGGCCGGGAATGAGTTCCAGAACGCCGGGAACACATCCCAGGCCAACCGGAACGCATTCCCAATCGTTGGGAATGTGCTCCCAGTCACCGGGAATGTGTTCCAGACCACCGGGAACACGTTCCAGAGGTCCGGGAACACGTTCCCGACGAACCGGAATGCGATCCGGCACGACTAAAATCAAGCGAATGGTGCGCCTGTGTCCACGAACACCGTCTCCAAACCCCAGTAGCAGAGAGAATCAACCATGAAGATCAAGAAGACCCCCGCCCGCACCGTCCTCTCCCTCTCCGCCCTCGCCCTGCTCGTGACCGGCGGCCTGCTCTACGCCGGCCCCCTCGACCCGCCCGCCGGGCCGGTGACGAGTACCTACAAGACGCTCGCCGAGGTCGAGCCGCGCACCGCCATCAACTTGACCAACACGCCCGGCGATGCCGACAGCCTCTTCAAGATCACCCAGCCCGGGTCGTACTACCTCACAGGCAACCTCACAGGCGGATCCAGCAAGAAGGGTGTTGAGGTCGCGAGCGACAACGTGACGCTCGACCTGAACGGCTTCGCGCTCCTGGGTGTCGCCGGGTCACTCAGCGGCATTGGAACCGACGTTGGGCACAACAACGTCACGGTCCGCAACGGCGCCGTCACCGGGTGGGGCGGTGACGGCGTGGAGCTCGCCACCGGCAGCGCCTCGCTCGGGCAAGTCGTCGAGAGCGTGGCAGTCCGATCCTGCGGGGTTGGCATTCGCGTCCGCAACGGCGTGGTGAGGAGCTGCACGGTGTCGGCATGCCCCGGCGGGGCAATCCTCGGGCTTGACAAGTCCACGGTGGAATCCTGCCACACCATCGGGGGCTCCATCGGGATTTCCACCGGCGACGGCTCCGTGATCAGGTCATGCATCGTTGAGCAGAGCACCGGAGATGGGATTTCCGCGGGCACGGACGGGGTAATCGCTCACTGCACGGCCCGTGCAAACGCGGCTTTTGGCCTGGGCGTGAGCCTCGGCGGGCGGGTGGTTGATTGTGTGGCGCGCGACAACACATCCGGCGGCATTTTCGCCGATGCGGGGAGCGTGGTGGAAGGTTGCAGCGCCACCTCGAACAACACCGAAGGCATCGTCGTCTTCGCCGGATGCCTGGTGGTCGGCTGCGCCGCCGAGAGCAACGGTCTTTCGGGCATTAAAGTGACCTCCAACTGCGGCGTCCGCGACAATGTCTGCAAGGGCAACGGCACCCTCGGCATCGGCGCGGGCATCTTCGCCACCGGCGCCGACAACCGCATCGAGGGCAACAACTGCACCCTCGCCGACCGCGGCATCGACATCAGCGGCGCCGGCAACATCATTATCAAGAACACTTGCTCGGGCAACACCATCGACTGGGTCATCGTCGCCAACAACGTCGTCGGCCCCATCCTCGATCGCCGCGCACCGGCCAGCGTCGCCATCAGCGGCTTCTCCTTCGTCGGCTCCCTCGCCACCACCGATCCCCATGCCAACTTCTCGTACTGATGCTGCGAAGGGGGCACGGCTGGCGAGGATCATCCGCTTCGGTGATCCTCGCGCGGCGAACACACCCTCGGATCCGCCGGCCACGGAGCCCGAAGGGCTCGTTGTCAATAGCCGGGGGCCCCACCCCCGGTCTCGCCGTAGAAGTACCCACGACCCCGTGAGGGGTCGGCCTTCCCACACCATCAGTAACCACTTGCGCAACGGCGGCCGCCGACGGGGCCCAGTACATCATCCAAGGCCAGCGCGGCACGATGGTCGGCACCCCCAGCGACGCCGTCACCGTGCAGTTTGGATCGGGCGGGTTGTCGTTCAGCGCGAGCGACAACGTCGCGCCGATCCAGCTCGCGGCGTGAGCCCCTCAACAGCCCTGATACGCAGACGCCCGGGCCATGGAGGTCCGGGCTTTTCATTTGGGCGGGGGGAACGACGCGGTGAAGATCACCCTTCGGGATGATCCTCGCCACCCGGCGAAGCCGAAGCTTCAGAAATCCACATACGCGCTCAACCCCTGCACACCGCCCTCGCGGCCAAATCCGCTCTCCTTGAAGCCGCCGAAGGGGCTCGCCGGGTCAAACTTGTTGTATGTGTTGAGCCAGACCACGCCGGCCTTGAGCTGGCGGGCGATCTCGAAGATCTTGCTCCCCTTGTCGGTCCAGACGCCCGCCGCCAGGCCGTAGGGCGAGTTGTTCGCCCGCGAGATCGCCTCCTCGGGCGTGCGGAAGGAAAGGACGCTGAGCACCGGGCCGAAGATCTCCTCGCGGGCGATCGTCTGCGAGGGCTGCACGCCGGTGAAGAAGCAGGGGCGACAGTAGAAGCCTTTGGCGAAACCTGCGGTTGGAGAGGTACACGGGTTGGAGCTCGTGGGCTCGGGGCAGTGCAGCACCGCCCCCTCGTCCGCCCCGACCTTCAGGTAGTGCTCGATGCGGTCAAGCTGCGCCCGCGAGTTCACCGCGCCCACGTCCGTGTTCTTGTCCATCGGGTCGCCCGTGCGGATCGACCGCAGGCGGTGCGCGAGCTTCTTCGTGACCACGTCCAGGATCGACTCCTGCACAAAGAGCCGCGAACCGGCACAGCAGACCTCGCCCTGATTGAAGAAGATGCCGCTGATGATCCCCTCGACCGCCTGATCGATCGACGCGTCCTCGAAGATGATGTTCGCGCTCTTGCCGCCGAGTTCCAGCGAGAGCTTTTTGGTGGCACGCATCTCTGAGGCGTGCTTCTTCGAGCCTTCGACCGTCACGCCCGCCCCGGAGGTTCGGGCCACCATGAGCGCAATCCTCTTCCCCACCTCCGTCGAGCCCGTGAACGCGATCTTGTCGATCCCGGGGTGCTCCACGATCGCCGCACCCGTGCTGCCGTCGCCCGTCACGATGTTCACCACGCCCGGCGGCAGGTCGATCTCGCGCATGATCTCCGCGAGCACCAGCGCCGTCAGCGGCGTCGTCTCCGCCGGTTTCAGCACCACCGTGTTCCCGCACGCCAAGGCCGGTGCGATCTTCCACGCCGCCATCAACAGCGGAAAGTTCCACGGGATGATCTGCCCGCACACACCCACAGGCCGCGGCGTGCGCCCCGGAAACGCGTACTCCAGTTTGTCGGCCCATCCGGCGTGATAGAAGAAGTGGGCCGCCGCCAAGGGCACATCCACATCGCGGCTCTCCTTGATCGGCTTGCCGCTGTCGAGGGTCTCGATGATCGCCAGCTCCCGCGCCCGCTCCTGCATCCGCCGCGCGATGCGAAAGATGTACTTCGCCCGCTCGGCCGCCGGAAGCCCCGCCCACAGCGGCAGGGCTTTGCGGGCCGCCTTCACCGCCGCGTCAACATCCGCCGCCGACCCCTGAGCGACTTCCGCAAGCTGCTCTTCGGTCGCGGGGTTGATCGTGGCAAAGTGGCCGGATGATTTGGTGGTGAACGTGCCGTTGATGAAATGGCCATACCGCTTGGCGATGCTGACCTTCACCGTCTCGGGCGCGGGGGCGTAGTCCCATCCGGGCTGCGCTGCTGACACCTGCACGCGTGGCGACTTCGTCGTGATCGCCGCTGCGCCGTTGTTGATGCTTTTGCTCATGGTGGTCATCTCACGCCTCGCTCACGTCGTACCCCGCCGCGTACTTGCCCGTCGCCAGCCACCGAAGCTGCCGCACGATGTCGTTGCAGAGTGTGCTGGCCCCGAAGCGGAACAGCTCGGGCGTGAGCCACTCGTCGCCCAGCGTTTCCTTCACCATCACGAGATAGTGCAGCGACTGCTTGGCCGTGCGAATGCCCCCCGCGGGCTTCATGCCGACCTTTCGTCCCGTCTCCATGTGCCAGTCGCGGATCGCCTCGAGCATCACGAGCGTCACCGGCATCGTGGCGGCGGGCTGCACCTTGCCCGTCGAGGTCTTGATGAAGTCCGCCCCGTGCTCGTGTACATGTCCCACGTCCGCCATCGCCCGGATCGCAAGCTCGCTCGCCCGCCTCACGTTGTCGAGCGTCTCAAGCTCGCCCGTCTCCAGAATCACCTTCAGGTGGGCCGTGCCGCACGCGACCTTCACCTGGCGAATCTCGTCGGCCACCTCGTCGTACCGACCCGCGAGAAACGCGCCGCGGTTGATGACCATGTCGATCTCATGGGCCCCCGCCGCCACCGCCTGCCGCACATCCTCAAGCCGAATCTCCAGCGGAAACTGCCCGCTGGGAAACCCAGTCGCGACGCTGGCGATCTTCACCACCCCGCTCGCACCCCCACCACCCAACCGCGTCAGTTCGTCGCGCACCGGCTTCACCATGCTGGGATAGACGCAAATCGCCGCGACGCTGGGCACCGTCGGATCGCCAGAATCGGGGCGAACAGCCTTCTGGCAAAGCCCCCGCACCTTCTCGGGCGAGTCCTTGCCTTCGAGCGTGGTCAGATCGAGCATCGACATCGCCAAGCGCAGGCCACTGAACTTCGCCGAGGTCTTGATCGACCGCTTGGTAAAGCTCGCCGCCCGTTCGGCGGCCATGACGGCATTGACGGTTGCAGAAGCCATGCACCATGATAGTTCGGCTGGTGGCACGCCTCCTGGGTGGCACGCCTCTCCGAGGTGTGCTTCTGTAACGCTTGCTTTCGCTTCACGCCGTCGGCAGCAGCCACCGCGCGATCGCCTTCGCCGGCCGCTCGTCATTCCACAGATCGAGGTGCCCGCCGCCTTCAATCGCGACCAAAGTGCCCCCCGCCGCCCGCGCGATCTCCTCGCCATCGGTACTCGGGCAAATCGCGTCGAGCGTGCCGTGGATCACAAGCAGCGGCACCTTCAGCCGCGCCGCGTGGGCCGCACGATCGAAACGGTGCCACGCGAGCCCCGAGCCGGCGTCGACGCTGACGCACACCATCGCGATGGGCAGGTTCCACCGAAACGGCATCCCGATCTGCCGCAGCACGCTGTGGGCGGGCGTTGCCGGCACGCGATACGGCGCCTCGGCGATGACGCCCGCGATGCACGCCGGGCAGGCTGCGTCCGCCGCTGCGACGATCGACACTCCCGCCCCCAGCGAGAATCCGTACAACACAATTCGCGGCGGCAAGGTCGATCCCTCTCCCGCGATCGCGCTCACGAGTGCGAGCAAATCTATATGCTCTCGCGCCCCAAGTGTGAATCGAGCGTTCGGCGGCGAGTCGCCATGCCCAGGCAAGTCCCACAGGATCACCCTTGACGCGATTTGCGTCAGGCCCTTCACGCGCGAAAGCATCGTCACCCTCGAATCACCCCAGCCGG
Source organism: Phycisphaerales bacterium (assembly GCA_043788295.1). Classification (GTDB taxonomy): domain Bacteria; phylum Planctomycetota; class Phycisphaerae; order Phycisphaerales; family UBA1924; genus UBA2396. Next base: position 53,935 of record JAYVUC010000120.1, read on the forward strand.
GTGTCACGATCACGATCGGCCCGCCCGCCGCATCTCCCCCCACGTCCCACACGGGCAGCTCGACGCCCCGCGATGTAAATGTCCACGACCGGTACGCCCGCGAGGGTGTCAGCTCGCTCGGATCACCCGGCCTGTTCCGCGCCACGGCCCACGAATATGTGCGGCGCGGTGGGCGCGTCAGCGTCCGGATCGTCGCGTGCACGCCGATCGCCATCGCCACGATCAAGCCCGCAGCCAGGAGTTCGATCAGCCCGATCAACCTACAGCCCCAGCACGTTCTTGATGTCGTTGAACGTGACGATCAGGAACATCGCCCCGATCATCACGAGTCCGACGATGCCCGTCGCGTTCTGCACCCCCACCGGTACGGGCCGCCCGCTGAACTGCTCGTACACGATGAACAGGAACTGCCCTCCATCGACGATCGGCAGCGGGAGGAAGTTCACAACCGCAAGATTCACGCTGATGAGCGCGAGGAAGAAGAGCGTCCACGCGAAACCCTTGGACGCGACAGCCGTCCCGAGTGCCGCAATCCCGACAGGCCCTTTGAGATGCTCGACCTTCACGGTGCCCTGGAAGAGCCGCGCGAATGTGAGATACGTGTTGAGCATCACCTGCCGCGTCTCGTGAAGTCCGCGACTCACCGCACCGGCCGGCGATTTCTCCCGCAGAATGAACTCTTCCATGTCGAAGATCGACGCGGAAACGGGCGGCTGCCACGAGAGCTTGTGCAGCTCCGCGATCTCCGACTTGGTGAGCAGCCATTCCACCGCCTTGCGTGCCGCGCCGGGCCCGGGCAATTCAAGCTCCATCGCGACGCGCGACCCGGTGTCCGAGTCCATGTCGGCCCGCGTGGCGTCGAGAAGTGCCGCACGAATATCGCCGAAGCTCGCCACGGTCCGCCCCGCGACAGCAATCACACGCGTGCCGGGCTGCGTGATGATCCGCGACGCGGGTGTTGGCGTCGTCTCCTCGGGCTTCTTGGGGTCAATGACCTTGGCAAACGGCATCGCCAGCAGCGTCGAGTCCTTCGCCGTCGTGCCGGGAAAGAAACCCACCACTCCCTTGCGGCTCACATCCGCGACGATCTTCACGGGCTCGCGATCCTTGCCCCGCAGCACCACGATGTCGATCGTCTTACCCGATGCCGCCCGAATCTCCGCGATCCCCGACGAAAGACCGGGAAACTCAACCGCTCCAACACGCGCAAACGTGTCCCCACTTTGAAGCCCTGTCTTGGGCGCATCCTCAGCATCTGTCGCAACAGTCATCACCGGGGTCAGCCCGAGCAAATGCTCCACCGGCACAACCCGTCCCTTGGTGCCCGGCACGAGATCCAATTGCATCTCTGGCCTGGGAACCAAGGTCGCAACAAGCGACTTGCCCGCGTCATCGGCAAACTCAAGCGCAACAGGTTGCCCGCCGCTGGCGCGGAAGGCCTGCACAAAGCCGTTGGCCGAGGTCACGAGTCTGCCGCCCGCACGCCTGAGCATCATGCCGCTCTTGACGCCCGCGAGGCCCGCCTGGGCGAGGCTCTTCTCGAACTTCTCCGCGTCGGTGCCCTTGAGCACCGCAAGCCTTGCCGACCTCGGCGGCTCCACGCCGATCTCCAGCAGCCCCGAAAGCCGCCCTTCACGCGGCATCACGTTGAACTGCAACGGCACTGATACGCCGGGGCGTTCCACCACCAGCTCGACGGCTTCCCCCGCCCGCGACATAGATGTTGCGAGCATGAGGTCGTTGAACGACGAGGGTCGGTCGCCGTTGATCGAGATGATGGCGTCGCCGGGCCGAAGCCCCGGCTCGGTGATTCCCGCCGCGTTCGCGTTCGCCGCGATTGTGGTCGCTGCCGGGCCGTCGATCTCAAGGGTACCGATCTTCGCAGGCATCATCGCCAGCCCCATGTTGAATACGATGATAAAGAGTCCTGCCGCCGTGATCAGATTCATCATCACGCCCGCCGAGATCACCACCATCCGCTTCCAGGGCACGCACCGCTGATAGCTGTCGGGTTCGGTGCTCACCGCCCCGGGATTCGCGTCGTCCTGCCCCAGCATCTTCACGTATCCGCCAAAGGGCAGCCAGTTGAGGCGGTATTCCGTCGGGCTGATGTCGGCGAGCTCGCGTGCCCCCTCAGCTTTTTTCAGAGCCCAGAGCCTCAGATACTCGGGCTCGCTCGATCCGCGACGCAAGCCCAACCCCTTGCGAAACGAGACGATCGCGCCGCCGAAGCCGATGGCAAACGCGAGCACGCGAATCCCCGCCCAGCGGGCCGCCATGAAGTGCCCGAGCTCGTGGACGAAGATGATCGCGCTGAACCCCAGCACGATGAGCAGAAAATCAAGGACGGTACCGAGTGAGGAGAGCAGCGAAGTCATGCACAATGATATCGGCCCGCGGGCCTCGAAAAATGAAAGGAGCCGAGGGACGCTTCCCTCGGCTCCATGTTCAAACGCAGATCACGTCAGCCTCACCCCCGCGAACAAGTGCTTACTTGCTCGAGTACTTGACGCCGCAGCCGTAGGGCTTGGTCGTCGAGGTCGTGACCTTCTTGCCGGCGAGAAGCTCGTCGATCGCCTTGGCGGCATAGTTCGTCTTGCCCGGCTTGCCGTCGCTGCTGTCATCGTCGATCGCACCGGCGTACGCCAGCGTCCCGTCGGCAGCGATCACGTAGGTCGCGGGTGTGTTCTTCGCTCCAAAGGCCTTGCCCGTCGCACCCGTCGTGTCGAGCAGGATCGGATAGTCCATCGACCAATCCTTCTTGGCCTTCTTGTTGGTCTCAAGGCCCGCGCCCTGGCCGTCAGCCGCGTTGCTGTTCACCGCCATGACGACGACCTTCTTGTCCTTGTACTTCGTCGCAAGGTCGTTGAACGTCTTGGACTCGTTGAAGTGCTTCACCACATAGGGGCACTCGGGGTTGAACCAGAAGAGAACAACAATCTTGCCCTCCTTGGTCAGGTCGGCCAGCTTGTGCTCCTTACCGTCCGTGTCCTTCAGGACAAACGTCGGGGCAACGCTGCCCACCGTCGCGGCGGTGGTGGCCTTCTTCTCGTCCTTCTTCTCATCCTTCTTGGCAGCCTTGTCGTCCTTCTTGGCCTCTTCCTTCTTGGTGTCCTTCTTCGTGTCGTCGGTCTTGGGCGTCTCCTTCGGAGGCGTCGTGGGCTGGGCCTGGGCCAGCGCGGGCACGGCACACAGCATAGAGGCCGTTCCAAGAGCGATCAGAGCGAACAGATTTTTCGATTTCAACATGATTCCGAATCTCCCGCCCCGTTTATTCGGGGCCCCGCGAATACTCGACCGGGCACACGCCAGCCGATTCTTCGCGTCAACTACTTTTTTGTGTCAGTCCCTTTGACGCCCGCAGGCCCATCCTGTTTCGTGGATGTCGCCGCCGGAGTCTCGATTGTGAAATACCTCGACTCTTTGCCCTTTCGCACCGAAATAATGCCTCGGACAGGACGAATCTTGCCCTCCCCGGGATTCATCTCGATCTCAAGCACCCCACCCTTGCCCTCGCACCCCGCGACGCGATCCTTGGGTGGGCTGGAGTTCTCCGCCGGGAAGTACGCGATCGCGTCCGCGTCCTTGGCAGTGATTTTCAGCACGCCGTGCTCCATCACCGCCGAAAATCCGTCCATGGCCGTCGCCACTTTGGGGAGCGCCGACTCCACCTCAGTGATCATTTTTGCGTCGGGCGTCGCCTTCGACTGTTCACCCACAACGATGGAGGTCTCGAGCTTCGCACTGCCCATGCGGCACACGTTGGCACATTCCATCCACTCAAGCGACAGCCCGATCGTCAACGTTTCGCCAACTTTGGCGTCCTTCGCGAGCGTCACAGGCACCAGCAGCACCGCACGCGTCTCGTAAATATGGTCCACGATGTCGCCCGGCTCCACATGCCTCGTCGGCGCAGGCCATTTGATCTCACCAAGCGTCACACCCTTGGGAAGTGATTTCTCGACGATCTTGGGTGGCTGCCCCGTGTCGTTGATCCCATCCCAGTAAATATGCCACTTGGGGGCGATCTCGAACACAATCGCGAGGGTCGCGCTCGCGCCCGGCTTGAGCGTCGAAACATCAGTGGCAAGGGACGCCCTCGCCCCTTTCAACGCAGCCTTCACAGGCTGCCCAAGCACGGCCGGCGGCGCGTCGGCAAGCACATCGCCCATGCCACAGATGGGCACAAGTGCGAGGCCAGCGAGCAGATTGACTCGAACGCTCATTCGGCGAAAAGTCCAAACCCCGGAGCGTCGGCCTATGAAGCCGAGGGCGTCCATCGCCTGGTCGTTCGCCCTCGTCGGGCCGAACCGGGGTAACCTGACACATGATGGTACACAGACTGATCGTATGGGTTTTGATCGGTATATCCTTGCTCACGCTGGGGACTTCGCTCGGCGGGTGCGAGACCAGTGTGACCGACAAGGACATCGTCCGCATCCAGTTGCCGCAATTTCGGGCTCTGGTGGACGAGGCTGCCAAGTCCGGCGGCGAGATTCTCATCGCCGACGCACGGACCAAGGACGAGTACGCCGCTGCTCGCGTTCCCGGTGCTCGAAATCTGCGTGCCGAATCGCTCCGCCCCGGCGCGAGCGAGTACATCCGACTCGAGCGATTCACAACCATCGCTATCTACGGTGCCGACGCTCGCAGCGGCGCAGCCTCCGCGCTCGCCAAACGCCTCATGGAGTTTGGGAGCGGCAAGATTTACTGGTACGTCGGCGGGATGCGCGAATGGAAGGCGATGAAAATGCCGCTCGATGAGTCCGCGACAGCCGCCCCCGAAGCAAAGCCCACTGCCGCCCCCGGCAATCTGCCCTCACTCAAAGGCAGGTAACGCACTCCAAGCCCACGCAGGAACCACCATGGCTGACACGATTTTCGGCAAGATCATGCGCGGCGAAGTTCCTTGCCACCGCGTCTACGAGGACGATCTCGTTCTCGCTTTCCTCGACGTCTTCCCGCTGAGTCGCGGGCACACCCTCGTCATCCCAAAGCAAGCTGTTGCACAGATCGACCAGCTCTCGGACGAATCCGGTGCCGCGATCGGCCGCGTTCTCCCACGCATCGCACGGGCAGTCGTGAAGGCCACCGGGGCCGCCGCGTACAACATTCTGCAGAACAACGGCTCCCTCGCCCACCAGGCCGTCATGCACGTCCACTTTCACATCATCCCCAGGTACGAAACCGGCGAGGGCCTCGGCATCACCTGGAAAGCAGGCAAACTTGACCCCGCGCCCGCCAAGGAACTTGCCGCCGCAATCGCCGCCAGCCTGTGAAACCGCTCCCCTAGAATCTCGGCTATGCGACGCGGGACCGTCTATCTCGAAACCTTCGGCTGCCAGATGAACGAGCTCGACAGCGAGCTGGTCGCCGGATCGTTGGCGTCGCTCGGGTACCGCTTCACCGAAGACCCCGCAGCCGCCGATGTCGTCCTGTACAACACCTGCTCCGTACGCGAGCACGCCGAACAAAAGGTCTGGAGTCGCCTGGGCGAACTCGCCCTCCGCAAACGCGATCAACCCGGCCTCGTCGTGGGCGTGCTGGGCTGCATGGCCGAACGCGACGGCGCGCCGCTCATCCGCCGCATGCCCGTCGTCGACATCCTCTGCGGGCCGGGCGAGCTCGACAAACTTCCAGGCCTGGTCGACAACGCCGTGCGCACCCGTGCAGGCATGATCGAGGCCGATGCCGCTCTCAGCGCCGACGATGATCTCGTCTCCGCGAACATGGTGGCGTTGCAGGGCAGCACCAGCCGCCGCACCGCCACGCTGGCCGCCGCCGAAGACACACTCGAACTGCTGGACCTCTCGCGCGCCATCTCGCCCATCGACTCCGCCTCGACAAGCATCACCGGCCGCCACAGCGACCACGCTGCGGGCGGCAAGCGATCCGCCTATGTCCGCATCACGCGGGGCTGCAACAAGTTTTGCACCTACTGCGTCGTGCCCTTCACCCGCGGGGCGGAGGTCCACCGCCCGCCCAAGCACATCGTCGAAGAATGCCGAAGGCTCGCGGACGCGGGTGTGATCGAGATCACGCTCCTGGGCCAGACCGTCAACCACTACCGCTTCGAGCACGGCGCATCCATCACCGTCGGTGGCATCCTTCAGCCGCAAAAGGGGCGGGCCTTCACGGGTGGGCACTCGCGCGACCCTCTCGCCGGCGCGAACGTCACCACCTTCGCAGATCTGCTGGCGATGATCCACGATCGCGTCCCCGCGATCAAGCGCCTGCGGTTCGTCACCAGCTACCCGCGCGATTTCGGCGACGACGTGCTCGAAGTCATGCGCGACCACCCGCGCATCTGCCGATATCTCCACGTCCCCGCCCAGACCGGCAGCGACCGCCTGCTCAAGGCCATGAACCGCGGGTACACCGTGGGCGAGTACATCGAGTTCATCGATCGCGCCCGCGCCATCCTCGATCAGCCGCACCTGGGCCGCCCGCTCACCATGAGCGGCGACTTCATCGTGGGCTTCCCCGGCGAGACCGACGCCGACTTCGACGCCAGCGTGAGCCTCATCCGCCGCGCACGCTACAAGAACGCGTTCATTTTCAAATACTCGCCCCGCCCCGACACCGTCGCATTCGACAAGCTCACCGACGATGTGCCCGAAGAGGTGAAGCGCCGCCGCAACAACGAGCTGCTGGCGATCCAGAACCAAATCAGTGACGAGATCAGCCGCGAGCAGGTGGGGCGCGAGCTCGAGGTCTTCGTCGAGGGCCCGAGCAGGCGTCAGGCCAAGAAGTCCAGGACGACGCAAGGCGACACTTCCAATTCGTGCCGCACGGCCGGCACTATCGCCCTCACCGTGAACGGCCTCGGCACAAACACAATTGCTATTGCCCTCGCCAACGACCTTCAAGAACAATCCGAGCCATCACCCGCCGATTCCGCCATCCAATACGCCGGGCGCACCGACGGCGACCTCATCGTCTTCTTCGACGCCCCGTCCACGCCTGACCTCTCGGGCAGCATCGTGCCCATGAGGATCGCGAGTGCCTCCGCCCTCGCGCTCTTCGGCCAACAACTCTCACGCAGCACCTGAATTGTCATCCCGCTTTCAAGATGGCAGCCCAACCTACTCCCACTTCGCCCGCTCCACGCCCGACCGACCCCGCGTTCGTCGAACTGGTGTACGAGCAGCTTCGGAGGCAAGCCCAGCTCGCGATGGCGATGGAGAATCCGGGGCACACGCTGCAGGCCACCGCGCTCGTGCACGAGGTGTTTCTCAGGTTGGCGCAAGGCCGAAACGTGCCTTGGGCGAACAAGGCCCACTTCTACGCCGCTGCTGCCGAATCCATGAGCCGTCTGCTCATCGATCACGCGCGAGCCAAGCAGGCTCAGAAACGCGGCGGCGGGAACGGCGCGGGTCCTGTGGACGGTGCTTCGTGCGCGACCGATCTCATCGCAAACGTGGCGGATTTGGCGACCGCGGAAAATCCCGAGACCATCCTGAGGCTTGCAGCCGGTATTTCTCGCTTGGAGGCTGAGAACCCCGAGGCCGCCGCCCTGGTCCGCCTCCGCTTCTACGCGGGGCTGTCCCTCGACCAGACGGCGGAAGCTCTTGGGCTCTCGCCCGCCACGGTGGACCGGCGGTGGGCCTTTGCGCGGGCTTGGCTACACCGCCATCTGTCAGAGCCCCCGGCGCAAGCCGGGGAGTGAGCGTCTTGTGCGGGAATCGGATGAAGCCATGAAATCCAACATTCAAGCCATCTTTGAGTCCGTCATTGCCCTGCCCCAAACCGAAAGACCCGCAGCGGTCAAGAGGCTGTGCGCGAACGACGCGGCGGCGCAGACCGAAGTGAACGCCCTGCTCAAATCACACGATGAAGCCGGCGCATTCCTGGGCAGCCCGACCGCCGACCTCGCCACCGCCGACCGCATCACCGAAACCCCAGGCCAGCGAATCGGCCCCTACAAGCTCCTCCAACTCATCGGCGAAGGCGGCTTCGGCTCAGTCTTCCTCGCTGAGCAGACCGAGCCCGTCCGCCGCCGCGTCGCTCTCAAGATCATCAAACTCGGCATGGACACGCGACAGGTCATCGCACGCTTCGAGGCCGAGCGTCAGGCCCTCGCCCTCATGGACCACCCGCACATCGCCAAAGTCCTCGACGCCGGCGCCACCGACAGCGGCCGTCCCTACTTCGTGATGGAGTACGTCGTCGGTGACTCCATCACGGCCTTCGCGGGCGCCCATGCCCTCACGATCCGCCAGCGCCTCGAACTCTTCGCCCAGGTCTGCTCGGCCGTCCAGCACGCCCACACCAAGGGCGTCATCCACCGCGACATCAAGCCCGCCAACGTGCTCGTCAGCATGACCGACGGCAAGCCTTTCGCCAAAGTCATCGACTTCGGCATCGCCAAGGCAACCGCCCAGCCTCTCACCGAGAAAACCCTCTTCACCGAACACCGCCAGCTCATCGGCACGCCCGAGTACATGAGCCCCGAGCAGGCCCAGGGCTCCGCCGACATCGACACGCGAACAGACGTCTACGCCCTGGGCGTCCTGCTCTACGAACTGCTGACCGGCGCGACGCCCTTCGACGCAAAACGCCTGCGATCGGCTGCATGGGGCGAAATGCAGCGCATCATCCGCGAAGAAGAGCCCCCCACGCCAAGCATGCGCGTCACTGCCTTTTCAGAGCCCGTAGCGCAAGCACGGGTCCGCCTCGGACAACCCGACGCGTCGAACGACCCGCAGGCCCCACGCAACGAAAGCCAGACCTCACTCCCGCAGGTCGCGCCAGCGACGAACACAACCGGACACCCCGCGCCCACCCTCGCTCGCGCGTCGGGCTCTGACCGAGCCGCCCTCAGCCGTCAGATCAAGGGCGAGCTCGACTGGATCGTGATGAAAGCCCTCGACAAAGACCGCTCGCGCCGCTACGAAAGCCCCAGCCAACTCGCCGCCGACGTCACTCGCCACCTCGCCGGCGAACCCGTCGTGGCGGCCCCGCCAAGCCGTGCGTATCGCGTGCGGAAGTTTGTGAGAAAGCACAAGGGACCGGTGGTGGCGACAACAGCCGTCGCGGCAGCACTGCTGATGGGGATCGCGGGCATAGGTTTGGGCCTCTATCGCGCCAAGCAGGCCAACGCCATACTCCAACGACACCATGATCTTTCGGTCGCCTCGGCCGAAGAGATTATGCTGACGTTCAGCACGTACCTCAAGCTCGATGACCATTTCTTCAGCGACGACAAGTCTTTCGATGTCAGGGAAGTGCGCAGCAGCGATGGGACGCTCCGAGGCCGTATCGAAGCAAAGGTGACCAAGGATGCGACGGGCAAGCTTCGTGTGATTGCGCATGAATACGACGCCCAGGGGCGCAGAGCTGACAACGGACTCCTCATCGAAGAACTCGGCAAGATGACCATTGCATTCTTCAAAGCGTACGAACGTGACATCGACGAGCTCAAGGCCAAACTTCATGCGGCAGAGTTGCCCAGGTGATGTGGGCGGAGTACAAACCTTGTTGAAGGCAGAAGAGCCACTCGGAGCGTGGCGGTACCCCGACAGTCTCTCAACTCACGATTCAGGGCCGATCGAGTTCGGCCTTGAGTGCTTGGAACAGTAGCGTGAGGGCGAGCTCGATCGTGTCCCAGAGGATGTTGAAGTTGACGGTGTCGTAGCCATGGATGAGCCGGTTCCCCATGGTGCGGCTCCCTCGCCATTCGATGGACGCAAGGCGAGCCTGGGTGTGGTCGCTGACCTTGGTGGAAGCTTCCCCAATGATTTCGATCGACTTGATGATCGCGAAGAGCCGAAGCTCGTGTGCGAGATGGCTTCTCGTGACGTGCCTTGGGCAAAGCGAATCGCACGCTGGGCGGCTTCGAGCATGTGTCCAAGCCGCACGCGATCGGTGGCGGAAGGTTGGCGGTGGTCAGGCGGCATGGAGTGTTCGTGAGCCCGCCAGAACTTTGTCGCGAAATCGCTCAGAGAGGTCCAAAGGCGTGCGGAGATCGACTTGCCTGCCGAGAATGTCGGTGAGGTCAGCCTGAAGCCCCGCGAGGGTGAAGAGGGTTGGCCGAACGCCTGGAAGGAACTCGACGAGCACATCGACATCGCTCTGAGGCATGAAATCATCGCGGAGAATGCTGCCAAAGAGAGTCAGACGTGCGATGCCGTGCCGCCGGCAGAAGTCAGCGATGGTGGCCGATGGGATGGTGATCGGTATTCCGCCGCACATGCGGTGATTATTCCGCCGCGATCCGGGCGATGAAGCCGCTCCTTCGAGAGGAACAGGAACTCATCGAAGTCAGAGCGGCGCAGGTGCCGCGGTACGGGCGGCATTGCCGGAAACGCCTTAGAGACAGTTTCAAAACGATAGTCCAAGGGACTTGATCCGTGAGTAGACGAGCAGTGCGGCAGCGAGGTCGTGGAGGGCCTGGAAGTGCGGTCCCCAGCGTTCGTAGCAGAGTCGCACG
>JAYVUC010000121.1:0-3380 GCA_043788295.1 Phycisphaerales bacterium
GTGGTCGGGTTGTAGCGGGCGATGTTGCTCACTGGCACGCCCCCGGCCGTGGTGAACTGTCTGCCCGCGATCACGTCCCCGCTCGGGAGGACCGCGAGGGCGGAGACACCGCCGTTCGTCCCCGTCCCCAGCGCGGACCAGACGCCGGTGGTCGGGTTGTAGCGGGCGATGTTGTTCGCCGCCACGCCCCCGGCCGAGGTGAAGAGGCCACCCGCGATCACGTCCCCGCCCGCGAGGACGGCGAGGGCGTAGACGGTGCTGTTCATCCCCGTCCCCAGCTCGGACCACAAGCGAGTGGTGGGGTTGTAGCGGGCGATCCTGCTCGCCCTCGTGATCCCGGCGTTGGTGAATTCCCCGCCCACGATCACGTCCCCGCCCGGGAGGACGGCGAGGGCGTCGACGCGACTGTCCACCCCTAGCCCCAGCGCGGACCAGACGCCGGTGGAGGGGTTGTAGCGGGCGCCAAAGACGGCCGTCACGCCCCCGGCCGTGGTGAAGTTCCCGCCCGCGATCACGTCCCCGCCCGGGAGGACGGCGAGGGCGTTGACGTAGCTGTTCACCCCCGACCCCAGCGCGGACCACACGCCCGTGGTCGGGTTGTAACGGGCGATAGAGTTCGCCCCCACGCCCCCCGCCGTGTTGAAGGTCCCGCCCGCGATCACGTCCCCGCCCGGGAGGACGGCGAGGGCAAAGACGTTGGGAGAGAATCCCGCCGTCCCAAGCCCCGATCCCAGCGCGGACCAGACGCCGGTGGTCGGGTTGTAGCGGGCGACATAGTTGGCCGCCACGCCCCCGGCCACGGTGAACTGTCCGCCCACGATCACGTCCCCGCCCGGGAGGACGGCGAGGGCGTTGACGGAGCCGTTTGTCCCCGGCACGCCCGCGCCCGGCAGCCAGCCCGGGGCGCAGTTCTGGGCCCGCGCCGCGGGAGTCACGATCAATGCCAGGAGGAGGGCGAGTGCCGCGAGCAGCGGCGAGAAGCGCCCTGCGGCGTGCGGCCGGGCTGCCGTCGGATATCGGACGCGGAACGCCTTGATCTCGGGCGCCGCGACTCCGATCCCGGACAGGATCGCTCGGATCCCGTCCATCTTCTCGCCGATCCTGCCCACCAACCCAGAGAGTGCCGACGCCATGGCTCGAACCTCCTGATGCGTCGCTCTGTTGCGGTCCAAGTTCAGTTTACCACTGACCGGCGAAGGAAACAAGGTGTTTCCGGCCGGTGGCAGGTGGATGGTGGCATGCTCAACCTTCCGAGTTTCGCGTGCAGGAAGACCGTGTGTGCGGGAACGTGCGGGGCGGGGTTGGGTGGGGGGCTCATGCTCAATCTGGGGGTTGAGTATGCCACTGGCACCCGACCGCATGCCGGTGAAGGTTGTCTTTCTGCCCGCGTGGGTCATCCGAGCGGCCGCGTAGGTTGTCCAAGTGCCCGCATAGATCATCCAAGCGGCCGCATAGGTCACCCAAGCGGCCGCATAGGTTGTCCAAGCGGCCGCATAGGTTGTCCAAGCGGCCGCATGCGGAGCAGAATCTCGTCCGAGAATGGGATCGAGCGCGACAGATTGGAAGGGAATCGAGGTCCGATCACTCGCGTGCTGCATGGATGGGCTCCGAATTGAAGTCTTGGAACCGCGTGGGCCGATTCGCCAGTGTACACGAGCGGGTCGGTTGTGCCAAGGCCGATTTGCTCACACGGGGACCCAGTTCGGAGAACTCGGCCACCACACCGAAGGTGTATCCTTGGCCATGGCCTCCCCCACCTCCCCCACCTCCCCCACCCTCAAGACCCACCCTCCCGCCGCCGCCGCGTTCAGCGATCTTCGGGACAAGGGCATCATCTTCGACGGCATGACCGTGATGGTGGGCGGCTTTGGCCTGTGTGGCATCCCCGAGCAGCTCATCGTCGCCCTGCGCGACGGCGGGGTGAAGGAGCTGACGTGCATCAGCAACAACGCGGGCGTGGACATGCCCACGCCCTGGGGGCTTGGGCTCTTGCTGGAGACGCGGCAGATCCGCAAGATGATCTCCAGCTACGTGGGCGAGAACGCGATGTTCGAGAAGCAGTACCTGGGCGGCGAGCTCGAGATCGAGTTCAACCCGCAGGGGACGCTCGCCGAACGGATTCGCGCGGGCGGCGCGGGGATTCCGGCGTTCTACACGGCCACGGGCGTGGGCACGCCCGTGGCGGCGGGGAAAGAGACGCGGGAATTTTACAGGCCGCGGGAAGATACGAAAGGGCAGAATCGGATGACGGAGGTGAAGCCCGGCTCGGAGAACCGGGGGACGGGGCACGGCTCGGAGAGCCGTGCCACCAAAGCCACCAGGCGCGAGTTTGTGCTGGAGACCGGGCTGTACGCCGATCTCGCGCTGGTGAAGGCGGCAAGGGCTGACGCGTTTGGAAATCTGGTGTACAACAAGACGGCGCGAAACTTCAACCCCATGATGGCGGGGGCGGCGGCGTTTGTGATCGCGGAGGTCGAGGAGCTTGTGGCAATCGGGGAGATCGAGCCCGATCAGGTCCACACGCCGGGGAACTTCGTGAACCGGGTCGTGAAGACCGTGAGCGTGAAGAGGATCGAGCAGAGAACCGTCACGAAGTGAGCGATATGGACTTCTCCAAGATCCAGTACCTCACCTTCGACTGCTACGGCACGCTCATCGACTGGGAGAGTGGCATTCTCAGGGCGATCAGGCCCGTGCTGTCGATCCACGGCGTCACGGGCGTGAGCGACGAGGAGATCATCGCCGACTACGCGAGGCTTGAGCGCGAGCTCGAGTCGGGCGAGTACATGTCGTACCGCGATGTGCTGCGGGGCGTGATGCGCGGGTTTGGCGAGAAGCACAGATTGAAGCTGGAGAGCCGCGAGATTGACAGGCTGCCCGAGTCGATCGCGCGGTGGAGGCCTTTCGCGGAGGTGCCGGGAGCACTCACGTCGCTGGCACAGCGCGCGGGCCTGGTGATCATGTCGAACATCGACGCGGACCTGTTCGAGGCCTCGCGCGAGGCGGTTCGGGGAGAGGGCGAGTGGGAGTTGGAGCATGTGGTGACGGCGGAGCTATGCCGATCGTACAAGCCCAATCCGCGGCACTGGAAGGTGGCCCTCGCGCTGCTGGACACGACACCGGATCGCGTGCTGCATGTGGCCGAGAGCCTGTATCACGATATCGAGCCCGCAAAAGCACTGGGACTTTCGACGGTGTGGGTGAATCGCCGGGGCGAGCGCGGAGCCGGTGCTTCTGGGGCCGCAAGCGCACCGGGGGCGGGGGCGGACATGGTGGTGAGGAGCCTTGGCGAGCTTGCGATCGCGTTTACGACCAGATAACGGCGTCTGGGGGCGCGAGGCCGGACCATTTGCGTCTCTATGATGATTTCGAGAAATGCA
>JAYVUC010000122.1:0-5847 GCA_043788295.1 Phycisphaerales bacterium
ACAACCTGACCAGCATCGGAACCCCCGGTGTCGCGGGCTTGGGCGCCAACATGGGTGTGTTCGGCTCATCGTCAGTCGCCACACTCGGGTCGGCATCCTCGGGCCGCATCGGGGCGGGCGGCGTCGTCGGTTACACCTCCAGCACTGACGGCAGTGCTGGGTATTTCCTGGGCCGATTGGTTATCGAGAACAACGCCGTCGCCGGGTCAAAGACCAGCGGATCCGATCCCTTCATTGTCTGGACTGCCAGCGGTGCTTCGGGATTCAATGCCAGCGGCGTGCTGTTCACGCCCTCGGACCGCAATGTCAAGGAGAACTTCGTAGCCGCAAACGGCAAGGACGTGCTCGCCAAGGTTGCGAGCCTGCCGATCACCACCTGGAACTTCAAGTGCGACGATAAGGCCATCACCCACATGGGTCCGATGGCGCAGGACTTCCACGAGGCGTTCGGTCTCAATGGCGACAAGGACAAGGTCATCACCTCGATCGACATCGCGGGTGTGGCACTCGGAGCCATCCAGGGTCTCAACCAGCTTGTCGCCGAGAAGGACGCCCTGCTCACCCAGCAGCAGGCCAAGCTCTCGGATGTCGATTCGAGGCTCGCCAAGCTTGAGGCTCAGCTCGCGCATGCTCAGTCCCTCAGCATCACCAACCCCGGTGTCGGGGCAGCGATCGTCGGCGTTCCGGGGCTCGCGCTCCTGCTCGTCCGCCGTCGCCGCGCCGCAGCGTCCGTCACCAACACCGAAAGGAGCGACGCTTGAAGAAGCTTGCACTCTCAATCGCTCTCTTTGTTTCTGCGCTCGCGTGCTCGTCGCACGCCCGCGCACAGCTCTCGATGGCCTGGCACACGATGGACGGGGGCGGGGGCACCAGCAGCGGGGCCACGCTCTCCATCTCCGGCACGATCGGGCAGCCCGACGGCTCGGGGCCCACGCTTGTCGGGACAGCCACGAACGTCGATGGCGGGTTCTGGCCCGGGTTCACCATCGCCCCGCCCTGTCCCGCCGACTTCAACGATGACGGCGCGGTCGACTTCTTCGACTACGACGCGTTCGTGGTGTGCTTCGAGGGCGGTGCCTGTCCGCCCGGCAAGAGCGCGGACTTCGACAACGACACGGCGATCGACTTCTTCGACTACGACGCGTTCGTGGTCGCGTTCGAGTTGGGCTGCTGAGCAAGTCTGATCAGTAAATCAAAGCCGCCGGATCGGTCACGACCCGGCGGTTTTTTGTTGCGCCGGGCGTATCAACAACCCTTCGCAAACGTGCCGCGCTCGCGGTCCTTGAGCACGCCGGGGAACGCGAGTGCCCTGCCATGCGCAACCGCGTACACGCCGGGCGGCAGCACGCCCGCCGCAAAGATCGCCTCGGTCAGATTCTGGAACGCGTCGGACCGTTTCATCTCAAACGGCCTCATCGCTCCTGTAAGGATGATCGGCACATGTGGCGTGGGAAATGCCGCGTGCAACGCCTCGCCCGTGAGGTGGAGCGTGTCGGTGCCGTGCAGGATGACGATGCCGCCGCACTCGGTCGCCAGCCCCGCGCCCCCGGCGGTGTGCACCGCCTCGACAATGCGGCGGCGGTCGTCCTCGGTCATGTCGAGGCTGTCCTTGCTCATGAGCTCGATGACGTTGACCGCCGTGTCCTCAAGCCGCAGTCGATTGAGCATGACGCGGACGAGCGAGCGGCGATTCTCAAGCGAGCCCGAGGCCTCGTCGTAGGTCTTCTCGATCGTGCCGCCGGTTGTGATGAGGGTCACATGACGCATGTCGGCGATGGTACGCGCGGGCGACCACATGAACAATGCCAAAGACAACGCACGCCGTGGGGCGTGCGTCGTGTGGAGACAGTTTGATGAAGCGAGGCACTCAGCCCGACTTCAGCCGTTGATGGCGGTGACCTTGACGCTGGTATAGCGCTGGCGGTGGCCGATCTTCTTGCGCCAGGTCTTCTTGGCCT
The DNA here is from genome assembly GCA_043788295.1 of Phycisphaerales bacterium. Classification (GTDB taxonomy): domain Bacteria; phylum Planctomycetota; class Phycisphaerae; order Phycisphaerales; family UBA1924; genus UBA2396. The sequence goes on from JAYVUC010000122.1 coordinate 1,959, forward strand.
GGAAGTGCTGGACGTAGATCTTCTCGCCCTTGACGAGCCCCTCGACAACCTCGCCCTCGACAGACGCGCCGGCAACGTAGGGCTGCCCGATCTTGGCCTTCCCGCCGACGTCGCCGACGACCAAAACCTTGTCGAATGTGATCTTGCTGCCGACCTTGGCCTCGCCCTCTTCGAGCAGATCGACGAGAATGACCTCGTCTTTGGAGACTTGACGCTGGCCGCCGGACTCTTCGATGATCGCGTACATGACTGGGGACTCCGTGTAGGGTGGGAAGGATAGGCCGCCGGCACACGCAAACAAGTTTGGAGGCGTTCGCAGGCTCTGGCGGGGCATTTCACTCGCCATATTCGGATTTTGTGAGGCAATTTCTCCCGCCGATTCAGTGAGTCACGACAATCCGCCTGCCAGCCGCGAAATAGATCGCCTCGACCGGTGCCCTGTGTAGCTCAACCGCCTTGCCGTCGATAGTGGCGGCCTTGGACGCCCACGTTCGCGGAACAATGAACGTGAACCCGCCCGGTGGCCTGGCGTCAGTGGTCAGTTCGAGTGACCTGCCCCCCTCAACCCGAACCAGTTTCAGGTTCCGTAATCTGGTGCTGGACGCAGGAGGGCAACGACGATGGCAAGGCAGCGATTCAGCGCGGAGCAGATCATCCACAAGCTGCGTGAGGCGGACGTGGAGCTGTCCAAGCGGACGGCGGTCAAGCAGGTCTGCCGGCAGCTTGGCATCACTGCCCCGCCGATTTCAACCACGACGGCGCGGTCGACTTCTTCGACTACGACGAGTTCGTCGCCGCGTTCGAGAATGGCTGCCCGCCCTGATGACCCAAATCGGCAGGTTGCCCGCAAGCGTGCGGCCTGAAGCTGAAAGTAGTCGAGCGCGAACTCAGGCCCGGCGTGTCGACTGCCGCAGCACCAGCGAGGGTGTGAGACGAACGTGCATCGCCGCTGCCTCGGGGTCTTTGATCCGACGCACCAACAATTGGATCGCGGTCGCACCCACCTCGGCCATCGGCACGCGCACCGTCGAGAGCATCGGTCGAACCAGCGACGCCAGACGCGTGTCGTCGAACCCGATGATCGCCAGTTGATCGGGCACGTTGAGCCCCGCCTCGCGTGCGGCGTGCAGCACGCCCGACGCGATCTCGTCGTTGCCCGCGAGGATACCCGCGCCCTGGAGCTGCCCCAGCTCGTGCATCCGCAACGCCCGCTCGCGCCCGGACTCAAACGAGTACTCGCCGTACGAAACGTTGACGTTCGACCGCGAACGCCCGTCGGCGAGGGCCGCCCGCAGGAACGCTTCCGCACGCCGGGCCGTGTCAAAGTTGTCGCGTGGCCCGCCCAGAAAGTGGCAACGATTCGATGGCACCGTCGCCAATAGATGCTCGGTCGCCTCGGTCGCCCCCGCCTCGTTGTCGATGACAATCGTGTCGAGCGTCGAGCCTTCGGGTGCCGCGTCGAGCACGACCATGGGAATGCCCGCGGCCGAAAGGCGCTTTACCAACGCCTCGTTGGGCTCGGTGAGCATCACCGCGAGTCCGTCCACGAGCCCAAGCACGGGTCCAAGCCCAAGGTCGCTCGCGGGGCCGTCCACAGGGTTTGAAGCGACGAGGAGGTGGTACCCCAGCCGCCTCGCCTCCGCGTCCGCCCCGCGCAGCAGTTCGGAGTAAAACTCGCCGTGAATGTCGGGCAACGCGACCGCGATCACGCGGCTTGACCGCGTGATCAGCGCCTGCGCGAACGCGTTGGGAACGTACCCGAGTTGATCGATCGCCTTGCGGACGCGGCTTGCCGTGTCGGCGGTGACCAATTTGGGTGAATTGAGCACGCGGCTCACCGTTGCGATCGAAACGCCGGCGATGTCCGCCACGTCCTGGATCGACGCCGCGGTCCGGCCTGAGACATTTCGGCGCGACTTGTTCACGCGCGGATGGTAATCGATTCGGGTTGGGACAGAGCTTTGAGGGCCTTCCATCGCCGCCAGCATACCATGAAAACGTTTACGAGCAACACTTATGCGATCAAAACTCTTCCCGTCCGTCGTTTCCTGCGTCCTGGCTTCCTGCTCCTGCTCGTGCGCAACGCTCGCGCCACTCGCCGGTGAGCCTATTTCGGCCATCGCCGCCGACCCGGGCACCCTGCGCCCGCCGTTCGCGTTCGCTGCGGCCGACGACCGACTGCTCGACGAGATTCAGCGAGGGGCGTTCAATTTTTTCTGGCGCGAGTTCAACTCGACAGGCATGGCCCCAGACCGTACCAGCGCGCCGATGACCGTGAGCACCGCAGGCGTGGGCTTTCAGCTCTCGGCGTTTGCCATCGGGGCCCAGCGCGGCTGGGTCAGTAAGGCCGACGCCCAAGCGCGAACGCTGCGAATACTCCGGGCGCTTGAAGGCAACCCCGACAACCGCGTCCGGGGCCTCTTCTTCCATTTTATCGACGGCCGGACGGCCGGCCTGCGCGACGACTTGCCCGAGGACGCCGTCAGCACTATCGACTCGGCCCTGCTCTTCGCGGGCATTCTCACTGCGGGGCAGTACTTCGGCGGCGAGAGCCTCACGATCGCCGATCGTCTGTTTGCAGCGGCCAACTGGCGATCGTTTATCCCCGGCCCCAACATCAATCCCTCGCCACAGCCTTGGGAGAGTGGCTTCATCGCACTGAGCTGGCGGCCCGATTCGGTGAAGAACCCGCACGGGCCCGGCAAACTTTCACCCTACTACTGGCTCGACAACGGCGACGAACATCGGCTCGTGACCTTCCTCGCGGTAGCTGCTCCGAACCCCGAGTTCGCGGTCGAGCCCGCGCTCTACTACAAGCTCCGCAGGCCCATCGGAGAGTTCACTTCCAAAGACGCAACCTCCACCGGACCCATGGTCTTTCTGCCCTGGTCTGGCGCGCATTTTGCCAACTTCTTCGCCCACTGCTGGATCAACTACGCCGCGATGGGGGCAGACAGCCCGTCATCGTTCGGCGTCCAGAATCGAGTGGCGGTTGATTGGTGGGAGAACAGCCGCAGGCAGACTCGACTCCACCAGCTCAAAGCTCAGGACGCGGCCGGCACCGTTCCAACACTCTCGGCGCACGCGTGGGGTCTCACCGCCAGCGATGCCCCGGCGGGCTATGCGGTGCCAGGGGTCTACCCGACCGCGATCCCTACCACTGCCGCGAGGCCCGAGTTTGACCTGCCAAGTTTTTCACCCAAGGACGACCTAGGTGATGGCACCATCGCCCCATATGGGGCGGTCAGTTCCGTGCTTTTCGACCCCGTGGCGGCCCTCGATGCCGCTCGATACTACAAGTCACTCCGCAAGTCCGATGGCTCGCCATTGGTGTGGCAAGAGCCGTCTCAGGGAGGAGTTGGGTTCAAGGACGCCTTCAATTTGGGAGTGAAGTGGCCCGACGGGTGGGTGGCTACCGACGACCTGGCGATCGACCTTGGCCCGATGATTGTAGCGATTGAGAATGCGCGTTCGGGCTTTGTATGGAACGTGTTTCAGAAACACAAGGCGGTGAAGTCGGGTACTGAGATGTTGAAATGGGTCGGGCGGACGGTTGAGGCGCAAAAGAAATGACGAAAAACAGCGAAACACGGGCAGAATAGGATTGACATGAGAAGGCTTTCAGTGGATGATGAAATCGTTTACAGGCTTGGTTGTCGTCTGCCTGGCCTCATGTTGTGGATGAAAGAGAGATTTGCAAAGGAGTTTGAGATGCGTCTGATGAATTGTGTCAGTGTCGTCAGTGCGGCGGGAATGGCTGTCGCAGCCTCCGCTCAGGTCAGCTCGATCAACAGTCTGGTGGTTCACGAGCGTGTGTACAACGACTTCCCCACGTCGGTCTTGTCCACCTCCGCGACCCCCTCGTCGTTCCATGTGCGCGAGGATTTCG
>JAYVUC010000123.1:0-11141 GCA_043788295.1 Phycisphaerales bacterium
GCGCGATGTGTCGCGGCGGCCAGCCTGTGGGCGGGTGCTGCCGCTGGAATGATGCAAGCGACAATCGAGCCCGACAGTACCGGGCAGGCGATTCGTGAACGCATCGACGGGTCGGCCGGACGCCTCACCAAGTTTTTCGGGTTCGAGGAAGAGACTCCCAACCCGGTGCCGGATCATTGGGTGCGGGCGCAGGACTCAAAGCGTGCGGAAACGGCGGGCGCGAGCGATGGATCGGACGGTGGATTTCCGTCTATCAATCAGGCGGAGCTCGACGACACCGTGGCGGCGAGCGGCAAGATTTCCTTCAGGCTGCCCACGCGCGGGGGAAGCACGCGGGCGTCGCTCAGCTCGGGCGTGATCCCGGTGTTCAACGACGCGGACTACCGGGTGACAGCCAAGGTGCTGACGCGCGGGCTCGAGCACGCGCGGGCGACGGTGCTGGCCCGCTTTCTCGACTCGAACAGCAAGCCCGTGCCCGGGTCCGAGCGGATGGCTCCCGCGACAATCTCCGAGGGCTCGTGGCGCGAGATCAGGGTGGAACTTCCCGGCGAGTTCGAGTCGGCGGCGTACCTGCAGATCGAGCTTCTGCTCTTGCAGCCCGCACAGCAGGCGGCGGGGCCTCGCCAGAAGCACACAAGCCTGGCTCAGGATGTGAGTGGCGCCGCGTGGTTCGACGACATTGCCGTGGTGCAACTCGCGCGAATCTCTCTGGCGACCAACGAAGCAACCAACGTGATCGTGGCACCCGGCGTGCCCGAGATCGTGGCGACTGTGCAGGATCTGACCGGCGAGCTGTTGGTGGCCCACATCACGATCACCGACGAGGCCGGCCTGGTGATGGAGCGGATCGAGAAGCCCGTCACAAGCGTTCGCGGCGGGATCAGGTTCCACCCCACCCAGACCCGGTATGGCTGGTTCCACACGACGCTGAGCGTGATGAGCGGCGAGAAGCCCGTCGGGTTCACGACGATGGACTATGTGTATCTGCCCGCCGAGGCCGCGCGCGGTGCCGGAGACAAGAGGCCCGGCGGCTCGCCCGACACACGACGGATGGGCGTGGTGATCAACGACGCGGAACCCCCGCGGGCCTTGTTCTTGCCCGAGCTGGTCGCGCGTTTGGGCGCAGGCGCGGTGACGATCCCCGTCTGGACGCGCGACCTGACACGAGAGCACATGGCCCAGCGGGCGAAGTCGATGGTGCCCCTCGTCGAGGCGATCGGCGGCGACTGGCGCGAGGTGACCTTGTCATTGTCGAGACCGCCCACCGGGATATTGCCGCTCGAGAAGCTCGACAGGGATGATCCGTGGGCCGCTCTGGTCGCAGACCAAACGATCTGGTGGCCTTACCTGGATCAGTTCCTGGACCGGTTCGGACAGCGTGTGAGGCGGTGGCAGATCGGCGAGACCGGGAGCCAGACTGCGGCATGGAGACCCAACCTTCGCGGCGACCTCGACCGGCTGGACAGGATGTTCAGCACGCTGGTTTCGGGCCCGATTCTGACGGTGGCGTCGCGCGCCGAATACTGGGTTGGTCCCTCGAGCGTCACGGATGGGTCGCGCGACGCGGCCGTCGCGATGCTTCTGCCTGCGGAGCTGACGCCCCAGGCGGCGGCGGCGGCAGTGAAGCATTGGCGGGAGGCGGCGGCGTCCAACAAACCCCAGCGCGCGGTCGATCTCACGGTTGTGCTTGGGTCGGGCGAGGACCAGTACGGGAACGAGGCGGGAACCGACGACATCTGCCGCAAGCTCCTGGAGGTGTGGGCGGCCTCGGCGAGCGATGGCACGAGAGCGAACGACCAGCGTGTGAGGGCCGCGATCGAGCAACCCTGGGGATGGTCGGCGGGGCGGCGCGGGCAACCAATACCAACAGCGGCCTACGCGGTGTGGCGGAACATGATCACGCTGCTCTCGGATCGGGTGGTGGTGGGCGAGCTGCCGATCAGGCCCGGTGTGCGCTGTCTGATCCTTGGACCCGCGAAAGACGCTCCCGAGGGAACGGGCGGGATGCTGGCGCTGTGGAACGAATCGGCGGCGGCGAGCGACGCGGTGCTCGAGGCACACCTTGGATCGGGAGCGATGTGGCTTGTCGACAAGTTCGGGAATCGGACCAAGATTCAGGACGCGACGGAGCAGGAGGCCAGATCTTCGCCCGGAACAGTGGTGGCTGGCGGGAACGAGGCGCACGGGCCCGCGGGCGGATTGACGCCCTCGGCAACGGTTCGTGTCGTTGCCCGCGCGTCCCCCATGTTCATCGATGGGATCGACGTTGAGTTCGCGCGGCTTATTGCGTCGTTCCGTGTAACGCCAGAGTTCTTTCCCTCGACGACGCAACGAAAGGACGTGCTGGTTCAGTTCGAGAATCCGTGGCCTCATCCGATCTCGGGGCAATTGAGCATCATCGAGCCCATGGGTAGCGCGGTGTCGAACGACGGGCTGGACCGGAGTTGGAAGATCGTGCCACGGGTGCTGCGTTTCGCGGCTGGCCCTGGCGAGCGCGTCGCGCTCGCGGTGTCGGTCGCGTTCGGCGGGCTCGAAGAAGCAGGCAGACGGGACTTTGTCTTCTCGCTGGACATCTCGGGCGAGAGGCGGATGACTGCCATCAAGATCCGCACACCCATCGACATCGGGCTTCGTAATCTCAAGCTGGAGCTGGTGGCGACCGAATCGCCGCGATTCGACGGCCCCGACGTCGTGGTCGAGGCACACGTCACCAACCTGGGTGATTCGAGTGTCGATATCGAGCTGACGGCCTTTGCACCAAGGCAGCCTCGCGCCAGCACGGCGATCGGCGGGCTCCTGCCCGGGCATCAGGTCATCAGGCGGTTCGTGTTCCCGCGCGGGGCGGCCGGATTGCGGGGACAACGGGTGATCCTGAGCCTCACCGACCGTGAGGTCGGGGCGAGGCTCAACGCCTCTACGGTGGTGCCGTAGCGCGAATCGAAATCGGCTGCAACTTGGACGGGCGTAGGCTGTATTACCTCAATCGCGTTGGGTCGCCACGACGGGTCGTGGGGCGGACGGCGCTCATTCCGGGAAAGCAGCACATGAGCCACAGTCGTCGAGAGTTCATCAGAGTGTCCGCCGCAGCATCGGCGGTCGCAATCGCTGGTGCCATTGGATCGCGGGGAGCCATCGCGGCATCACCCGCAGCAAGTGCCACCCTTCGCAAGGCGAAGTTGAGGATACTGGTTCTGGGCGGTACGGGGTTCCTTGGTCCGGCGGTGGTCGAGGCGGCCAAGGCACGCGGGCACGAGGTGACGCTCTTCAATCGTGGACGCCGCGAGAAATATGTGGGCGCACCAGACGGCGTGGACAAGTTGTACGGCAATCGTGACCCGCTGAAATTCGCGCAGTCCAAGTTCGTGGAAGGCAAAGAGGGCGATGACGAGACGTCGCCCAAGGGCCTCAAGGAACTTGAGGGGAAGAAATGGGACGCGGTGATCGACAATTCGGGGTATGTGCCGCGAATCGTCAAGGCGTCGGCCGAACTGCTCGCGCCAAACGTGGGGCAGTATCTGTTCATCTCGTCGATCAGCGTCTACAAGAGCAACAGCAAGCCGGGCAAGGACGAGAGCGACGAGACGGGAGTGATGAAGGATGAGACCATCGAGGCGATGGGGGCACAATCCGAGAATTACGGACCCTTGAAAGCACTGTGCGAGCAAGCGGCGGAGAAGGCGATGCCCGGGCGCGTGACGAATGTGAGGCCCGGATACATCGTCGGGCCGCTCGACACGACCGATCGGTTCACGTACTGGCCCGTGCGGGTGAGCAAGGGTGGCGAGGTTCTGGTGCCCGGGACGACCGAGGATGTCGTGCAGATCATCGACGTGCGTGATCTGGCGGAGTTCATGGTGCGGTGCATCGAGACCAGGACGTTCGGCGTTTTCAATGCGACCGGGCCCGCGAAGCCATTGACACACGGGGAGACGATGGGTGCCTGTCTGGGCGCGAGCAAAGCAACGGGAGGGAAGACCGACGCGACGTTCACGTATGTTCCTTGGGACCAGCTCAAAGACACCGATTTGCCCATCCTTCTTCCGGGCACGGGCGAGTACGCCGGATTCCACTCGCGGGATGTGTCGCGTGCGATCAAGGCGGGGCTGAAGTTCCGACCAGCGCAAGAGACGTGCGAGGCGATCCTGAAGTGGTGGCCCGAGGCGCTCACGCTGCGTGCGAAGGTTGCTCAACAACAGCGCGACGAGGCCAAGAAGGACGGGAAGCCGGAACGGCCCGCCGCTCCGACCGATACTTTGCGCGCCGGAATCAGTCGCGATCAGGAACGAGAAATCCTCGCGAAGTGGGCGACAGCACCGAGGACCGGGCCCAAGGAGCCCGAGAAAAAGTAAGAAAGGATCCTCGCGGAGCGAGGGATACCCGAAGGCAGTTACCCAGGCACGACGGTCTCGCGGCGGATGGCGTGGGACTTGACCCAGTCGATGGTCGGCAGCGCGTAAGGGCGGAACTTCTCGACGGTGCCGGTCTCGTCGCTGTAGAGCAGGCCGCGATGCTGTCCCAGCGATGCCGCCTGGGTGCCCTCGATGAGATTGCTCGAGTCGTTGGCGGACATCTGAAAGAGCACGCGGTGGTCAAACTCTTTGATCGCGCGGCGGTCGATGACGCGGTCGAGGTTGGTCGCGGTGTCGGCACGAGCGATGACGTGGATGCCGTGGAGCGGTCCCTCGCGGAGCAGCTTGGCAAACTGCTTGTCGGCGGAGGTCGCGGGGGCGTCGGCGTCGCTCTCGTAACCGAAGTCGGCCTCGTTCTTTCGCAGCGTGCGGAAACGGTGAAGCCCCCAGACGACGAGCACGAGCGGATCGGACGCGAGCGAACCGGCGCGGCGGCGTTCAAGCTCTTCGGCGAGTGCGGCAATGGCCGCGTCGGCCTCGCGTATCGCGTGGACGCGAGCGACGGGGCCGAGTACGGCTGCGAGGTCGTACAACTCACTGGTTCGCTCGGAATCGGCGGAGCCACCATCGAGGATGGTGATGGGAACGAGGGTTGAACCCTGGGGCTGGGTTTGCGGGAGCTGCGCGGAGAGGGCGATCAGGCACGCGAGCACCACCCCCAGCGCGGCGTGTTCCTGCTGGCCCACGATGAGGAGGTTGGAGCCGCTCTGACGGCGGAGGCGGACGTTGGTCGGTTCCTTGATGGAGATTGCCTCGCCGAGCCAGACGGTGGGGATCTGGGGCGTGGGAGCCGAGCCCCAGAGCAGCGCGACGAGCGTGTGATTGTCGGAAAGTTTGGAAGGGATGTTGCCCTCGAAGATGATCGGCGGCGCAACAGTGAAGCCTGCGGCGCGATACTTCGTCTCGACGCTCCTGAGGCACTGGTCGCGGGTTTCGTCGGGGAGCCAGACGACCTGGAAGGGGCTGTTGCCCTCGATCATGCCGCTTGCGTCGTTGTAAATCGCCTCGCCGGGGCGATTGAGGAGACGCGGGGCGGAGTTGTCTTCCGACATGATGAGATACGAGTCGGCCTCGGAGCACTGGAGCGCGATGCGGATCGCCATCTGGCCCAGCGTGCTTCGGGCGAGGCTGTATGCGCCGCCGATGGTCTGGCTGCCCAGGACGACGTGCATGCCGAAGGCACGGCCCTGACGCACGAGGCGGTCGAGGAGCAGCATCGCTTCCTGTGCGAGTTTGTCGTCCTCGGTGAAGAACTCCTGAAACTCGTCGACGATGAGGAGCGCGCGTGGCATCGCTGGGTGCGTGGCGGAGGTCGGGCCGACCTTGCGGTAGCCGTTGAGATCCTGGATGCCAAGCTCGCGGAACGATTGACCGCGTTTGGTGAGCTCTGCGTCAAGGCGGCGGAGAACCGAGAGCCCAAACTCGCGTTCGCTCTCGACGGCGACGACGCGGGCGTGGGGGATTTTGTGCGTGGCGTAGGTTTTGAACTCAACGCCCTTCTTGAAGTCGAGGAGATAGAACTCGATCTGCTCGGGGCTGTACCACATCGCCAGGTTGGTGATGAGAGCGTGCAGGAGCGTCGATTTGCCCGAGCCTGTTCGGCCTGCGATGAGAACGTGCTGGGCGGTGCCGATGCCCAGTGAGAGATTCTGGAGCTTGGTCGCGCCCGCCCGGCCCAGCGGCACGCGAACCTCGCGCGACGTGTCCATCGACCACATTTGCTCGGGCTTGGGCGTGACGAGGTCGAACGGAACCTGCACCTTGCCGGCTTCTTTGGCGTGCTTGCCGACGCAGTGGGCGATCTGCGTCACGATCTCGTCGCTGGGCGGCATTTCGGGCGTGAAGGGCCAGGGGCCGAAGTCGGCGTCCTTGAGCGTGAGGCGGCCTTCCTTGGTGACGAGCGTGAGGCTGGCGTGCTCGACCTCGGCGAGCGGCACCCATGCGGGCGGGCGTTGACGTGTGTCGGTGGCGATGAGCGTGAAGACGCCGCAGCGCGGGCCGCTTGCGACGATGCTGGCGAGCTTTTTCGCGGCGGTCTCGTTGAAGTTGGCGGGAAAGTCGGCGATGACAAGGAAGCGGAAGGGCTCGGCGACCTCGCCCGCGCGTTCGTTGTAGGCCTGAATGGTTGCGAACTCGTTGCGAAGGTATTTCTGGATCACGGCCTCCATGTGCTCGGTGAGGTCCGTCAGCTTCTGCTCGATGTGCCGCGTATCGGTCCAGATTTTGTCCGAAACCAGCGTTTCGTCGTGATCTGCCAGGTGCATGAAGCCAGCAAAGTTCTGGCCCAGACCAACGGGGTCGATGATGGTGAACTTGAGCTTGCCAGGCGGGAAGGTGGTGAGAAGCCGGAGCATGACCGCCTGGAGCGTCGCGATGGACTGGGCGCGGGCCTCGGGCGCGGTCTGGATGAGGAGCGAGCCGGTGCCCAGGAAGTCGAGCATCGCGGGCAGATCGAAGGGCGGGGGTGTCGCGGCGACAAGCAACGGATCGCTGGGAACGCCACCGGGCATCTGGGCGATATCGATGCGAAGGAGACCGAAGCGCGTTGCGGTGGGAACGGCGTCATGCGGGACGAAGTTCTGCCAGTCGGGCCCGTTCCACGGGGGAGAGAGCGGGCGATCGAAGTCGGTGATCTCGGCGATCTCGCGTTTGGCGTGTGCCATGCCGCCGACCCACTTGGCGGCGATACCCACCAGGGCCGCGTCGTAGGTGGCGCGCGCGGCGGCAACGCTCTGATCGCGGGCGGTGGTGGCGGTTGCGAGGTCAGTGGTGTTGCGATCCTTGGCGGTGTCGACGAGACGGTTGTACTCGGTCTCGACGCGCTGGGTGCGTTCGGTGGTCTTGGCGTTCACGCGCGAGAGGCAGGCGTGGTGCTTGGTGCGAAGGGCCGGCTCGGTCTCGCTGCGACGCTTTGCGATTTCCTCCTGCAGTTCATCGTGACGCTTCTGCCCCTTGGCGAGCTCCTCATCGCGCCGGCGCAGGCCCTCGGCAAGCTGCGCCTCGCGGATCGCCTGGGCGGAGGAGAGAAAGTCGGCCAGCGCGTCCTGCGCGGTGGCAAGCGTTCGCGCGTGCAGCTTGGCGGCGGCAAGAACACGGGTGCGCAGAACGCCTCGAAGACCCACAAAGATGATCAGGGCAAGCACGACACCGGCTCCCGCGCCTGCGCCGGTGGCCACCGCGACAGTTTGCGTGATCGTGTCTTTGGCGAAGTATCCGCCCACCGCGCCGCCCGCCCCGAGCACGAAAAGCAGAATCAGAACTGATGAGAGATGCACGAGCCCGGGCTCGATCCGCGTCTTGAGGCCGGCGAGGGTCTTGCGTGCGGCGGTAACGGCCGCGAGCGGGCTGGGCGTCTCGCGGAGCATCGCGGGCGAGTAGGTGGGAAGCGGGGCGTGCTTGTAGCGGGCGAGGAGGTCGGTGGCGGCTGCGTGGAGCTTGGCCAGTTCGTCGGTGCGAGACTTGTGCTCGGCCTGCGCGGAGTCAAACTCTTTCCCGGCCTTTCCTTCGGTCGATTCGACCAGCGTCGACGCCATCCAGCGCGAGTCTTCGAGCTTCTTGTCGGCCTTTGCATCGAGACGGTCGGTGGTCTCGGTGAACCGCCCGATTTCGGCCTCCATGTCCTTGCGGGCTTCCATCATCTCGCGTTCGTGCTTGCCGCGAATGTCGTCCACCGCCTTGGCCTTGGACGCGTCGGCCACACGCATCGCCTCGCCCAGCGTACCGGTGAGCTCGTCGGCCCGGGTGCGAAACTCGCGTTCGGCTGACGCCGATTGTTCCTTGAGACGTTGGGCAGCGGCTGATTCCTCGCGCCCGCGCCATTCCACGAGCGGGGTGAGGTGGCGGAGAAGGTCTTTGGCCTTGGACGTGTAGGGTTGCATCGGGCGAGGGTTCTCGGGTGGCGGAAGCGTGACCCCACACGATAGCCGATTTGGGCTGCACTTGTCACCGCGAAGGGCTAATCGCTGGCGTCCTCCCCGCACTCGCGGCGGACCTTCACCATCAGCTCTTGCACGTGGTCGATCGCCTTGATCGCCGCGGAGATGCGGGGCTCGATGGGGTCGATGACTTCCTTGGCGAAGAGCTTGGCCGTGTCGTCGTCCCAGTGCTGACGCGCGCGGTCCCATGCGGCCCGTAGTTTCTTCTGGGCGTCCATCAGGTTGGCTTTGGCGACCGCGACGCTCATGGGTGATTCCTGGGTGGCACCGGTCTCCAGATCGGTGCATTGCTGATTCTCAGAGCCACCGCTCGGAGAGCGGTGCCACCAAAGACATCGGCACTAGAACAATTCGGCATTCCATATCTCGCGGTCGTCGGGGTCGATGATGGCACGGACGATTCCAGCAGTGAGCACGACGACGGTGCCGGGAATCAAGGAAAGCAGCGACGCGAGGCCCGGAAAGTTGGCATTGAACGAGGCGATCGTCGTCTTGCGGTGGCCGCTGGAAACCTCGGGGCGGTCGAGCGGACCCACGCACCACCCGCTGTCGCCCGGCGACGCTGCGGGAAGGCGAGTGAGCACGACTGAGGTCGCGTCGAGCGCACGCCACGCGAAGACGATGGCGTCGGTGTCCGGCGGCGGCTCGCCGTTGACCGCCAGCCGCGAGATCGCCTCGGCATCCAGATCGGTGGGAACGCCGGCCTTCCAACTGAGGTTGCCGATCGCGTCCAGCGACATCGCGGCACGATCCTCAGCGGACGGAGCGAAGGCGCGGTGGGCCGCGTGGCGATTGGCTTGCGGGACAGCCTCGGAGTCGGCGGGCAGATCGGTGGGCAGGTCGGCGGCGTTCTCCTGCGTGATCGAGAGATACTGCTCGAGCGCGGTACACATGCGTTCGAGGCGGGCGGTGGCTGCGGGGATGTCACGCTGGAGAATCTCGCCCAGCCCCGAGCACGACGACTTGCACATCTGGGCCTCGCGGTCCCACATGGGCGACCACTTGCGGACGGCGTCGGCCTTCTCGCGGGCGGATTCGAGCTGCCGCTGGGCGCGGTGCAGGGCCTGACGCTCCTCGACGACCGACGCGGGCTCGGGGGCACGCGAGATCTGCTTCTTGGCGATGGCGGCCCGGGCATACGCGACCTTGTCCTCGCGGCGGCGGACCTCGTGCTTCCAGTACGCGGGGCGTTCCTGCGAGAGCCACTGGCTCACGCGCTGCACATCGGCATCGACGCCCGAAAGGGTCGTGCCCACCTCTTGGGCGAACTTGGCGAGGGCGGCCTTGACATCGCGGAAGACATCGAGGCTGGAGATTTTGGCTTGCTCGGCCATGGGAAGTGTGATTAGGGCTGAGGACTGAGTAAAGGCAGCATTCCCTACTCAGTCCTCATCACTCAATCCTGTTTGACTGTCACCGCTGGTTGAGGTATTCCTCGATCTTCTCGGCCTTGCGGAGCAGGAACGGGATGTGGCGGTCGGCCGCGTCGGTGAAGCGGGCGAGGGTTTTCATGGTCGCCTCGAACTCTTCGGCGAACTTGGTGTGCTCCTGATCGCGCCAGGTCTGGCCCAGGTCGTTGAGGCGACCCTGCAGGGCCACGAGCTGGTTGAGCAGCGTGCCGTTGAAGCGTTTGAGGTCCTGGGCAAATCGACGCAGCTCGGCGGGATCGACAACAGCTTTGGCCATGGCGTGCTCCTGAACTTCCAAAGGCTAGGGAGGAACGCGGAGGGTGCGGAGAGATGCCTTGAATGCCTTCCTAGTGCCAAGTGCCTGATGCCAAGTGCCTTCCTCTCTCAGCACCCCGCCTCGAACGCGACGACGAAGTCGTCGTAGTCGAAGAAGTCGATGGCGGTGTCGTGGTTGAAGTCGGCGGTCTTGCCGGGCGGGCACGCCACACCCTCAAAGCACGTCACGAAGTCGTCGTAGTCGAAGAAGTCGGTGGCGCCGTCGCAGTTGAAGTCGGCTGGGCAGAGGGTGAGCGTGGCGGGGTTGCTGGTGACGCTGCCGCAGACGTTGGAGACGACGCAGCGGATTTGGTAGTGGTTCACGCCGGGGCAGGGGGTGATGGCGATGCTCGTGGCGGCGGCGTTGGGGGGAGTCGCGTGGCCCGAGCCGCCGCAGGGCAGAGGGGTGGGATTGTTGCCGAGCGTGGCCCAGGTGTTGGCTGGGGGTGGGGCGGTTTGGAGTTGCCACTGGTAGGTGAAGGGGCCGGTGCCGGAAGCGGTGATGGAGAATGGTGCGGTGCCGGAGGGGCAAACCGTTTGCGGCTCGGGCTGCCCGGTGATGGTCGGGGCGGGGATCCCGAATGAGTATCTCGCGAAATAAGCCGATGCGCTCCCGCCCGCCGTGGTAAAGTTTCCGCCCGCGATCACGTCGCCGCCCGGGAGGTCGGCGAGGGCGTAGACGACGGGGCCGTTGTTCACCCCCGTCCCCAGCGCGGACCAGACGCCTGTGGTCGGGTTGTAGCGAGCGATCCGGTTCGCCGCCACACCCCCCGCCGTGCTGAAATAGCCGCCCGTGATCAGGTCCCCGCCCGGGAGGAAAGCGAAGGCGTAGACATAGTCGTTCATCCCCGTCCCCAGCGCGGACCACACGCCGGTGGTCGGGTTATAACGGGCGATGTAGTTCGCCGCCACGCCCCCGGCTGTGGTGAATTGTCCGCCCGCGAACACATCCCCGCCCGGGAGCACGGCGAGGGCGATGACGACGTTGTTCATCCCCGACCCGAGCGCGGACCAGACGCCCGTGGTGGTGTTGTAGCGGGCGATGTAGTTCGCCGCCACGCCCCCGGCTGTGG
>JAYVUC010000124.1:0-7173 GCA_043788295.1 Phycisphaerales bacterium
GCCTCCATGCCCATGCCGCATGTGTACCACACCCCGACCCAAAGCGCAAGTCGGTGTATGTTCGGGCCGTGCCGTTGGAGACGGCTGAAGAGTTACGAATTCCACAAGTGGCTCGGCGACTCGTGGGGCGTGCTCTTCTCGCACCCGCGGGACTTCACGCCGGTCTGCACCACCGAGCTGGGTCAGGTCGCCAAGCTCAAGGGCGAGTTTGACCGGCGGGGGGTCAAGGTGGTGGGGCTCAGTGTAGACCCCTTGAAGGACCACACAGCCTGGGCGAATGACATCGCCGAGACGCAGGGCGTGGCCCTGAATTTCCCACTCCTCGCCGACGCGGACAAGAGCGTCTCGAACCTCTATGGCATGATCCATCCCGCCGCGAGCGACACGTTCACCGTGCGATCGGTCTTCATCATCGGCCCCGACAAGAAAGTGAAGCTGACGATCACGTATCCGGCGAGCACCGGGCGGAACTTTGACGAGATCCTGCGTGTCATCGACTCGCTGCAACTGACGGCGAAGTACCAGGTGGCAACGCCCGTGAACTGGAAGAGCGGCGAGGACTGCATCATTGTGCCCTCGGTCAGCGACGCGGACGCGGAGAAAAAGTTTCCCAAGGGATTCAGGAAGATCAAGCCGTACCTGCGATTGACGCCTCAGCCAAATCTCTGATGTGGCATGGGCATGCCACGTCACGCAAGAAGCGGCGAGAGCACGTTGCCCGAGACGTCGGTGAGACGGAAGTCGCGCCCCTGTTCGCGGTAGATGAGTTTCTTGTGATCGACGCCCAGCAGGTGGAGCATCGTCGCGTGCAGGTCGTGGACCTCGACGGGATTCTCTGCGATGTTGTAACAGAAGTCGTCGGTCTTGCCGTAGCTGATGCCCGGCTTGACGCCGCCGCCAGCGAGCCAGACCGTGAAGCATCGCGGGTGATGATCGCGTCCGTAGTTGGTCTCGGTGAGCGTGCCCTGGCTGTAGACGGTGCGCCCGAACTCGCCCGCCCACAGCACGAGTGTTTCATCAAGCAGCCCGCGGCGTTTGAGATCCTTGAGCAGCGCGGCCTGCGGCTGATCGACGGCCTGGCACTGGTCGCGGATCTGCTTGGGCAGGTTGTCGTGGGCATCCCAGCCGCGCATGTAAAGCTGGATGAACCGCACGCCACGCTCGGCGAGCCTTCGCGCGAGAAGGCAGTTTGCGGCGAACGAGCCGGGCTTTTTCACTTCGGGCCCGTACATGTCGAGCGTGGCCTGATCCTCGTCGGAGAAGTCGGTGAGCTCGGGGACGGACATCTGCATGCGGTAGGCCATCTCGGCCTGGGCGATGCGGGCGCGGACCTCGGGGTCGAGCGATGCGTCAAACTCTTCGTCGTTGAGCTTGGAAACCAGGTCGAGCATGGTGCGACGGTCGTCGCGAGAGACGCCGTCGGGGTTCTTGAGGTACATGACGGCGTTCTCGCCCGCGCGGATCTTGCACCCCTGGTGCTCGCTGGATAGGAATCCGCTCCCCCAGAAGCGAGCGGAGAGGGCCTGCATGTTGCCGGTGCTTTGCGTGATCATGACGACGAACGTGGGGAGGTTGGCGTTGGCGGAGCCCAGCCCGTATGACGCCCACGAGCCGAAGCATGGGCGGCCTGGCTGCTGGTTGCCGGTCTGGAAGAAGGTGATGCCGGGTTCGTGGTTGATCGCCTCGGTCTTCATCGAGTGGATGAAGCAGATTTCTTTCGCCATCGCGGCGGTGTGCGGGATCAGCTCGCTGAGCCACACGCCGTCCTGGTTGTTGGCGTGGCGTGAGAACTTGAAGAGCGTGGGGGCGACGGGGAAGCGGGTCTGTCCGCTGGTCATGCCGGTGAGACGCTGCCCCTGGCGGATGGAATCGGGCAGGTCCTGGTTGAAACGGTGGCGAAGCCCGGGCTTGTAGTCGTAGAGATCGAGCTGGCTGGGCGCACCCTCCATGTGCATGTAGATGACGCGCTTGGCCTTGGGGGCGAGGTTGAGAGCGGGGCGCGTGGAGCCCAGCGAGGCGATGGTGTCGGCGGGCGAAACGCCGGCGACCGGGTCGCCCGCGCGGAGAATCGAGGCGAGGGCGGCCGCACCAAAGCCGGCGCCGATGCTCGTGCCGACAGCCCTGCCGACTTTGCCGAAGAAGCGACGACGAGTGAGATTCAACAGATGTTCTTCGAGTGCGTCCATCGAGTGCTCCCGTTCAGTCTTTCACGATCGCTGCGTCGGCGGAGAGGATGCCATTGGCGAGCATGGTCCACGAGGCGAGTTCGGCCGGGTCCATGTAGTCCGGGGCGGGCGTGTCGCCGGTCATCAGAAGCTTCGAGGCGTCCGCCGGCACGGCCTTGTAGCGGGCGCGAAATGTGTTGAGCGTGGACTCGATCGAGGTCTTGGTCGCGGGCGACATCGTGCGGCCCGTGCAACGCTGAAATATCTCCGCGAGCATCGTTGCGTCGGTGCTGCCCAGGGGTGCCCCGTGAGCCAGCACGCGAAGGGCGAGCATGCGTGCGGCCTCGACGAACTGCTCGTCGTTCCAGAGCGTCAGTGCCTGGAGAGGCGTGTTGGTGGTCAGGCGGCGGATCGTGCAATACTCGCGCGTGGGCGAGTCGAGTGTGAGCATCGAGGGCGGCGGTGAGGCCCGCTTCCAGTATGTGTACATGCTGCGGCGATAGAGGTCGTTGCCCTTGCCACGCTCGTAGACGCGGGTGTTGGACTGCGGCATCGCGACTTCTTCCCAGATGCCCGGCGGCTGGTAGGGCTTGACGCTGGGGCCCCCGAGTTGCTCGATGAGCAAGCCCGAGACATACAGAGCCTGATCGCGCAATTGCTCGGCCGACAGCCTTTGACGCGGGTAGAAGGAGATGAAACGGTTGTCGGGGTCAACCCTGAGCGCGTCGGCACGCAGCCTGGAGGTTTGGCGATAGGTTGAGCTGGTCACGATCGCACGCACGAATCGGCGCACGTCCCAGCCCGACTCGCGGAAGTCGATAGCGAGGTAATCAAGCAGCTCGGGATGGCTGGGCCATTCGCCCTGCATCCCGAAATCTTCGGTGGTGCGGACGATGCCGCGGCCCATGAACTGTTCCCAGAGCCGATTGACGGTCACGCGGGTGAGCAGCGGATTCTGCTCGCTGACGAGCCACTTCGCAAGGCCCAGACGGTCCTTGGGCGCATCCTCGGAGAGCGTGCCGAGGAACTTGGGCACGCCGCGATGGACGGGGCGTGTCTTGTCGGGCTGATCGTACTGGCCGCGTGTCATGACGAACGTGTCGCGCGGCTTGGGCATTTCCTTCATCACCATGGTGGTGGGGACCATGGCGATCGCCTGTGCGATCTGCGCATCGTGCTCGGCGATGCTCTTGGAGAGTTCGGTGTACCGCGGGCTGAAGCGAAGTCGCCACGCGGTGTCGATCGCCAGACGACGGCCTGGTGTGAGGGCCGATTCTGGCAGCAGGGCGGCGGAAAGTGTTCCGGCGAGGAGGTCATCACATGGGACGACGCGGTGGTAGACGCCGGCGGGGCCGCCAGTGTTGACGATCTTCAGGATGACGGTGTTGAGCCCCGCGGCGAGGTCGATGGTGGCCTTGTCCTGATCGGCCGTGAGTCCCCGCTCGATCTTGTTCTTGTATTGCTCGACGCCGTTGACAAAGACACGGATGCCGTCGTCGCTGCCCAGGGAAAGATCGAGTTTGCGGGCGGTGGGGGCATAGACGCGGTGGGCGACGTAGTGAACATTGAGGCCGCCAGCAAGTGCGGTGAGTTGCCCGTCCTTGACCGAGTCGTTGTACATCCACTTGCGTGCGGTCGTCTTTCCCGCACCTTCCTGGGCGTCGTAACCCTTGGCGAAGTCGATGACCTTGTCGGTTTCTGGGCCGAACGCCTCATCGAAGATCTTGGCCGCGTCGCTCGATGCGAAGGGGCCGATGGTGTACCAGCTTCCGACGGCCTCGGGGAGCTTCGCGAAGCCCGGCTCGGCGATGGAGCCGACGGTGAGACGCTCGCGGCCGAAGACGTGGTGGTCGTACTTCGTGTCGTACTCGAGCGTGACTTTGAGCTGCGTGCCGCCTTCGTAGCCGAAGGGCTCATCGGCGAGGAAGAGAGCGGTGCGGCCGCCTTCGAGGTTGTGACCATCGACTGCCCAGCCCTCACCGGTGTTGGTTATGGTGTTGATGACCTTGAAATCGCCGTTGACCTGCTCCAGATCGGCCCACGCCCAGGAGAACGAGACTTCGCGGGCTTGAGCGGGATCCTTGAGTGACGAGGCGTGGACGTGAATACGCGAAAGAACGGCGTTGCCGTTGGAAGAGCGGCCCACGCGGCCGTTCGCCAGCGAGGCATCGGGCATGGCGTCGAGCGACAGCAGACGGAGGCTTGTGCCCTGCGTCTTGAGTGTGATGACGTGGTGGTCTTGCTTGGGGTTGGTGCCGCTCGCAAGGACCGACCCGTCGGGCTGAATCGTGAGCGTTGCGCCCTGAGTCGATTCGGCGGCGACGAGCTCACTGGTGGCCCAGGCGACGCCACCGTCTTTGGTGACGTTGGGGATGAAGCTGTCGCGCTGTTGCTGCTCTTCGGGCGATGGGGTCTCGCGGTCGGTCTTGAGCTTGGCAAGCTTGGCACGCAGACCCTCGATCTTTGCGTCGATCTCGGGGGTCGAGACCGACATGAAGGGTTCGAGCGCACGCTTGTTGTCGGGAACCTGAGAGTAGATGCCGGGCTCTTCGATCGAGTTGAAGAACGCGATCATGGAGTAGAAGTCGTCGGCTGTCACAGGATCGAACTTGTGGTCGTGACACCGGGCACACCCGACAGTAAGCCCGAGGAATACCGAACCGGTAGTCGCCACACGATCGACGGCGTATTCGAGGCGATACTCGTCGTCGATCGCGCCGCCCTCGTCGCTGGTGACGTGGCAACGGTGGAAACCGCTGGCGATTTTCTGTGCTTGTGTCGCGTTTGGCAGTAGGTCACCGGCAAGCTGTTCGACCACGAACCGGTCGAACGGCATGTTCTCGCGGTACGCGTTCAAGACCCAGTCGCGGTAGGCCCAGATCGAGCGGCCCGCATCCATATGGATGCCGCTGGTGTCGGCGTACCGCGCCTGATCGAGCCACGGCACCGCCATCCGTTCGGCGTACCGCGTGCGATAGGGCTCCTGCGTGAGCAAGCGATCGACCAGTCGCTCGTAAGCGGTCGCCGTGGCTTTGCCGGTTGAGTCGGACTCGAAGTCCGCGATCTCGTCTGGTGTGGGCGGCAAGCCCGTCAGGTCGAGGAAAACGCGGCGCAGAAGCGTCGCCCGGTCGGCCTGCGGACTTGGCTCAAGCTTGTGCGCTTCAAGGCTGCTCAGAACGAAACGGTCGATCGGACCTTTGACCCACGACTCGTTCTTGACGGTGGGTGGCTCTGTCATCTTTGGCGACACGAACGACCAGTGGGGCTCGTACTCGGCGCCTTCCTCGATCCAACGCTTGATGATCGCACGTTCGCCATCCGAAAGTTGCTTCTTGGTGCTCGTGCGGGGCGGCATCACATCCGAAGCGTCGTGAGCCGTCAGACGCTGCCAAACCTCGCTCTTGTCGAGACTGCCCGGGACAAGGGCTGTGTGGGTCTTGCCGTTGCGTTCGTGCGGGGTGACGGCCACGTCGCGCAGGTCGAGACGCAGGTCGGCCTGACGCTTGGCGGGGTCGACGCCGTGGCAGAGGAAGCACCGGTCCGACAGAATTGGGCGCACGTCGCGGTCGTACCGGATGCGCGACGGGGCCTCCGTGGGCGCGGAGACGACCGGAGCCGCAGGGGCGCTGCTGCCGACAAGGATCGCGCCGCCAATGGCCGCGAAGGCGGACGCGAGGGCTGCCAGATACCAGCGTTCAATCATGTAGGAGATTGTATCAGATTTGGATGGGTGTTCCTAGGGGGACGAGATAAAGGAAGAGGCCCTGCTCCGGGCTAAACTGGAGGTACGATCGGACAAAGGAGCTGCTATGGGACTCATGGACGAAAAAGTGGGGTTGATTGTTGGGATCGCAAATGATCGCTCATACGCGTGGCACATCGCCGAATCGCTGAAGAATCACGGGGCGAGGCTGGCTTTCACGCACCTGCCGGGCGAAAAGAACGAGCGGCGGACACGCCGGGCGGTCGAGGCCCTGGGCATCGCCGACCCCTGGCTCGTGCCGCTGGATGCGGGGAGTGACGAGAATCTCGATCAGGTGTTTGTGAAGTACGCCGAGAGCTTTGACCGGATGGATTATCTGGTGCATTCGATCGCGTATGCGGAAACTGAGTGGCTTCAGGCGGGGAAGTTCAGCCAGACGCCGCGGAAGGCGTATCTGACGGCCATCGACATCTCGGCGTACACGCTCCTGGCGATGGCGAACCGGGCCAGGCCCATGATGGCCAAGACCGGCGGGTCGATCATCTGCATGAGTTACTACGGGGCGGAGAAGGTGGTGCCGGGGTACAACGTGATGGGCGTTGCCAAGGCAGCCCTTGAATGCACCACCCGATACCTCGCCGCCGAGCTTGGCGTGGACAAAATCCGCGTGAACGCGATCAGCGGCGGCTACCTGCGGACCCTGGCTGCGTCGGCGGTCGGGGGCACCGACACCATGGTAACAAGGAACCTCGAACGCTCGCCCCTGAAGCGAAATGTCGAGGGAAGCGATGTTGGCAACACCGCGCTGTGGTTGCTTTCAGACCTCTCCGCGGGCGTGACGGGAGAGACGATCTATGTGGACTGTGGCGTCAGCCTGATCGGGGCGTGACAGAGCCGCGAGCGTCAGCGAGCGACTGCCCTGAGTTTCGACCGATTCCGCACGCTTGCCGCGATTTCGCTCAAGCCGGGGCCGTGGCATGGCCGATGCCCGGATATGAGCGTGTCTGGGACCAATCCCGCACAGGCGTTGGCCGGTCTGAGTGCCGCACAGCGTGCGACGCTGACCGCGCGAGACTCCAAGGCGAAGCCAGCAGCCAAAGCTCCCGCAGGGCACGATGAGGCCGCCGATTCGGTCGAACTGAGCGGCGCGGTGCGGTCCAACAAGGGCAACGGCGACGAAGAATCGCACGAGGATCGCCAGGAGCATCCGCCCTATGAACGCGAGAAAAAGCCCGGGCTGGACATCAAGGGTTAGGGTTCAGGTGGCACTGCTCTCTGGTGGCCCAGTTCTCCGAACTGGGTCTC
>JAYVUC010000125.1:0-29033 GCA_043788295.1 Phycisphaerales bacterium
CACCTCGGGCCAGCAGTGGGACTCATGGATGGCGGTCTTCACCCCGCGAAATCCAAAGGGCCACCCAGCCGCCCTATATGACCCGCTCCTGGGCATGATCGATCACGACGTGGCAGCGCAAATGCGCAAGTACGATATCGGCGAGCGTGTGCGAAAGGATCCGCGTCTGGGCGTCGTCCTCCGCAGCGCGGTGAGGCTCGCCGTGGGAGACAAGGACAGCTTTTTCCTCAACGAGGCGGTGCAACTGCTGAAAGATGACCTGGAAGCAATCAAGCCCGCTCCGGCCGATCAGCGTCAGGGCGGCTTCATCAAGATCCTGCCCGGCTACGACCACGGCACGATCTTTCAGAGCCCCGAGCTTCGCGCCTTCTCGACGGACATGCTCGAACACCTCCGCGGGCACAAGCTCGCCGAGTGAACATCTCGCCAACCCGATCGTCTAGCGCGAGCCGCGGCTGCGATCGACCGTGTGCCCGATCGCCCGTTTCAGCTTGCGCGACGCACCCAGCACCGCGCCGTAGAAGTCCGACGAGTGATCGTCCGCAACCACGACGCAGTGCCCTCGCCACGCGACGGCGGCCTGCAGCGAGCACCGCGTGTCGATCCCGCCTTTGGGTCCGTTGATGTCCGATATGACGACCCGCACGCTCTGCACGAGATCGCCGAATCGCCCGACAGCCTTTGAGAGCCTGTCGTTGACGAACGCGAGCATCGCGGGTGTGGTCTTGACGGGGCCGTCGTGGAGTTCAATCCGCATCAGTGCCTCCTCTTTGTCGTGGACGCGTGGCGCCCCGACGTGGAGTGATACGTCGGCGTTTGACGAGTGGTTCTATCCACATTTCCCGATTGTTTTCTGATTCGCCACTTTCGCCCCGGTCATGCGAACGTCATGCGAATCACACACCGCAGACTACCAGTCCAGCGGCGCGAGCCACGCCCGGGCCAGGTCCTCGACCTGTTCGTCCAGGTTGGCCCCAAGCCAGGAAAGCCGACCGGAATCGTTGAGCGTGCCCAGCACCATGTGCCACAGGCCACCGCACGATGATGCGTGATCGCTCAGCACCGTCCGAACCTTCGCCAGATCCTCCCGCTTCACTTCGAGGATGTACCTGCTTGGATTCTCCGCGAACGCGAACTCGGCGGGTTCGAGATTGATCGCGCCGGGCTCCATCTCGAATCCAAACACGCCTTGCACCGCCATTTGCTTCATCAGCATGTCGAGGCTTGTCGCACCCGCCGGGGCGGGGCCGCCCGACGCGATGAGCATCTCCGCGACCGCCACCAACAGCCCCCCTTCCGAGCAATCGTGCGCCGAAGCGACAAGCCCGTCGCGGATCATCTGGGCCACCGCCCGCGCCGCCGCGGGTCCAAGTTTGAGATCCACCTGCGGAATATCGCGGCACTCGGCCTCCCCGCCAACCTGCACAAAGTGCGACGCGCCCAGCTCGTCGGTCGTCCGCGCACCCACCAGCACCAGCACGTTCCCGGCCCGCTTCGCGTCCATCGTCACCGTCCGCGCGATTGCCGGCACGATCCCCAGCCCCGTGATGAGCAGCGTGGGCGGAATCTCGATCACGCGGGCCTCGCCGCTCGCGGGGTCCGTGTACCGAAGCTGATTGTTCAGGCTGTCCTTGCCGCTTACAAACGGCGTGCGATACGCCTTCGCCGCGTCGTAGCACCCCTCAGCCGCCCGCACGAGCGAGCCTAGATTGCGAGGCTCGCCGCAGCTTGGCCAGCAGAAATTGTCGAGAATAGCGATCCGCGCGGGGTCGGTGCCCACACACACCAGATTCCGCACCACCTCGTCCACCGCGCTGAGCACCATCTCGTACGGATCGCCGCCCAGCATCGGGTCGCCCACGCTCGTCTGCAATCCCTGGCTGATCGCAATGCCGCGCCCCGAGCCCGGCACGGGCTCCAGCACCGCCGCATCGCCCGGCCCGCGACCCGTCGGGCCCACCAGGGGCCTCGCCACGACATTTCCCTGCACCTCGTGGTCGTACTGCCGAATGATCCAGTGCTTGCTTGCGACGTTGGGATGGCCGAGAAGCGCGTGAAGAGCCTCCTTCAGAGCCCCCGGCGCAAGCCGGGGGGTTCTTCCGGAACCCGTCGCGTTCACCCCCCCGGCTTGCGCCGGGGGCTCTGTCGGAAGCCAGCTCGCCTCGCGCGTGGGTGTCGGAATCCCGTCGTGCAGGAACGCCATCGACATGCGACCCACCTCG
Organism: Phycisphaerales bacterium; assembly: GCA_043788295.1. Classification (GTDB taxonomy): domain Bacteria; phylum Planctomycetota; class Phycisphaerae; order Phycisphaerales; family UBA1924; genus UBA2396. Next base: position 2,223 of record JAYVUC010000125.1, read on the forward strand.
GTGCCGCGATACCGAAGCACAAGTTCAGCCCCTGGTGTACCGAAGCTTCCCAGATCCGCCATCTCCACGCCTTCTTCGTCGCAGATGAGCCTCAGCGCGTCGAGATTCTCGGGCGGCACCGCGAGCACCATCCGCTCCTGTGCCTCGCTGATCCAGATTTCCGTGTACGTCAACCCTGCGTACTTGAGCGGCGCGCGGTCGAGCTCGACCGTCGCCCCGATCTTCCCGCCCATCTCGCCCACCGCCGATGAGAACCCGCCCGCCCCACAGTCGGTCATGCCGTTGTACAGAGTTCCTGACAGATCCTTCAGAGCCCCCGGCGCAAGCCGGGGGGTTCCTCCGATACCAGTTGCACCCGCCCCCCCGGCTTGCGCCGGGGGTTCTGAAGGAGACACAGAAGGGCCGCGTGCTCGCAGGATCGCGTCGAGCACGCGTTTCTCCTCGATCGCGTTGCCGATCTGCACCGCGTGGGCAAACTCGTCGACGTGCGTGTGCTCCATCTCCGCCGAGCTGAACGTCGCGCCGTGGATGCCGTCGCGGCCCGTCTTCCCGCCCAGCGCGATGATGCGGTCGCCGGGCCTGGCCTCGCCCTTGACCATGTTGCGCGGGATGAGCCCCACGCAACCCGCGAAGACCAGCGGGTTGCCCACATGCCGATCGTCGAAGTACACGCCCCCCGAGACCGTCGGAATTCCCATCCGGTTGCCGTAGTCGCGGATGCCCGCGACCACATCGCTCAGCACACGCTTGGGCGGGAGACATCCGGGCGGCAGATTCGTCATGCCGTGGTTTGCCACGCAGAACACATCCATGCTTGCGATGGGCTTTGCACCAAGACCCGTGCCGATCACGTCGCGGATACAACCGCCGATCCCCGTCGCAGAGCCGCCGTAGGGCTCGATTGCCGAAGGGTGGTTGTGCGTCTCGACCTTGATGCACACGCCCCACTGGTCGTCCAGAGCGACCACGCCCGAGTTGTCCTTGAACACGCTGAGTGTCCAGTCACACCCCTCGTCGATCAGCTCGAACGTCGCCGCCGCCACCGTCGATTTCAACAGATTGTCGATCGTCACCGACCCGTCGCTGTTCACCGTGTGCCCAGGCCTTCCCTCCCACTGAATCCTGTCTTCTTCCAGTGCCAAATGCCCAGTGCCAAGTGCCTCGTATCTGATCGTGCTCTTGAGCGTCTTGTGAACGCAGTGCTCCGACCAGGTCTGGGCGAGCGTTTCGAGCTCGATATCACGCGGCTCGCGTCCCAGCCGCTTGTACTCGTCCCGCACCGCCCGCATCTCTTCGAGGCTCAGAAACAGGTGTGCGCTGCGGGACATCTTGGCGAGTTCATCGTCGCAGAGGCCTCGGATCGAAATCGATCTCGCCTCGAACGCCTGCTCGTGCCCCTTGGGCAATTCACTCGGGACATATGGCCTCGTGTGTACAGCGTGTACCACAGGGTTGCAGAGCGAGCGGCGCGCGAATCCTTCCGCATCGGCGGCCGATGCGCCCGACATGTCGTACCGCCAGCCGGTCGAAACCTCCGCGTCCACGCCCGTGAGGTCGCGGATCGCTTCGCGCACCGACTGGGCTGCGGGGTCCATGACCCCGGGCAACGGATGAACCTCGATCACCGCCGAATTGGCCTCGACGTTCGATGCGCCCCGCAGGGCGTGCTCGGTCACCGCGTCGGCGAGCAGCACGCTTGCAACCCGCGAACTCGCCTCGGGTGTGAGCTGTGCCTCGACCAGATACACGCGCGCAATCCCGATCGTGCATGAAAGTCCCTGAGATGCTGCAAGCCTTGACATTGCCTCAGCTCTCGGATCTGCAAAGCCCGGCTTTCGCCGAACTTCAAAGCGATGGACGGACACGGTGGTCGGACCGGGGGTGATTGTGGTGGGGGTGGGGGTCACGCGCGATGGTAACGCGCTCCATCGGACGAGTCTGGGCTTGCCAACTACCATCCGCCCGTGTCAGACCCCAAGCCCTCCGCCCAACCACACGTCCATCTCTACACCGACGGCGCCTGCTCGGGCAATCCCGGGCCCGGCGGCTGGGCATTCGTGCTTCGCCACCCCGCCAGCGGCACCGAGCGCGAGCAGGCCGGGGCCGAGCCCGACACGACAAACAATCGCATGGAATTGCAGGCGGTGATCCGGGGCCTGACCGCCCTCACCCGCCCCTCGATCGTCGAGCTGTATTCCGACTCGCAGTACGTTCTCAACGGGCTCAAGGAGTGGATGGACGGCTGGAAGAAAAACGGCTGGCGCACCAAGGCCAAGCAGCCAGTGAAAAACGTCGACCTCTGGCAGCTCCTCGACCAGCTCAAGTCCAATCACGAGATCCGTTTCCACTGGGTTCGAGGCCACAACGAGCACCCCGAGAACGAGCGATGCGACCGCCTCGCCGTTGCCGCCCGCGAGTCGATCGCACCAGCAAAGGCACCCAGAGCCCAATAACCAGCCATACTTGTTCGTGCGTGTGACGATTGTGCGGGATGCCGCGCCGGGTTCTCGATGGCGCACGGTTTGCGCTTCCAATCGCCCGCTGTTCCTGCCGATGGAAGGGTGCGGGAGTACGCCCAGAGGCGCGAGCACAACCAAGGCGGGAGTAGCGACATGGCGGCGGAAGAAAAAAAATCGGGCGGCGACGGCGGCGGAGCGACGGGTGCTGCGGCACCCAAAAAATCACCCAAGCTCGTCATTATTGTCGGGACACTCATGGTTGTTGAGGCCGGCGCGGTCTTCATGTTCGCCGGTGCGATCTCAAAGAAGCCCACATCTGCCGATGCCTCCACGCTTCACCAGGGTGAGGAGGTCAAGAAGGAGAGCATGGTTGAGATCCCGCTTCTGGATGACCATTTCCAGAACATGCAGACAGGCCGCGTGTGGGTCTGGGATGCAGAACTGGTCGTGCGGATCAAGAAGAAGCACGAGAAAGTGGTGGCCAGCAAGCTCGAAGAACGGGCCTCGGAGATCAAGGAAGGCATCGCGACGATCTTCCGCCGCGCGACATTCGGGCAACTCAAAGAGCCCGGGCTCGAAACCATCAACAAGCAGGTCTCGGCCTATCTCGACATCATCCTGGGCAAGGACACCGCCGACAACGAGACCGTGAGCTTCATCGACCGAGTGCTCATCCCGCGCTGCCGCGGCTTCCCGGCCGAATGATTCCCGGCTACTGGGGATGCCGGCAACGGCGAGTTACGGGACGTGAGGGCAGCCATTTTCGCGCGTTGATTGCGCACACCCCAAATCTTTGACTGCGCGACGGTGCGGCCCGATGCACCAGTCACGCCGCGGAGGATGCCGCGGCGAGAGCACCGCAAGTCAACGAGACGGGAGGCCATGATGGCCGACGAGACAACGACACCCAGCTCCACGCCTTCCAATACCGATTCCGCGGGCGACATGGCGCAGGCTGCGCTGCTCGCGGCGGAGCAGGCGGTCGCGGGTCTGAGCAGCGGGCTTGGAATCACAGCGACCGACGGCGCGATGCCCATGCCGCTGCCAAACTTTGCGGCCAGCCTGACCCCGGGCAAGCAGAAAGCGATCGAGCTGCTCTCCAACGTGAATCTGAACGTGAAGATCGAGCTGGGCCGAACACGGATGCTCATCGAGGATGTGCTGCAGCTCAACGAGGGCTCGGTGGTCGAGCTTGACAAGCTCGCGGGCGACCCGGTGGACATTTTCGTCAACGAGCGGCACATCGCCCGGGGCGAAGTGCTCGTTCTCAACGATAATTTCTGTGTGCGAATCAGCGAGGTGCTGCAGGCGGTGGGCGAGGTCGCCGCCGCGACGGCCAAGCCGATCTGAAGTGCGAGTGAACGATTCACGCGGGCTGCGGAGCGGCCCGGTTCTTTGAGCCAGGATGGCGATATGGACGCGAAAAACAGCAGAATGAGTGCCGGCCGCCTGGCGTTGCTCGTGGTGGTGGCGAGCGCGAGCGTGTGCCTTGCCGGTCCACCCGAGTCTGACTTCGTGGGGCCGCTGCCACGAAGGCCAGAGCCAAAGCCGGTCGCGCCTCCGGTGCCTGCACCCTTCGCGGCACCCGCAACGCCACCCGCTGAGTCTGCAACCGCGAGGGAAACGGCGTCAACCGCGGCGCAGCCTGCCGCGCCGAGCGCGACGACACTCGCGGCACCGCTCGTCAAGCCGCGCATCGAGTCGCTGCCACTGGGAAAGACCGAGCCGACACGCGCGGCAAACGATGTCGTGGCAGCCAAGCCTTCATCCGGACTCTCGTTGGGTGGTACCCAGACGATCATCGCTCTCACCGGGGTTCTCACGCTGGTGTTTCTGGCGGCGGGCCTGTTCAAGCGATATTCCAAGCTCGGCGGCGGGCTGACGTCGGCGCTGGGTGCCGGTGGTCGCGCTCCAAGCGGCATTCTTCAGGTACTGGGCCGATATCCGGCGGGCAAGGGGATCACACTCGTGCTGCTGCGGGTGGATCGACGCGTGCTGCTGGTGACGCAGAGCAAGATCACAGGACTGGGTCGAATGTCGGGCGGGCTTTCGATGTCGGTGTTGAGCGAGATTACCGACCCGTCGGATGTCGCTTCGATCGTCGCCAAGGCCTCGGCCGCCGACGGGTCGAGTCCCTCGGCCCACTTCAACGCGGCCCTCGAGGAAGCTTCAGCGACGGACGATGAGCCGCCACGTCGTGCGATGCCTCGTGCGCCGATCGTGGCCAAGTTGGCCGCACCGAGGCGTGTGATCGAGGATGCGTCCGCGTTGGCGGAGCTTCTTCCGGTGAGCGCGAGGCAGCAGCAGGCGGCCCAGCCCGTTCGCCCCTCGGCGGCGAGCAACACGGCCCGCAAGGAGGCCGCCGTGGCCGATCTTCGCCAAAGGCTCGCGTCCATGCGGGCCAACACCGCGACGGTTCAGGTGAAGCTCGGTGCGCGCAAAGCCACCGAGGTGACGGCATGAACGCCGCCAGGCTTGTCATCCTGGCGGTGGTCTTCGCGTGCGCCTCGATCGCTCGTGCGCAGAATGTCCAGGGGCCTGCGCCAGCAAGTCTCAGGCCTGTCGTGGCTGCGCCCACGCTGGCCGGCAATCTCAACGACATCAATCCGCTCAGCATCCTGGATTCGGTGAGCAAGGCGATGCCCGGCGGGTTTGGTGCTCGCTCCGACGCGCCCGCGGGCGAGAAATCTGGCGGCATCTCGCCCCTGCTCTCGGTGATGCTGCTGATCACGGTGATCACGGTCGCCCCCGCGATCATGCTGATGACGACATGCTTTGTCCGCATCATCGTGGTGCTGGGGCTGCTCAAGCAGGCGCTGGGCGCGTCGAGCATCCCGCCCCCGCAGGTGACGACCGCGCTCGCGCTGTTCATGACGATGCTGGTGATGACACCCACGGTCGAGCGGCTCAACGCCGAGGCGATCGGGCCCTACCAGCGCGGAGAGGTACGCCACCTCGACGAGCTTTGGGTGAGGGCCAAGCAGCCCGTGCGTGATTTCATGTTCGCCCAGATCGACGCGACTGGAAACTGGTCGAGCGTGTACATGGTGCTCAACCAGCGCGGCGTGGACACGAGCACCCCCGAGAAGCTCACCCGCGCCGACGTGGATATGACCACACTCGTGCCGGCGTTTCTGCTGAGCGAATTGAAGACCGCGTTCATCATGGGCTTTCGCGTCTATCTTCCGTTCCTGGTGATCGACATGGTGGTGAGCGCGATCCTGATCTCGATGGGCATGATGATGCTGCCCCCGGTGATCATCAGTCTGCCCTTCAAGCTCCTGCTCTTTGTGCTCGTCGACGGGTGGCAGCTTGTGGTGGGAAGCCTGATGCGGAGCTTTGACCAGACCCAACCGCCCGCGGGCGCGGTGGCGTGGCTGATCGACGCCGTTCATCCGATTGTGCAGTCCGCCGCCCCGTGGCTTGCGTAGGAGCTCCTTCGTGGTCGATGAGTCGTCAGTCGAACTCGTGCGGCAGGCGTTGATCGTGACGCTCAAGCTCACCGCGCCCATCCTGGCGGCCGGCATGCTCATCGGGCTTGGCATCAGCCTTTTGCAGGCGATCACGTCGGTGCAGGATCAGACTGTGTCGTTTGTGCCCAAGATCGTCGCGATGGTGGTCGTGATGATCCTGCTCGCGTCCTGGCTCCTTCAAAGGCTCGTGGATTACTCGACGGAACTCTTCCAGCTTGCCGAAAGGGCGGTGGGATAGCACGATGACGGGCCTCGCGCTCATCCTCGGTCATGTGATGCCCTTCGGGCTCGTGGTCGCACGGCTTGCGGGTCTCTTCGTCGCGGCACCGTTGCTTTCGAGCATCGGCGTGCCGATGAAGGCCAAGGCGTTGCTTGTGCTTGCGCTCTCTGCTGCGATCTATCCGGTTCTTCCGGCCTCGACGCAGACCCTGGGCGATCTGACACTCATGGACCTCCTGCCGATGGTCATCGGCGAGACGATGATCGGCGGGGCGATGGGTGCGCTGGCGGCTGTCCCGGTGGTGATCATGGATTCGGCGGGCGTCATCGGGGGTCAGATGATGGGGATGGGCCTGGCCCGCGTCTACAACCCGGAGATGGACGGCGATGCCGACGTCCTGGGCCAGATGCTCTTCCTGCTCGCGGGCGGGGCGTTTGTCGCGATGGGCGGCATCGAGCAGCTCTTTCTTGCACTCACCGGAACGTTCGAGCACGTCGCTCCCGGCGGCATGTCGATCTCGCGAGCCCCGCTGGCGGCGCTGGTTGCGGTGCTGGGCTCGGGGTGCGAGCTTGCGATCCGGGTGAGCATGCCGATCATGGGCGCGGTGATGCTGCTGGTGGTTGTCTTCGGGGCGATCGGTAAGACGATGCCGCAGATCAACATCATGTCGGTCGGTTTCACGGCCAAGGTGCTCGCGGGGCTCAGCATGATGACCCTGGGCACGGCGGCGGCTGGCTCGGCGATCGGCGATGGGATTCACGAGGCGGTGGGCGATGTGTGCAGGTGGGCAGCAGGGCAATGAGGTGGGCTGGTTCTTCGAACCGGGCTTCGTGAGCAGTTGAAAGACCCATTTCGGAGAAATGGGCCACCAAGTTGGGACACCGGGACTGGGCCAAAGGAGCGAATCGTGGCGGAGGACATGGGCGACAAGACAGAACTTCCATCGCAGCGGCGTCTCTCCGACGCGCACGATGAGGGTCGCGTCGCCAAGAGCCAGGATCTTGCGGGGGCCGTCGATCTGATCGGCGCGTTCGTGCTGCTGGTCCTGCTGGGGTCCACCATGGTCGGTGCGGGCGGGACGTTGATGCGTCGGTCGCTCGAAGACGACGCCACAGCGCAGATTGGCACAGCAGGGTTGGGACTGCTGGGCCGCGACGCGATTGTTCACGGGCTGACCGCGGCGTTGCCCTTTCTCGGCGGCGCGTTTGTCGTCGCGGCGGCGTCGCACGTCCTGCAATCAGGGATCGTCTGGAGCGGCAAGCCCATCTCTCCCGATCTGGGCAAGCTCAATCCGATCACGGGAATCAAGCGACTTTTCGGGCTTCGCGGTGCGATGAAGACGGGCATGAGCACGCTCAAGCTCGCGTTGATCTGTGCGGTCGCGTGGCCGATCCTGCTGCGAGATTCGGCCCGCGTTGCGACGCTGCCGCTCCTGGAACTGCCGCAGGCGATCCGCGAGGTGTTCCGCATGATGTCGGAACTTGCGCTGTGGGTTCTGGCGGTGCTGTTGACGTTGGGTGTGGCCGACTACGCGGTCTCGCGCTGGCAGCACATCCGCGATCTGCGCATGACCAAGCAGGAGGTCAAGGACGAGCACAAGTCGATGGAAGGCGACCCGCACCTGAAGGGTCGGCGGGCCAAGCTCATGCGTGAGATCGGCAAGATGCGTGCGCGGCAGGCGGTGCCCAAGGCCGATGTCGTCGTCACCAACCCGACGCACTTTTCGGTGGCGATCCAGTACGACCAGACGAGCATGCGGGCCCCGCGAGTGGTTGCCAAGGGTGTGGATGTGCTGGCGATGCAGATTCGGCACATCGCGGGCGAGCACAAGGTGCCGATTCTGGAGCGGCCGCCCTTGGCGCGTGCGCTGTACTACGGCGTCGAGGTGGGAGGCGAGGTGCCGCCCGATCAGTATCAGGCGGTGGCCGAGGTGCTGGCATATGTGTACCGGCTTCGCGGAAAGGCGTCGCGTGCGCTGCCTGCGGTGCAGACGCCCGAACCGATGCAGGCTGCGGGATGAGATGCTCGAACGAGTTGCTTGAACCTTCACGATTCGCTTCACACTGAGTATCAACGATCATGGCCAAGACCACCAAAGCACCGCTGGCACTTCCGGGCTGGCTCCTCAAGCTCAAGGATCATCGCGGGCTGATCGTGCCGGTCTCGTTCGTGATGCTCCTGGCGGTTTTGCTGGTGCCGCTGCCGACGGCGATGCTGGATGTGCTGATCGCGCTGAATATCAGTCTGAGCGTGATCATTCTGCTGACGACGGTGTACATGGCCGAGCCGCTGGAGTTCAGCGTGTTTCCGAGCCTCTTGCTGGCGGCGACGCTGTTTCGGCTGGTGCTCAACATCGCGTCGACGCGGCTGATTTTGACTGCGAACGCCTCGACGCCGGAAGAGGCGATGGGCGTGGCGGGGCACGTGATCCAGGCGTTCGGCAATTTCGTGGCGGGCGATTCGCTCTTTGTGGGCGTAGTGATCTTCATCATCCTGGTGATCGTGCAGTTTGTGGTGGTGACCAAGGGTGCGACGCGAATTTCCGAGGTCGCGGCCAGGTTTACGCTGGACGCGATGCCGGGCAAGCAGATGGCGATCGACAGCGATCTGAACGCGGGGGCGATCGACGACAAGGAGGCTCGCCGCCGCCGGGCGCGGATCGGGCAGGAGGCGGATTTCTTTGGTGCGATGGACGGTGCGTCGAAGTTTGTGCGGGGCGACGCGATCGCCGGGCTCATCATTACCGCCATCAATGTGCTGGGCGGATTCGGCGTGGGCATCATCTCGCGCGGGTGGGACGCGGGGCAGACCGCGTCGGTGTTCACCAAACTCACGATCGGCGACGGGCTCACCAGCCAGATTCCGTCGTTTGTCATCTCGATCGCGTCGGCCCTCATTGTCACGCGGTCCGGGTCCAAGGCGCAGCTGGGCGATGAGCTGGCCGATCAGCTCGTGAGCCAGCCGCGAGGGCTTGTCATCACCGCCGCGTTCCTGGGAGTGCTGGCGTTCACACCGCTCCCGACGATTCCTCTCCTGGCGACTGCGGCGGCACTGATCGGGATCGCGTGGAGCACGCGGCGCAACCGGCAGGTGCAGGCTGCGGAGGACAAGCGGGTGAAGGACACGCCCGCCGCCATGACGCCGCCTCCGGTTGAGAATCTGCTGAAGGTGGACACGCTGGAACTCGAGGTTGGCTACTCGCTCGTGGGTCTTGTGGACGTGAGCGGCGGGGGCGACCTCCTGGAACGGATTTCATCGGTGCGGCGCCAGCTTGCGGCCGAGTTCGGGCTGGTCATGCCGCCCGTGCGCATCCGCGACAACGTGCAGCTCGACGCCAACTCGTACCGGGTCAAGATTCGCGGCAACGCCATCGCCGAGGGGACGCTCAAGCCCGGAAAGCTCATGGCGATGGATTCGGGGCTCGCGTCGGGCGCGATCGAGGGCGAGGACACCATTGAGCCGGCGTTCGGGCTGGCAGCCCGGTGGATCGATCCGGCGATGCGGGCGCGGGCCGAGTCGTTGAACTACACGGTGGTGGAGCCGACGGCGGTGCTGGCGACGCACCTGACCGAGCTGGTGAAAAAGCACGCCGACGAGTTGTTGACGCGTGAAGAGGTCGGCAACCTGCTGGAGCAGTGCAAGCAGAAGTCGCCCAAGCTCGTGGAGGAGACGGTTCCGGGCGTGATGAAGCCCATCGAGTTGCAGAAGCTGCTCCAGAATCTGCTGCGAGAGCGCGTGCCGATCCGCGATCTGGAGAGCATCCTGGAAACGATTGCCGAATGGGGCCCAAAGACCAAGGACGTGGACGTGCTCACCGAGTATGTCCGCAACACGCTGCGTCGCACGATCTGCAATCAATACGCGCAGTCGCACGCTGGGGTGGGAGGCGGCAAGCCGCGTCTCGCGTGCGTCACGCTCGACCCGACGATCGAGGACCAGATCAACGCGTTCGTCGATCGCGGGCCCGCGGGCACGACGGTCAACATGCCGGCGCGTGCAGCGGCCAAGTTCGCGGAGCAGATCGGACGCGGGCTGCGCCTCCTGACCGATCAGGGGCATCTGCCGGTGGTGATTGCGAGCCCGCAGGTGCGGGCGGTGGTGAAGCAGGTGATGGAGCCGCATGTGCCGGGAATCGCGGTGCTTGGGTACAACGAGGTGGTGCCGGGGATCGAGGTTGAATCGGTTGCGCTGGTGATGCCCGAACGCAGTGAGGCGATGGCGGCCTGAGAGGATTGAACATGCAAACGCGTACTTTCAGAGCGAGAACGATGCCCGAGGCGATGGCGGCGGTGAAGGCTGCGCTGGGGCCCGAGGCGGTCATCGTGCAGACCGGCAATGTCGTAGCGTCTGGCGGCACGCTGGTGGAGATCAGGGCGGGCGTTGCCATGAAGGCGAGAGCCTTCGAGAGGCTGCCGGTTGAAGCGCCGCGTGAGCGTGCGCCCATGCCCGGCATCGAGATCAAGCCTCAACGAGTGCCCGTTGCCACGAGCGGGCCACAGGATGCGGTGCTGAACGAGCTTGCGGCCATCAAGCGGTTGCTCGGACGCACGATGATGAGCTGGCAGTCGGCGGTCGGGCTCTCGGGACTGCTGGGCGATCTTCTGACCACGCTGATCGACTCGGGCATGCCCGTGATCGAGGCCGACGAATTGGTCGGCCATCTTCGCGACGAGCTCTCGCCCGCCGAACTCGCGGACCCCGCGACCCTTCGTCACGCGGCGGCTCGCAGGATCGAGTCGCTCATCACCATCGACGCTTCTCCGCTCTCGGGCCGCGTGGTTGCGCTCGTCGGCCCCTCGGGCTGCGGCAAGACGACGACCGCCGCGAAGCTTGCCGCGATTGGCAAGTACCGCCGCGGGAAGGGCGTCGCGCTCATCTCGTGCGATTCGGCCCGTCTGGGCGGCACCGAGCACCTCGCGCTCTACGCCGCGGCGATGGATATTCCCATCGCCACCGCGGTCTCGGCCGCCGAGATGCAGGCTGCATTCGCCGCGTTCGCTGACCGCGATCTGGTCATCATCGACACGCCCGGCTGCGGCCCGCGCGACCCGGCTCTTGTCGCTCACCTAGCGCGGGTGTTGCAGGCGGCGGCGTGCGAGGAGGTGCATCTTGTGCTCGCGGCCAATGTGTGTGACTGGGGAACCAGAGCAGCCACGCGATCGCTCGCGTTGCTGAACCCCACACGAGCGATCATCACCAAGCTCGACGAAGCGGGAGGCATCGGACACATCCTGGCGGCCGCTCGCGCGGCGAGTCTCGCCTTTGCGTTCACATGCGGCGGCCCGAATGTGCCCGACAACATCGAGGCCGCGTCGGCGGCACGGCTGGCTCGCCGGATGATCGACCCGGTTGCCGAGCCGGGCGCCGGGGGAGGGTCGAACGGCACGCCCTTTGCGTTGCAGCCTGTTGCTCGTGCGGCCTGAGCGGGCTGTGCCGTTCAAAAAATGAAATGTTTCGTGGCGACCGGCAAAGTCGGTGGCCACGAACACCGATGAATGCCTGGCAGCCCGTTCGCGTGCTGGCTTGTGGCAGGATGTGGAAGAGAGAGTTGGCGGGTGGCTCTGGTGTGCGTTGGATGGAGCGATCCCCTCGATGGCAATGCCCTCACAAGTGATCTCGGCTGTGTTCGCGATGACGACGTTTATCGTCGCGCTCATCGCCGGCATGGGCGTTGGCAACCCCGCGAGCGTCACGCTTCCCCGCGCAGTCTTTGCGATGGTGCTGATGTACCTGATCGGGATGGCGGTCGGTCTGTTGACTGAGCGGGTGGTGAGCGCACACGTCGAGGCGTATCGCGTTCGGTCGATGTCAGGGCTGAAAACATCTGGAGAGTCGGTGGAAAACTCGGTACAGTCCACAGATTCTTTCCCGAATACCAAGCAAATAGTGGTCGATTGACAGATTTGTGAACATTGTGGGTGGAATGCTTGTTATGAATGTGCCGGGCGCACGGAGCGCGCTCGTGGAATGGATATCCCAGTTGGCGGCCCGACTCCAGAGAGAAAGGCCGCCTGAAGATGGTCAAGGAGCGACCGATGACGACCACCAAGGTCGGTGTTCACAGCATGGCGGGCGGTTCCCGGAGCGCGGGCCGGCATCTGCTTCGGCAGGCCGAGGCTTCGCGGTCGCGATCAGATCTTGAGCGGGCACCCGTGCAGGGGCTCTGGCGCGAGTACGCGAAACTCGACGACGAGTCGCCGCGGAAGCAGTACATCCGCAACTACCTGATGGAAAAGTTCCTGCCTCTCGTGCGGTACAACGCCGAGCGGATCCACACGCGTCTGCCAGACGAGGTGGACGTGGAGGATCTGATGAGCGCGGGGTGTTTCGGCCTGATGGGCGCGATCGACTCGTTCGATCTCGCCCGCAAGGTGAAGTTCGAGACCTTCTCTGCGCCGCGCATCCGCGGGGCGATCCTGGACGAGCTTCGGCACATGGACTGGGTGCCCAGGCTGGTCCGCCAGCGCACGCACAAGTTTGACCGGGCCCGGCAGATGATCGAGATGGAGACGGGCGAGCTGGCGACTGACGACCAGGTTGCGGGGCGCCTGGGGCTCGAGGGCGAGGAGTTCGACAAGCTCAAACGCGACAGCTACGCCGTCAACACGCGGAGCCTGACACAGCGGTGCTTCAACAGCGAGGGCAACCGTGACGTGCGAGAGATCGACGTCATCAAGGATGACAGCCAGTGCAACCCCGCGATCGACGTGCAGCGTCGAGACCTCAAGGAGCTGGTGACCAAGGGCCTCTCGCGGGCCGAGCGGCTCATCGTGATCCTCTACTACTACGAGGCGATGACGATGAAGGAGATCGGCGCGACGCTCGATCTTTCTGAGAGCCGCGTGAGCCAGATGCACAGCAGCATTCTGCTGCGGCTCAAGGCCCAGATGCAGCACAAGACCAGCGACCTGGAAGAGGTCGACGACTAAGGGAGATCGCTCTCGCAACGACTTTCCGAAGCCCGCGGGTCCGTACCGTGGGCTTCTTTGTTGTCACCTAGGCTTTGCGCGCCATGACCCGTGACTCACATCCCGCGTTGGTCAACGCGTTCGTCTCGCTGGGTGGGAATCGCGGCGATGTGGCGGCGTGCTTCGCGGGTGCGATCCGAGCAATATCTGGCATGCCGGGGGTTGAGAGCGTTCGGATGTCGTCGATCTATGAGACGGCCGCGGTCGGCCCGATTGCCCAGGACGACTTTCTCAACGCGGTTGCCTGGCTGCGAACCACGCTCACGTCCCGCGAGCTTCTCGATCTGCTTCAGGGCGTCGAGCGACTGTTCGGGCGAGATCGGGAGGCCGAGCAGCGGTGGGGGCCTCGGACGCTCGATCTTGATCTGTTGCTCTATGGCGACCAGACGATCAACGAGCCGGGCCTGGCGGTGCCGCACCCTCGGATGACCGAGCGGCTCTTTGTGCTCGCGCCGCTTGCGGAATTGGCACCCGGCCTGATCCTGCCCGGTCACCGAGCGTCAATCGATGAGATTTGCGGCAACCTCGCAGCCAAAGACGAGCAACGAGTTACCCGATTGTGACTTCAGGTCCGCCAGTGTGCCGGGACATCACCCGACTCGGCACGGATGATCGAGCGGATGCCGCCGCGGCCTCGCCAGTCGGTGCGAACCAGCAGCCATCTGGGCTTCATGGCGGCGGCGAGGTCGTCTCGAATCTGGTTGGTGACAGCCTCGTAGAAAATGCCCTTGTTGCGGAACGCCTGGTAGTAGAGCTTGAGGCTCTTGAGCTCGACGCACACCCCGCCAGCCTTGGCGGGCAGGGCCTCGTAGCGGATCGTGACGGTGCCGAAATCCGGATGCCCGGTCTTGGGGCAGACGCTCGTGAACTCGTCGGCGACGTGCTCGATGACGAACGGCGTGTCGGTGGGCGCGGGGAAGACTTCGAGGAGCGATCGATCCATGTGTTGGTGCCCGCGTGTTGGTGCCCATCATGCGCCGACGTGGTACTTGGCCAGCAGTTCCTTGATACGAGGCTGATTCTTCTCGATCTGGAGCGAGGCACGGAAGAGCTTGACCGCTTCCACGCGGGCCGGTTCCGACTTCTCCCAGACGTACTTGTTGAGCAGGCAGACGGCCGCACCGTTCATGGCGGGGAAGTGGTTGGGGTCGATATCGAGCGACTTGCGGAAGGCGGCCTCGGCCTCGTCGTACTTCCGCATCTTGAAGTACACGGTGCCCACACGCTCGAACGCCTTGGCTGAGGGCTCGATGCGCACGAGCTGGTCGAGCGTGTTGGAAGCCTGCTCGAGCTGGCCCGACTTCTGGAGGCTGTCGGCGAGGTTCATGAGGAGCTGAGGCGTCGAGGGCGAGAGCTCGCTGGCTTGCAGGTATTCCGAGATGGCAAGGTCGTAGCGTTTGAGCTCGGCGTAGATCGCGCCGAGGTTCGTCCGCGCCTTGCCGTCCTTGGGCGAGAGCCTCACCGCACGCTCGGCGTACGGAAGCGCGGTCTCGGGCTCGCCAAGTGCCAGATACGCCACGCCCAGGTTCATATTGGCGACGGGGTCGGTCGGCTTGATGGCCAGTGCCCGCAGATATGACCTGACCGAATCGACGAGGCGGCCCAGGGCTTGGAGGGCTTGACCGTACTTGAAGTGAGCGTCGAAGCTGCCCGGCGCGAGCTCGGCGGCGGCTCCATAGCGGGAGGCCGCCATGTCGTACTCGTTGTTCTTCATGTAGATGTCGCCCGCCGACATGTACGCGGTCGTGAGCGTGGGGTTGTTCTCGATCGCCTTCTCAAACTCGGCGAGCGCCTGACGGTCAAGACCCTGGTCTTCCAGTTTGCGGCCTCGTGCGACCGAGTCGGCCGAGACGCGGTCGGCGGTGAGGAGCTGAGGCTCTTTGGCGTTGGGCTTGGAGGCTGTCCAGTATGTGTACCCGCAGCCCCCCAGGGAAGTGATCGCCAGGGCGGCACACGCGGCGATTCGAGGTCGTGAAATCTGGAAGCATTCGGGAAGGGTCATCGCGTCTCCGTCAGGATCTGGACTTCGGGCCCGATTTCGCACCCCTGGGAGTGACGACGCGGGCCGCAGTGTCTTTCTTTCGGCTGTTGGCAGGGCCTTGCTTGGATTCTTGCACCCTCGTGGGGGTTTGGCGCGATGTGTTCGGCCTTCGTTTAGCCTTCGGGGCACTTTCGGTCTTTGAATCGCTTGTCGTGGCCTTCGTGGTCGCTTGGGGCTGGGGCCAGAAGCTCGCCAGGCCCGGCATGAGACTCTTGAGCCGTAACAGATTGATCGTGTCGTGGGCAACACAGCCCGGAGGCAAGGGGTCTTCGTCCTTGGGGGTTTCGAGAATCTTGGGTACGCTGGCGAGGGGCGGGTGGTTCACGATGACGGCAAAACCCGAATCCATGAGCCGCGCGTGGGTCGGCGGCTCGCAGTCGGGTTTGGCGGTGGGGTTGGGGTTGCCGCCGATGGTGCCCTCACCGATGTGCGTGTGGCGGTCGAGGTGGCTGCCGCACGCACCCTTGCTGTCGTTGATGTGGAAGGCTTTGAGGTGGGCCAGGCCACAGACGCGGTCGAACTCGGCGAGCGAGGCCGACGCAGCCTTGGCAGTGCTCATGTTGTATCCGGCGGCGTGCATGTGGCAGGTGTCGAGGCAGAAGCCGATGCGGGCGGGCTCGCCGGTGGATTCGATGATGAGTGTGCGAAGGCGGGCGAGCTCTTGGAACGGGCCGCCGATCTGCGAGCCCGCCCCCACGGTGCCTTCGAGGCACGAGACAGCCGCGATGCCCTTGGTGCGCGAGAATATCTCGCGGTACGCGGCGGCGATGCGGGCGAGCCCTTCGTCGAGCGACGACGTGGTGAACGCGCCGGGGTGATGGATGAGGAATGGGATGCCGAGAGTCTCGCAGCGTTCGAGCTCGTTGACCATGAGGTCGATCGACTTACGCCACAGTTCGTCGGCGGGTGCGGCGAGGTTGATGAGGTACGACGCGTGGCTTGTGATCCCGCCGCGATGGGCGCCTTTGGCGTCGGTGGGCCCGCCATGATCGAAGCCCATGCCCTTCACGGTCGCGTGCCACTCGGCGACCATGGCGGTGTCGAGCGGCTTGGCCTGCCACTGCTGCTGGTTCTTGGTGAAGACCTGCACACAGTCGAGCCCGAGAGTCTTGGCCTGGGTGAGCGCGTTGACCATGGACCCGGCGATGGAGAGATGGGAGCCGAACATACCACAAGGCTAGGGTGGCGAGGATAATCCCGCTTCGGGTCATCCTCGCTGGATAGTCGTGCGCGTCGGGCGTCTCCGCGAGGATCACCCTGCGGGATGATCCTCGCCACCCTAACGTTGGCCCATGAAGCTTCAGAACAGAATCTCGATCGTGACAGGCGCGTCGGCGGGCATCGGCGAGGCGATCGCCCGCGAATTGGTGGCACAAGGTTCAACCGTGGTGCTCAACGCCCGGCGCAAGGACAAGCTCGACCTCCTGCTGGGCGAGTTTGGCGTTGAGGATTGTGCCACCGTCGTGGGCGACTGTGCCGACGATGATGTGGTCGCCGCCATGTTCCACGCGGCCCGCGAGCAGTTCGGTGGGGCGACGCGAGAGGCTGATCTGGTCGTTGTCAACGCCGGTCGCGGGCTCAACGGGTCGGTGGTTACGAGCGATATGAGCGAGTGGGAGGCGATGGTCCGCACGAATCTGCTCGGGGCGGCCAAGCTGATCCGGGCGGCGGCCCAGCGCATGCTCGCGGAGATTGAGCACGACGCCTCCCGCGGGATCAAGTGGACGAGCCGCTGCCGTGACATTGTGGTGCTGGGCTCGACGGTGGGGCGGCACATCTCGCCGTTCAGCAGCATGTACGGGGCGACGAAGTTTGCGGTGAACTCGCTGGCGGAGGCTGCCCGGCGTGAGCTTGGACCCAAGGGCATCCGCGTGACGCTGATCGAGCCCGGGTTTGTCGTCAGCGAGTTCCAGGGCGTCGCGGGCTACACCGACGAATGGATCAAGGGAGTGTTCGAGAAGATCGGCCCCGTGCTCGATCCCCAGGACGTGGCCAACGTGGTGACGGCGGTCACAAGCCAGCCCGCGCACGTGCACTGGGGTGATGTCGTGCTGCGCGGGACGCGGCAAGACTATCCGTAACCACTCGTTCCCGGACTTGCCTTTCATTGCTCGCGTGAGAGACCGGTGCGATGTGCAGCCCCTACCGTTGGCCGCATTGCCCCGAATCTTCAATGGAGTCCCCGCGATATGTCTCTTGTGATTGCCCTGGCCAAAGGTGACGGCATCGGCCCCGAGATTATGGATGCCACGCTCGACCTCTTCAGGGCCGCGGGTGTGATGAATCACGCCTCGTTCCGCGAGGTGGAGATGGGGGCGTCGGTGTTTGCAAAGGGCAACACGCGCGGCATGACCGACGAGGCCGTGAAGATCACCGAGGAGGCCGGCATTCTCTTCAAGGGGCCCATGGGCACCCCCACGGGCGGGGGCGGCAAGTCGATCAACGTGACAGCCCGCAAGATGTGGAACGCCTACGCGAACTTCCGAGTCTTCAAGACCCTGCCCTGCGTCGAGACGGTGTACAGCAAGGCCGGCGTGCAGCTCGACTTCTCCGTCGTCCGCGAGAACATCGAGGACACCTACGGCGGGGTCGAACATCGAATGACCAACGATGTGATCGAGTGCAAGCGGCTTATCTCCGCGCCAGGGTGTGACCAGGTCCACCGCTTCGCGTTCGAGACCGCCCGCAAGCTGGGTGTGAAGCGGGTCCACTGCGGCCACAAGGCCAACATCATGAAGATGACAGACGGACTCTTTCTCGATCGCTTCAGGGCG
This sequence comes from Phycisphaerales bacterium, assembly GCA_043788295.1. Taxonomy (GTDB): domain Bacteria; phylum Planctomycetota; class Phycisphaerae; order Phycisphaerales; family UBA1924; genus UBA2396. The sequence continues at coordinate 20,158 of JAYVUC010000125.1, forward strand.
GTGGGCAAGGAGTACCCCGAGATCGAGAAGGCCGACGTGATCGTCGATGCGCTGTGCATGAATCTGATCGTGAGGCCGACCCAGTACCAGATGCTCGTGCTGCCGAACTTGCAAGGGGACATCGTCAGCGACTTGTGCGCCGGGCTTGTGGGCGGACTTGGGTTTGCCCCAAGCGCAAACATCGGCAACCACATTTCCATCTTTGAAGCGGTTCACGGCACCGCGCCCGACATCGCCGGCAAGGGCATCGCCAACCCCACGAGCCTCGTGCTCTCGGGGCTCATGATGCTCCGCCACTTGTGCCTGTATCAGGAAGCGGCCCACATCGAGAACGCGCTGCTTGCGACCCTCGAGTCGGGCATCCACACCGGCGATTTCGGGAACAGGGTTATTCCCCCCGTGGGGACCAAGGCCTTTACCAGCGCGATCATCGAGCGGCTTGGCAGCAAGCCCCAGAGCATCCCGGCGGTGGATGTGCCCGAGGCCGGTCAGCACTGCTTCGTCCGCGGCCCCAGACCCACGAGCCAGCAGATCATCCGGACTTTCGACAATGTGAAGTCTCAGGTCAGCGGCTGCGATCTCTACATCGACACGACGCAGGCACCCGCGATGGTGGCCGACGAGATGAGCCGCCTGTGCGCCAGCACGCCCTTTCGGCTGACGCTGATCTCCAACCGCGGCACGCAGGTGTGGCCGACGGGCAGCGTCTATACCGAGCGTGTGGACTACCTCCGCGTGCGGTTCGAGCTCATCGACCCGTCGAAGGCGGACGTCAGCCAAGTCCCCGGCCTCGCGCTGCTGGGCAGGGTGGCCGAAAAGTTCACGGTCGCCGGCTACGAACTCCTCCGCACGTTCGACGGTGTGAAAGGCTACAGCCTCGCGCAGGGGCAGTAATCAGAGCCCGATGTACCAGTGAGGGTTGACCTCCGAACACCCGCGGCTTTATTCGGCGCGAATGGTTGCGTTGCGCCCACCCTCGCTCGCGCGTCAGGCTCTGATACACTGCCACGAATGGGCACGACGATCCTTCCCAATCCTCGCGTTTCTCCGCGCTTCGCCGGTCTTTGCACCTTTGGCCGCTATCCGCGCCTTGAAGATGTCGCACCCGAGAATCGCCCGGTTGACTGGGCCGTCTTCGGCGTGCCGCACGATGCGGGCGTGACGTATCGCCCCGGCGCGCGTTTCGGGCCGCGGGCCATCCGTGAGGCGTCGCAGTACCTCAAACGCTTCCACCTTGAGCACGCCATCGACGTCTGCGGCGTGCTGAGCCTCGCCGACGCGGGCGACGCGCCGGTCTTGCCGTACTCGTGCAAGGAGAACATCGCGGCGGTGCGGGCGTGGGCCGGCGGCCTTGCGGATGCCGGACGGACGAAACTGATGGCCCTGGGCGGCGATCACAGCATTGCGTATGCCAACATCGCCGCGACGTGGGATCGCCTGGGGCAGCCCGCAGGCGGGCTCGCGCTCGTGCAGTTCGACAGCCACCTCGACACCGTCGAATCGGTGTGGGGCGAGCAGTGGGGGCACGCCTCGCCTTTCTATCGCCTCATCGAGGATGGCATCGTTGATCCCAAGGCCATGATCTCCGTCGGCGTCAAGGGACCGCTCAATGTCGGCACCGATCTCGACTACGCCAAGGCCAAGGGCGTCACGGTCGTGCCATACTCGCAGTGGCAGTCGAGCGGCGATGCCCCGCTGCGTTCGTTTCTGGGTGGGCTCAAGGGCCGCCCGACATACATCACGTTCGACATCGACGCGATCGATCCCGCCTTTGCCCCCGGCACAGGCACTCTCAGCGTGGGTGGGTTCACCTCGTCTGAGGCGCTCACGCTCCTGCGATCGCTCAAGGGCATCAACGTCGCGGGCGGCGATGTCGTCGAGGTGCTGCCCGATCGTGACCCGACGGGCATCACCGCGTTCCTTGCGGCCCACATCGCCTTTGAGATCATCGCCCTTGACGCGGCGACTCGTGGTGGCCCGGTTCTCCGAACTGGGTCGGCTGGCTAAGTAGCAGGAAGGAGACCCGGTTCGGAGAACCGGTCGGGCCACGGGAACCCGGTTCGGAGAACCGGGCCACCAGAAGCTCTCAGTCTTCCGCGCCGGACCTTCGCTGCTTGATCTCCGATCGCGCTTTTTTGTCGTCCACGCGCCGGCGCTTCGCACCTTTGGTCACCTTGGTCGCGATTCGCCGCTTGGGCTCCACGATCGCTTTGAGCACGATCTCGCGGAGCCGATCGAGCACCTCAGCCTTGTTTCGCTCCTGCGACTTGTACACATCGCATGTGAGGATGAAATCGCTCTCCGACGTGATCATGCCGCGGGCCTGATCGCTGAGCCGCTGTGTCTGGCGTTCGCTCAGCCCCAGGTCGCTCACGCGCACTCGAAGCTGGCACTTTGTCGCCCGCTTGTTGACGTTCTGCCCGCCCGGTCCAGAGCTCGACACAAACGTGAGCGAAAGCCGATCCAGCGGCACCGCGATGCCCGGACCAAGCACCACGCCCGCCACGCCGGGGGCGGGCTCTGCACACGGGCGAGTTGTCGCGTGGCCGGGAACCATGGCACAAGTCTATCAAACCACACGCGGTTTGGTGCCAAATCCGGCGACGCCCGGCGAACTCGGCGCGATTTGTTTACACTGCGGACCATGCAACTCAGTTTTTTCGGAGCCTCGGGCGAAGTTACCGGGTCATGCTACCTCCTCGAGACCGATCGCGCACGGATCCTGATCGACTTCGGCATGCACCAGGGAGGCCGCGACGAGTTCAAACGCAACCTCACCTTCCCCCCGATCCATCCCGATCGCCTCACCGCCGTTCTCATCACCCACGCCCACATCGACCACATCGGGCGACTGCCGCTCCTGCCCAAGCATGACTACAAGGGACCGATCTACGCCACCGAGGCGACGTGCGACTTCATCCCCATCATGCTGCGTGACTCGGGGCGACTGCAAGAATCCGACGCGCAGCGAACCAATTTCCGTTTCGCCCGCGAAGGCCGACCCCTCATCGAGCCGCTCTACACGCAGGCCGACGCCGAGCTTGTCGAGCCCCTGGTCAAACCCGTCAAGCAGGGCAACAGCATCGATGTCGCGCCGGGAATCCGCGCCCGCTGGTTCGACGCCGGACACATGCTTGGGTCCGCCAGCATCGAGGTCACCGTCGAGGAGAAGGGCGTCACCAAAGTCATCGTGTTCTCAGGCGACATCGGCCACAAAGATTCGGCCATCCTCCGCGACCCCGAGCCTCCGCCCGCCGCCGACGTCATCATCATGGAATCGACCTACGGCGACCGCGACCACCGCGCGATGCCCGACACGATCGAGGAGTTCACGGGCATCATCCAGAAAGCGGTCTGGGACAAGGAGCGCGTGCTCGTGCCCGCGTTCGCCGTCGGGCGTTGCCAGCAGCTCGTCTATCACCTCGCCCAGCTGCGCAGAACCAATCGCGTGCCCGCGTTCCCGGTCTTCGTGGACAGCCCGATGGCAGCCCTGGCGTTCGAGGTCTACCGCAAGCACGTCGAGCTCTACGACGCCGACGCCGTCAAGCTGCTCAACTCCGAGGGCTCGCCCCTGGCTCTGCCCGATCTCAAGATCATCAAGGACTCACAGGAGTCCAAGAAACTCAACGCCAACTTCGGCTGCAATGTCATCATCGCCCCTTCGGGCATGTGTACCGGCGGGCGAATCATGCACCACCTGCTCCACAACGTCTGGCGCAAGGGCGTACACATCCTCATCGTGGGCTTCCAGTCGCAGGGCTCGATCGGCCGCCAGCTTGTCGAAGGGGCCGAGACGATCCGCATCATGGGCAACACCGTGATGGTGCGTGCCCAGGTCCACACACTCAACGGCTTCTCAGCCCACGCGGGCCAGAGCGAGCTGCTCTCGTGGGCGACGGCTGTGAAGGGCGCATCGCCCGCCAGGACGCCGCCAAAGTTCATCCTGACACACGGCGAAGACGTGCCGAGACGAACGCTCGCGGGCAAGCTCAAGGGCGTCTTCCAGAGCGAACCGCGAATGCCCATGTGGGGCGACAAGATCGATCTGAACGCGATCTAACTTGTGCGCGATCGAAGGGTGGCAAGGATCATCCCGCTTCGGGTGATCCTTGCCGGGCGAGCCCTGCACTTGCGGTTCCCCCGCGAGGATCACCCCATCGGGATGATCCTCGCCACCCACTCTCATTCTCATCACGCCTTCTGCACCACCACCAACGGCCCCGGCACGGGCACCGCGATGTCCGCCGCCTCAAGTGCAGCCTTCACCTCTCGAAACAGCTTCTGCTGCACCGCGCCGAGATTCTCACGCAGGGCCCACGCTCGCACAGCCCATTGCACTCCCGCCGGAGACATCGCCGCGATCGCCACCTCGACCCCGGGATCGGTCAGAATGCCCGGCACGCGCTTGACGGCCGCCTCGAGCACCGCCCGCGTGGTGTCAAGATCGGTGTCGTAGATCGTTGCCGCGATCACCTCGGCCCTCCTTCGCGCGTGGTGCGAGGTGTTCTCGATCACATTGCCCGAGATCTGCGAGTTGGGCAGCACGATCCGCCGCCCGTCCGCCGTGTCGATCTCAGTCATGAAAAGCCCGATCTCGTTCACGCTGCCGGCCTGCCCGGCCACATTCACCGCGTCACCAACCTTGAACGGCCGAAAGACCAGCAAGATCACCCCCGACGCGAAGTTGGAGAGTGTCGCCTGGAACGCCAGCCCGATCGCCAGCCCAGTGGCTGCCAGGACCGCCGTAAAACTTGCGGTTTGGACCCCAAGCTGGCCCATCGCTGCCACGATCGCCATGACCAGGATCGTCCAACGGGCGGCGTTCGCAAGGAACTTGCCCACCGTCAGGTCCATGTGCGTGCGCGTGGTCGATTGCCGTACGAGCCGCCTGACAATCCCGGCGACAAACCACGCGACGACGACGACCGCCAACGCCGCCAGTATCCGCCCTGCCCAATCCATCCCCAGCGGCCCGTACTGCTGCCAGAGGGTCGAGGCATCGCCCATGATCCCAGAAACCGGCTTTACTGGCTCGCCCATTGCCATCCTTCACCTCCTGTTTGGTTCCGATATTTGGACCGTCTTGTAGGCCGCGTACCTCCGCGTCTCCAGAATTGTTCCCGGCCCGCCTAACCTTTGCAGGCCCTGTGCACAAGTCCATCCGGACAAGCCGATATCCGAGTGTTGCAGCGTTTGGCACCTTGTGGGCACGTCTCGAAAGGGCATGGCCAGTTGACATGAATCAGTCCGATCCATCATTCCATGCCCGTGCCGTCCCCGCCCGTGCCGCTCTTGACCGCCGAGCTATCCTCAAAATTGGGGCGGCCTCGGGCCTGCTCGCCTGGCTTGCGGGTTGTGCGTCCAGTGGCAGTGCCCAGACCGCACCCGGTCCCCTCTGGCCCGCAGGCCTCGGCAAGCCCGACCCGCGCCCCGCCGTCACGGCACGTCCCGTGGCGGGCACTGGAGCGACGCCTTCGGCCCCGATTGGCCCAGTCGCCGGAGTCATCCCCCGCTCGGCCTGGATCAACGCGGGCATCATCGAGAGCCGCGTGCACCCGATGAACGGCGTCCGCCGCATCACCGTCCATCACGCCGCCATCGACAATTCCGACCTGCTCTCGGCGGCCGATGTGAAGCGGCGCCTGGTCAACATCCGCCACGAGCACATCAACCGCAAGCCCGAGCCGTTCGGAGATATCGGGTATCACTTTGTGATCGACCCGCAGGGGCGAATCTGGGAAGGCCGGTCGCTCGCGTATCAGGGGGCGCACGTCGCCGACCAGAACGAGCACAACGTCGGGATCATGCTCCTGGGCGATTTCACGCGCCAGACCCCAACGCCGCAGCAGACCGCGAGCCTCGACTCCTTCGTTGCCCAGCAGATGCGGCGGTTCTCCGTCCCTGTCACCCGCGTTTTCACGCACCGCGAGCTTGGCAAGAGCGCGTGCCCGGGCGCAAACCTGCAGCGGTACGTGGACCGTTCCCGCAGCGCGGGCGCGATGCGGTTCGCCTGATCGGCCTCTCGATCGCTCTCGTCTATCAACGCGTTTCGTGTAGCATCCAACTCCTGAACTGGAGGTTGTACATGCGTTGCCGTGCCATCGCCTTCTTCGCCTGTGTGCTGGGCCTTTTCCCAATCGCCATTGCTGGTGGTCAGCAACCTCCGGCTCCCCCTTACGCGGGCCGATTCGAGCACGCCGCCGTTGCCGCCGACCACGCCCTCGCGTCTCGGGCCGGCCTCGAGATCCTGCAAAAGGGGGGCAACGCCGTCGATGCCGCCGTTGCCGCCAGTTTCGCTCTGTCGGTTGTTCGCCCCTTCTCCTGCGGCATCGGCGGCGGCGGATTCATGGTAATCCATCTCGAATCGCACCCGAACTCCGCGTTGAAACTGCCGCTCGACACGAGTTTGAACTACCGCGAGCAGGCTCCAGCGTGGGCGACGCCCAATTGCTACGAGCGTTTGGATGCGGCCGGCTTTCACGCCGATACCAGCACCAAGGGCGGCACTGCCGTCGCCGTTCCGGGCACGATCCTGGGCCTCTTGACCGCCCTGGAGCGTTACGGCACCCTCGACCGCGCCACCGTGCTCGCACCGGCGATCAGGGCTGCCGAGGAGGGATTTCTCGTCGATGAGGCGTATTACTCTGCGGCGCACGAGGACGTGCTGCCCTGGTACGCCAAGGACGCCACCCGCCGCGAGCGATTCGCGTGGGTCTGGCACCGGTTTCTCCGCGATGGCAACGTCAAGGTTGGTGATCGCATCACGCTTCCCGAACAGGCCCGGGCACTCAGGCTCGTCGCTAAGGATGGGGCCGCCGCGTACACGCAGGGTGCCATCGGCCAGGCGATCATCGCCGCCATTCGTGCGGATATCGGCAACAACCCGGCGGTCGATGGCGGCGGCATGACCATGGCGGACATCGCGGCTCAGACAGTGGCCGAGCAGCCACCTTTGCTCGTGTCGTTTCGAGGCGATCAGGTCATGACCATGCCCCCGCCGTCGTCGGGCGGCATCGTTCTCGCACAGGTCTTTGCGACCCTCGATGCTCGAAGTGCGGATCTCGCCGCCGTCACGCACAACTCGCCCGAGTACATCCACTTCGTCGCCGAGGCCTCCAAGCACGCCTTCGCCGACCGGGCCAGGTGGCTCGCCGATCCGGCCTTCAGCCCCGTGCCGCTCGCCGCCTTGCTCGACCCCGCCATGCTCACAGCCCGCGCAGGCTCGATCGACCTCGATCACGTCCTGCCAATCCCAAGTTACGGCCTCACGCAGCTTCCCGAGGACCACGGCACCAGCCATCTGAGCGTCGTGGACGCCATGGGCAACGCCGTCGCGTGTACCGAAACCATCAACTTGGTCTTCGGCAGCCTGCTCGCCGTGCCCGAGTTCGGCTTCGTCCTCAACAATCAGATGGACGACTTCCTCACCCGTCGCGGCAAACCCAACGCCTTCGGCCTCACCCAGTCTGACCGAAACCTGCCCGCTCCCGGCAAGCGACCCCTCTCCAGCATGTCGCCCACCATCGTTCTCCATAGCCAGAACGGTGCCCCTCCCAAGGTCCGTCTGGTGATCGGAGCATCGGGAGGTCCCAGAATCATCAGCGGCACTCTCCAGGCGGCCCTGAATGTCCTGGCGTTCAACCAGAACGCCTGGGCCGCCGTCACCGCCCCGCGCTTCCACCACCAGTGGCAACCTGACGAGCTCGAACTGGAGCCAGCCCTTTCCACAGTTTTGGATATTCCAGCACTGCAACGCAAGGGGCATTCCACCAAGACCCGAACGGCCGTGGGTGTTGTGCAACTCATACAGAGGGGTGATGGTGATCAATCTGGCTGGTATGCGGCGAGCGACCCCAGAAAGGGTGGGGTTCCGGCCGGATACTGAGCAACCGAAGGTGGGACGGGCCCGGCCAGGTCGTATAGGCGCAACACGCTTATGACAAGTCACTTATGAGACGCACGATGCCCTGCGCATCCGGCGCGAGCCGTGCATCTGGCATGCTCTTGAAATATTCCTGCTCTAAAGTTGAGATTTCGTTGGCATTTTCTGAATCCTGTGGCCTATTTGAGCTTGGCAGGAGTTCTCAACAGCGAGGGAGGAAATTCGTTATGCAGTTTCGTTCGTTCATCATCGTGGGCGCGGTAGCTACCGCCTCAATTCTGGCGGCTGACCAAGCATCCGCTTTCGTGCCTTGGGCAAACCCCAACGGCAACGGCACCAACTTCAGCTGGGCCAACGGCGGGTCGGCCAACGGCCTGTTCGGCAGCCCGACGCTCGTCGGTGGGGACACATTTGTGTTCTTCCCGTCGGGTTTCCGAGCTCAGAGCACCAACGGTGGCGTCGTCATCGTTGGCGATCGGCTTGAGTTCGATCTGTTTGCTGCTCCCGGCTTCCAGGCCAGCGGCATCCGCATCACCGAGCACGGCGACTACGGTGTCGTGGGCGAAGGCTCCTCCGTTTCCGCGGCGGGTTCCATCATCGCGACCAACCTTGACACGGCCGAAACGCTGGTCAACGCACTGGTCACCAACCCAGTTTCGCCGATCACCTCAGGTTTCGGCAACTGGAGCGGCACCGAGGCTCTCGACTTTGTCGGCTGGACGCGACTGCACGTCGTCATCGATAACGACCTGATCGCCATCAGCGGCCGTAACGGTGCGGCCTTTATCGAGAAAAAGGTCTTCGCGTCGGGCTTCTCTATCACCCTTGTCCCCACGCCCGGCTCCGCGGCCCTACTCGGTATGGGCTCGTTCATGGCCGTCCGTCGTCGCCGCTAACGCAATTCCAAGCGAGCACTGACACCGTTCTACCCAAGCCAACCCCCCTAGGGGTTGGTTTTTCGCTTATACGGACCCCAGTAAAGGGTAGATAGTGA
>JAYVUC010000126.1:0-10718 GCA_043788295.1 Phycisphaerales bacterium
ATCAGTCTCACATCCAGGATCTGCCCGAACTTCTCGCCCACGCCGTGCATTGTGCCAATGTTGGTGAACCCGGCGGCCTCGTGAAGCCTCAGGCACGCGGGGTTGCCCTCGACGATTCGGGCGATGATAACGCCGAGGTTGGCGGCGCGGGCGCGGGCGATGAGGTCGGTGAGGAGCGAGCGGCCGACGCCGCGGCCTTGGGCTGAGGGGTGGACGTAGACGCTGTTCTCGGCGGCGCGGGCGTAGGCGTATCGCGTGCTCCAGGGTGAGAGGCTCGCCCAGCCCAGCACGCGCGAGAACCCATGATCGGGCTCGACCGCGACGATCGCGGGGTGCGCGGGCGATGCGTGTGCGGCGAGCCACTCGTGCCGCTCGGTGGGCGTCTTGGGAACGGTCTCGAAGGTGGCGGTGCCGTGAAGGACGACGCGGTCGTAGATCTCGAAGATACCCGGAAGGTCGTCGGGCACGGCGTCGCGGCTGAGCATGGGTGATCGAAGCACGGGATTGCGGCTGCGTCAAGTGGGGTCAAGCGGCGCGGCGGAGCAGCGAGGCTTGTGAGCCGCCGCGGATGAGGATGCCGCAGACGCAGTCGAGGAACGCGGCCCACGCGACGGCATGCGAATCGGTCCAGGTGTCGTCGCTCACATCGGCGAGGACTTGCATGAGCTCGCCCTTGAATGTGGAGTAATGCTCGGCGCGAACGCCGCGGCCGGCTTGATGTTGGCCCAGTGAGAGCAGCGGGGCTTCCCAGTCGGCGAGGTTTCTTGAGCCGTAGACGACTTTCCAGAGTGCCTTGGCGAACTCGGCGGCGAGCTCGCTCTCGCGGCCTGTGGTGAACTTTCGCGTGGTGGGGGTGAGTCCCCCGATGCGTCGGATGACGAGTTCGGCGAGAAGCGCTCGCTGAGATTTGATGGCGTGGAAGTGGTCGCGGACGAGAGCGAAGTGGTCGGCATAGGTCATGTCGTGTGATCGACATGGGAAGGGCGGACCGTGAGCGATTCTGGTGTTATGGGGCAAACTATCGACGGTGTGTGGCGAGTGGTCGACCCGCGCGACAGCATGCAGCGCGGGCTGCCAATAAAGACACCGAAGGGTTGCCCCTTCGGTGCGAACGATCAATGACTGTTGACGGCGATTACTGCGAGAGCTTGGGGCCACCTGCGGCGGGTGCACCGCCCTGGCGGGCCTGAATCTGGATCTCGCCGTTGGCCTGCTCGTACTGGCGGACGACGTTGACAAGGCTCATGGCGAGGCGCTTGGCCCCGGCCCAGTTCATGACGACGCGGCTGCCGACGTTGAAGCTGAGAATCTGCTCGGTACCCTGCTGCATGGGGATGTTGATGCCGAAGTCGAGGATGACTTCCTCGGGTGTGGTCGAGGTGCGAATGGTGTTCGCGTAGGTTGTGGACATGCGGCTCTCGTCGATGCGGAGCTGGATCTGACGGTCGGCGTTTGGTGCGTTGTCGGCCATGGGGAAACCCTCGGGTCAGTTGCCCGCCGAAGCCTTGGGGGGGCTCGAGTCCGCACTTTCGACGTGCGGCAAACCCGGGCCCCGACAGCCCGAGGGCCTCGATGGGGTGAGATGGTACGCCGGCCAAGGGCGTGGATGAAATCGTCTGGGTTCAGACCCCTGGGCGTGAAAATTTAGCGCAGCGAGTCAACGGTTGAATTAGGATGAGGGCATGACGGCACAAGGGCTAATCCGGGTCGCGGCGATCGATGCGGGCAGCAATGCCGTGCGTCTGATGGTCGCTGATATTGGCCCCGAGGGTGCTTTCAGCGTGGTTGCGGAGGAGCGGGAGGCGACCCAGCTCGCACGCGGGCTGCGACCCGGCGGGCGGCTTTCAACCGAGGCGATCGCGGCATCGGCGGGGGCGATCGCACGGTTTGTAACGCGGGCCCGCGAACTGAAGGCTCAGGCGATCCGCGCGGTGGCGACGGCGGCGGTGCGTGAGGCGTCGAACGGCCAGGAATTGACTCAACTCGTGCTGCGAGAGAGCCGCATTCAACTTGAGGTCATCTCACCGCAGCAAGAGGGTGCGCTGGCGTATATGTCGCTCGCCAAGCGGTTTGAAATCTCGGATCTTCCGGCGGCTGCGGTTGATATCGGAGGCGGAAGCGCACAGCTCGTGTTCGCGGCGCACGCGATGCCGATCCGGGCGGTTTCGCTGCCGCTGGGTGCGGTGATGCTGACGACGGAGTTCGGCGGGTGGTCCGCGATCGCGACGAAGCAGTTTCCCCGGTTTCGCCATCACGTCGATCGCTTGATCGCACAGGCATTGAAGGCTGCGCCGGTGAAGCCTGTGGTGCTGGTGGGCACGGGCGGCACGGTGACGTCTGTGGCGTCGCTCGCGCATCCGGCGAAGCCCGGGAAGAAGCAGGATTCGGCGGTTGACCACAAGGCACTCAAGCAGCTCGTGCAGACGTTTCGCAGTGCGGCGCCGACGCTCCCGCCACTGGCGGCGAATCTACCGGCGGACCGTGCGGAGATTCTGTTCGCGGGGCTTGTGGTGCTGGAGCGGATGGCAGACCTGATGGAGATCGACACAGTGCACGCGCACGCGGGCGGCATTCGCGAGGGAATCTGCTGGTCGCTGGCCGAAAGCGTGGGAAAGCCGCAGTTTTCTCCGATGGAGGGAGTGCGGGCGTTTGCGGTACGGTGCCGATATGAGCGGGAGCACTCCGAGCATGTGACGAGGCTTTGCACGTCGATCTACGGACAGCTTCGCAAGACGGCGGCGGTGAAGCGGGCGCGAAAGCACGAGCCGCGGGCTCTGGAGCTCTTGCAGGCTGGGGCGGTGCTGCACGACATCGGGATGATGGTGGACATCGAGCGGCACCATAAGCACGGGCGCGACATGATCCTGTGCGCCCAGCTGCCGGGGTTTGATGAGCGCGAGTCGATCATTCTGGCGAACCTGGCGCGGTATCACCGCCGGACCGGCCCGCGAAAGTCGCACAACCTCTTCGCGTCGCTCAGGAAGCGTGACCAGGATTTGGTGCGGACGCTGACAGCGATCTTGCGTGTGGCCGACGGGCTTGATCGCAGCCACGTGCAGGCGGTCGAACGCGCCAAGCTGGTCGTGCGTGGAAAGTCGGCGGAGGTCGTGCTGACGGCGGTGACGCCCGCGAAGGCCGGGATTCGGGCGGCGAAGGCCAAGGGCGACATGCTCGAAGAGGTCTTCGGGCTCTCGCTCAGCATCACCACATCGCGAAATCTCGACGCTTGACGGGTGGCAAGGATCATCCCGCCCCGGGTGAACCTTGCTGGGTTGCCGCAAGCGTCGGGTGTACCGAGCAAGGATCACGCTGCGCGATGATCCTTGCCACCCTTAGAAGAGTCGCGGCTCATCGACGGGGATGTGCTTGCCTGTCTTGAGGTCGAGGCGCACCTTGGGTTTGGCGGCGGGCGTGGGCGGGACTGGCGACGGAGTCGGCTTACTTGCCGACTTTGCGGGCGGCTGCGCAGCGTCGGGCTTGCGGCTGGGTTTCGCGGTCTGCTTCGCTCGCTTCACCACGTCGGTCTCGATGAGCTTGGGCTCGTGGGCGTTCGCAAGCGACGCGACCTTGAGGGCCGCCGTTTCCGCCCTGGACATGGCGAATGGGTCGGGCTTCGTGCCACTCTTTGCGGTAGTGGCTGCGGCACCTTTGTCCGCCGCTGATTCGAGCGGGGCGACGATGATGGTCCCGTCCTGATCCTGCGTGTCGTCCTTGACGGCCTTGCCATCCTCGTCGAGTTCGAGGTCGGCGATGGCGGTCTTGGCCTTGGCCTGCTCGAGGAGCGCGTCGTAGAACTTCTTGGTGTCGACACCCGCGATGGCGTTGCAGGCCTTGGCGATCTCGCCGATGTATTTCTGGAAGACGTCGCGTCGTTCGCCCTCGCGTCGCATCTTGGCCCGTTTCTTGAGGTACGTGCCGAGCTTGCGGCCGCACTCCATGAGCGCGAGCTTCATCTCCTTGCGAATCTCGTCGTAGTCGGCGATCGCTTCCTTGGACTCGCTCGTGAACGGCACCCACACGCTGGCCATGTGGATCATAATGACCAGCGGGCCCACCGGCAGCGACTCACGGGGCTGCTGGAGGTCGTAGTTGCGCCAGTTTGTTTCGCCGACGCTCTTGAACGAGGAGCACGCCGACTGCTGAAAGAGCAGCGGGACGCGGTTTGCGAAGCGGATGACGCGAGCGGACTCATTTCCGGGAAGCTCGCCGCCGAATGCGATCGCGGCCTCGATCTGGAACGGGCGCCCTCGATACACTTCGGCCTCACGCGTGCTCGCGGAGTAGAACTCGGCGCGGACGCCCTTGAACATGCCCTTGAGGAGCTGTTGCACGCCGATCGGAGCGAGACAGTCGGTGGGCGGCGGGGCGAGTTTCGCTTCCTGGAAGACTTTGTAGAGGGCCTCGACCTGGGGTGATTCGATGTCGGTGACCTTGGTGCGGCTGGTGACCCTGTTCGCCTTGGTGCTGATCTTCTCGCAGAAGTCTGCGGCGGTTGGGCCCGAAACGCGGCAGAACTTGTCCTGCAGGAATGCGTAGAGCGTGCCGCCCTTGTCGCTGACCTCGTAGTCCTTGAGCATCTGGAGCAGGATGCCAAGCTCGATGCCCTTTGGATGCGGCTGGATTTCCTTGGTCTCGGGCGGCAGCTCTGTCACGCCCCGCGGGAAGACGATGACGCCCGCGGTTTCCGTCGTGGTCTGAACAGTGCCCGCTGCGCCGGCAGTGGGGGAGGCGGGCGTGTTCTCAGCGGTTGTGGCGGGCGTGGGTTCGGGCGCATCTCCCCCCGGCTTGCGCCGCGGGCTCGGAAGGAGCTCTTCTTCGGCGCTGCTCTCGCGGGTGGGCGGGACGAGTGTGATTTTTGCGTGCGGGTTGGCGATGGCGGTGAGCTCGAGGAACTCATCGACCGAGCCGCGGCCCTTCTGATACCGCCCTTCGAGCTCGATCGAGACGCTCGTGCCGGTGGGATAGTCCTCGTGAGAGAGGAAATCGCCGGTGGCGGCGAGCTCTCGCGTGCCGACTGTGAGTGTGCGGAGGCGCGAGAGCGGGAAGTCGTTGGTCTCCTCATCGACGGTGACTTCCGCACGGTTGGTCTTGGTGTTCATCGCCAGCTCGATGTGGTGAGCCTGCTCACTTGCCTTGGGGCGGGTCTGGATGAGCATGGGCTTGCCGGTGGTGATGAGTCCGTACATGCCGGCGGCGGAGATGCCGATGCCCTGCTGACCGCGCGACATCTTGAGGCGGTGGAACTTGCTGCCGAAGAGCAAACGGCCAAAGACATTCTCGACCTGCTTGCGGACGATGCCCGGCCCGTTATCGACGACGGAGATGCGATAGCGGGACTGCTTGGCCTCGCGGGTGCGATCGGGCTGAAGGTCCTCGATGACGACGGTGATGTCGGGGAGGATGCCCGCTTCTTCGCAGGCGTCGAGCGAATTGTCAACAGCCTCCTTGACGGTGGTGAGCAGGGCCTTGCGGGGGTTGTCGAAGCCAAGCAGGTGGCGGTTCTTGGCAAAGAACTCGGAGACGGAAATATCGCGCTGCTTGGTCGCCATGGATTCGGCGGTGGCGCGGGGGGCGGATTTTGTTTTGATCACGGAACTTGTTCTCGCGTCGATTGGGTGGTCCATCACCGGATTAGCCATGGTTCGGGGCCCTCCTTGGCACTTCTGGGCTCAGGATAGCGACCCGGCGGGGGTGGTCGCTTGGACAAGGCATTGACAGCGGGGCACCCAAACAGAAACAAAGTATCGACTTCTGCAACCCAAATCTGGAACTTCGCGCAATGTTCATCAAAAAGGGGTGATTTTCGGACATGCGGGAGGGGGTGATCGTCTACACTCCACCCCGAGAGACAGACGCCTTGTTCTCAGGAGGAACGAGGCACCGAGAGAGGCTTTCCATAGGAGATTAGAGAATGAAGATTTCTGTTCTTGTGGTTTCGTTGGTCGCCGGGCTGGCCGCGACTGCCAACGCGGACATCCTTGCCAATTGGACATTTGAGACGTCGATCCCGTTGACGGCTGGGCCGTTCGCCGCTGAGGCGGGGATTTTCGCGGCCTCGTCGCAGGCTTCGGGCTCGCATGTTTCTGGAGCCACCGCGTACAGCAACCCGAGCGGCAACGGGACGGTGGAGTCGTTCAGCTCGAACAACTGGGCGGTGGGCGACTACTACCAGTTCACCACGACGACGACCGGGTACAACACGATCACGATCACATGGGATCAGACCGCCAGCAACACCGGCCCGCGCGATTTCGTGCTCCAGTCGAGCACCAACGGCAGCACGTTCACCAACATCGGCGTGCAGTACGCGGTCCTTGCGAACGCCGCCCCGAACCCCGTATGGGCGGCTGCCACGTACCAGGCGATCTACACCTTTGGCCCCACGGCCGGCCCCGCCACGCTCGACAACCTGGCGACGGTCTACTTTCGCCTGCGGATGAACAGCACTGTCTCTGCCAACGGCGGCGCGGTAGCGACTGCGGGCACCAACCGCGTCGACAGCGTCGTCATCTCGGGTACGCGCATTCCGACACCAGGGAGCCTCGCTCTCCTGGGCCTCGCGGGCCTCGTTGCCCGTCGTCGCCGCTAACGCGAACGACCGCAGATCCAATGAGCAATTTCAGACGGGCGGCTCTTGCGAGCTGCCCGTTTGCTTTTGGGCTCGGGTGGCATGGCGTTGCAGTGTGTGCGAATTGCTTTGGAGGATGACAAGGCAAGGACACCCCTCGGTGATGCGTGCCAACACGGAATCACGCCTCGGAGAGGCGTGCCACCACGATCCCGCGTGCGCGGAGGCGTTGCAGCACCTCTCGCTGCAGAGTTTCGGCGACGGCGACTTCGTCGACGGTGACGTGATCGGCGCCGAGCTGCTGGGCACGGAATGAACCGGCGAGGAAGCTGGTTCGTGTGACGACGTAGACCTCGGGGTTCATCGCCTTGACAGCGCCGGTGGCGCGGAGGGCGGCCTCCTCGTCGGGGACGGTGATGACGACGGCGGCGGCGGTGCGCACGCCCGCGGATTCCAGCACCTCGACGTTGGTGGCGTCGCCGAAGACGACCTTGCGGCGGCCCATCTGTGCCTGGCGTTCGACGACTTTGGCGTTGAGCTCGATGACGGCGACGGTGACGCCGGCTATCTCGAGGCGATCGGCGACGGCGCGGCCTGCGGGACCGAAGCCCGCGACGACGACGTGCCCCCTGAGCTCGCCCGGGGACGAGCCGTGCGCGGGCTTTGTTGCGGCGTCTTCGCGAAGTGAGGCGGGGTCGATCCAGTGTGCGAGCGGCCAGCCGAGCATCAGGCTGCCCAGTACGTGGGCCCAGGGAATGAGCATGGGGCTGAGGATGAGCGAGGCGATGACGACGG
This sequence comes from Phycisphaerales bacterium, assembly GCA_043788295.1. GTDB lineage: Bacteria > Planctomycetota > Phycisphaerae > Phycisphaerales > UBA1924 > UBA2396. The sequence goes on from JAYVUC010000126.1 coordinate 7,364, forward strand.
CGATGACGAGGGCTCCGGCGTCGGGCGAGACGATTTTCATGGTGACAGCCGGCGCGAGAGCGACGAGTGCGAACTCGCCCGCGTTGCCGAGATAGATGCCCGTGAGGAACGAGGACCTGGGTGTGAGGCCCAGAACCCATCCCGACATCCCGATGCTGAAGGTCTTGAGGGCGATGAGGCCCAGCGATCCGAAGACGACGATGTTCCAATGCTCGATGACGACGCGGCCGTTGACCTGGAGACCCACGACGGTGAAGAAGACGGCCATGAGGATATCGCGCATGGGACCGAGCTGCCCGGCGAGCTGGTGGCGAAAGGGCGTGCTGGCGAGGAGGAAGCCAGCGAGAAAGGCGCCCATCTCGGCGGAGAAACCCAGGACTCGGGTGCCGATGGCTGCCGCGAGCGCGACGGCACCGGAGAAGACGATGAGCAGTTCGGCCGAGCCAGTGGCGGCGATGGCACGGAGGGCGATGGGGAGGACATAGCGTCCGACGGTGACGAGCACGACGATGCCGCCCACGCTGATGCCGGCGCGGGAGATGAACTCGGCGGCCGGGGGCAGGCCACGAAACCACTCGTCCTGCGGGGTTGGCAGAGGCTCGCCGCCTCCGGCCCACCGTGCGATGAGGGGGAGAACGCCCAGCACGACGACGGTGGCAAGGTCTTGAACGACCGCGACACCTAGCCCGACGCGCGAGTGGATGGTACGGATCTCACGGCGGGCGGCAACGACCCGGACGAAGATGGCGGTGGAGGACATGGCGAGAGCCATGGCGATGGCGAGTGCGGCCGGCGCGGGCAGGCCCAGCCAGAGCAGAATGGGCCAGGCGATGAGGGTGGTGACAACAGTGGAGATTGCGCCGACGCCAAGGATGTGGACCACGCCCCGGCCCATGTGCCCGGCGTCGAGGTGGAGCCCGATGCCGAACATGAGAAGGATGACGGCGATGTCGGAGATCTGCTCTACACGATGGAGGTTGCGGACCGCGCCCAAGGCGTGCGGACCCAGGAGCGCGCCGGCGAGGAGGTAGCCCGGGATGGCTTCGAGCTTGATCTTCGCGAAGAGCGTGGCGACCAGCGCGGCGACAAGCAGAATCACCATCAGGTCAACGGCGAGAGGGACGCCAGTCTCCGGGGCGTCCGCAGCGGCGAGTAAGCATGGAATCAAAGTGAGACCCTTTGGTCCCGTGGCCCGCCTTTGCGGTGCTTTTTCACGAGGACGGAGAGGAGCGTGAGGTCGGCGGGGGTGATGCCTTCGAGGCGGCCGGCCTGGCCGAAGGTGCGTGGGCGGAAGCGTGTGAGAGCGACGCGGGCCTCGGTACGAAGTGACGCTAGCTCGTTGTAGGGCATGTCGTCGGGGATGCTGCGGTGCTCGGTCTGGGCCTGCCGCTCGATCTCATTTCGAGCTCGCTCGACGAAGGGTGCGTACTTGCGGTCTGCGTACGCGGTCTCGATCATGCGATGCCCGCGGGCATCGCGCGTGAGCACGGGGTCGATGGTCCAGAGCCAGGAGTCGAAGTCGGCTGCCTCCCACGTAGGCGTGCGGATGGCCTTGTCGACGGGCACGCCGTTGCATTTGCCCGCGTCGATCGCGCCGTTGAGTCGGGCGGCGATGGTGCGGCGCTGGGCGAAGCGCGAACGCCTGAGGTCGCCCAGCGGGCCCGTGAGCAGGCCGAGAGAATCGGCGAGTGGCGTGAGTCGATCGGGGGCGTTGTCGGCCCGCAGGAGCAGTCGATATTCCGCTCGGCTCGTGAACATGCGATAGGGCTCGACGGGCGCTTTGGTGACAAGGTCGTCCATGAGCACGCCCATGTACGCCTGATCGCGCCCCAGGATGAACTCGGGCTCGCCCAGGATGAAGAGCACCGCGTTGACACCGGCGACAAGACCTTGTGCGGCGGCCTCTTCGTAGCCGCTGGTGCCGTTGATCTGCCCCGCGAGAAAGAGCCCGCGCACGAGCCTTGTCATGCCCGTGGGAAGAATCTGATGCGGGCGGACCATGTCGTACTCGACGGCGTATCCGAAGCGGAGGATTTCGGCGCGCTCGCAGCCGGGCATGGAGCGAACGATCGCGGATTGCACCTCGGCGGGAAGGCTTGTTGAGATGCCGTTGCAGTAGATCCAGTCGTCGCGGAGCGATTCGGGTTCGAGGAAGACGCCGTGGGTGTCGCGCTGCGCGAAGCGAACGACCTTGTCCTCGATGCTGGGGCAATAGCGCGGGCCGACGCCCTCGATCTGTCCCGTGAACATGGGTGCGCGGTGCAGGTTGGCGCGGATGAGATCGTGCGAGGCAGCGGTGGTGTGCGTTTGGCGACACTCGACCTGTGTGATGACGGGGAAGCGAGCGATTGAATCGAAAGCCGGGAGGCCCGCGGCGCGAGTCGCGGTGAGATCACTGAAGGGAACGGGGGCCGCGTCACCGTGATCGGCGGGAAGCCCGTCCCAGTCAAGAGTGCCCCGGCGAAGCCTCGGCGGTGTGCCGGTTTTCAGGCGGCCAAGCTCGAAGCCCAAGCCCGCGAGAGAGCCCGAGATTCCAATGGCAGCGGCCTCGCCGAAGCGGCCGCCCTCGGTGCGGGCCTCGCCTGTGTGCATGAGGCCACGCATGAATGTGCCGGTGGTGAGGACAACAGCGCTCGCGGTGAGCTCGAGGCGACCCGAAGGCTCCCTCACGACAACTCCCCTGATCGTGCCCTCGTGGACGTCGAGTTCCTCGACGCTTCCGGCGATCAACTCGATCTCGGGTGTGGCACGGATCATGGCCTGCACCGTCTCGGCGTAGGCGTGCTTGTCGCACTGAGCACGCGGGCCGAAGACGGCCTGGCCCTTGCTCGCGTTGAGCATTTTGAACTGGATGCCCGTCGCGTCGGTGGCGAGGCCCATGAGCCCGCCCAGGGCGTCGATCTCACGGACGAGCTGCCCCTTGGCGAGCCCGCCAATCGCAGGGTTGCAGGACATGGCACCGACTTTGGATGGGTCGAGGCTGACGAGGGCGACACATGGTGTGCCGGCGAAACCTCGCCCGCGCAGGAGATTGGCGGCCGCCCATGCGGCTTCAACGCCCGCGTGCCCGCCGCCGATGACAATGACCTGGAATCGCCGTGGTTTCACCCATGAGTTTAGGCGAACCCGCGTCGATTACCGCTTGTCGTCGGTCCTGAGCTTTGCCACCGAGGACTGTCCGTCGGGGCCCGCGAAGGTGACGGTTTGGGCCGCCTTGTCGATCGACTCGACCTTCCAGCCCTCGCGTACTTCCTCGCCCACGCGGCGAACGCGGCCATCGACGACCGCCATGAGGTCGCGGCCCCCGGTTGCGATTGAGGTCAGGCGGAAGTCGGGGATGGAGCTGGCCTGGGGA
>JAYVUC010000127.1:0-5077 GCA_043788295.1 Phycisphaerales bacterium
TCCAGAATCCATCGATCATTCGATTCCTGCTGCGTCGCGTATCCGTTGACGCAAATGATCTTTCCGCCAGCAACACTCACCAAGCGTAGTACAAAAAAACAACGGGGCCGGCCTTCGCCGACCCCGCTTAGAGTCATCTGTGACGAAAATGGTTACTTCTTGTCGCCCTTGTACTCGGCGAGACGCTCTTCAAGTTCGGTCTTCATCGTTTCGTCCTTGCAGACCGCGACGGCATTGGCCTGGGTCTCCAGAGCCTTGGCCTTGTCGTTCTGGAGCCAGTAGACGCGGGCAAGGGTGTCGAGAACGGCGGCGTCCTTGCTCTTGGTGACCTCGACGGCCCGGTTGGCTGCCTTGAGGGCCACGTCGAGGTTGGGCTTCTCGACGTTCTTGGCGGGATCAACGATCGACCACGCGATGAAGTTGAGCAGCTCCACGTCGTTCTTGCCGGTGCCTTCCACCAGATCGTTGGCGAGCTTGTAGGCCTCGGTGTGCTTGTCGGCTTCCATGTAGTGCCCGAACTTGGTCATGGCAACGCGAGTCGCGGCCTCGGGCATGAGGACGACGAGCTTATCCATCTCAGCGAACGCCTCATCGAACTTCTCGGCCTGCATCAGCTCGCCGATCTTCTTCTGGAGCTCGCGGATGGGCTTCTGGTTCGCGGCGGCCTTTTCGGCGGCGGCGGCTTCCTTGGCGGAGTTCTCCTGGGCGACCTTCATGTCAAACTTGCCGTCGACGAGCTGCTGGAGCGTGTCCTCGAAGGCGGGCACGCCGGGGTGGCCGATGTACGCGATCTTGCCCTCGCCGGTGACGACGAACGCGCACGGGATGCCGGTCTTGCCCGCGGCAGCCATGTACGACTTGTCCATGGACTTGGCTTCGCCGTCATAGGCGACGGTGTATGCCATCTTATCGCCCTTCTCCTCGACGAACTTGGCCACCTTGCCCATCGTCTCGGCGGAATACTTCTGCTCTTCCCAAACGTTCACGCCGATGACGTGGACCTTCTTGTCCTTGAACTTGGCCTGAACCTCGGAGAGGTGGGGCATGCCGGCAACGCACGGGCCACACCAGGTCGCCCAGAACTCGACGACGTAGATGTTCCCCTTCTCGAACTTCTTGATCTCGGCACCCTTGATGAACTTCTCGACCTTGAGCGAGGGGGCGTCGTTGCCCACAATCAGCGTCTTGGCTGCGGCCTGGGTCTTGGGCTTGGTTTCGGGCTCGGCGGGCTTTGCGGCCTTGACGGCGGTCGTCGGGGTCGCGGGCGTGGCCTTGTCCTGGGCGAAGGCCGCTGTGGAAAGAGCGATGCCGGCGAGGGCAGCCATCGAGGAAATGAGGGAGCGAGAGACCAAGCGTTTCATGCAGTCCATGAGTTTCTCCGAAATCTTGCCTGGCCGGGCCTGCGGACACGTCCGCTGGGCCATCGGGGGCGTACAAAGGTTACGGGGGTAAGCGATCAAGAATGTACAGGGAGGCATCGGTCTGGGTTCGGTTTGCGGAATACTTTTCAGTATCGAATGAGCCACGGACACGCCAATCTCTCGCTCGCGGTGGGTGTGGCAGTCAGCCTCGCAGCACACATCGGTGTGGGCACATGGCTGGCAACAGCCAGCCCCCAGACAGTGGTCGTGAGACCATTGGACGCGGCGGGTGCCTTTGAGGTTCCACTTTCGCTGGACATGGCGAGCCCGCCGCCCACTGCACCCGAACCAAAGCCGACAGTTGAGCCGCTGGTGGCTGCGGAGCCGGTGAAAGCCCCAGTGCCACCGGAGGCTGCCAGACCGCCAGAGGCCACACCGGTTGACCCGGTTCCGCCGCCTCTGCCAACCCCACCGCCGCCTCCCCCGACCGATGACCTGAAATTGGGAATCGCGGAGTCGGAGGCGAAGGATGCTCATTCGTTCCTCGGAGAGGCTGTGCCGACACCGCATTCGGCCCCACATTCGGAGGTCGATCAGCCCGCGCTGTCGAAGGTTGACAGTGCGGTGGCGGGTCAGGAGAAGCCCAAGGGGAGTGAAGACGGGTCGATGACACCATCGGAAGCGCCGATGGCGGAGAGCAGCGAGAAGGCGCAGGCTCAGTCGTCGCCGGATGTTCCCTCGCCGGCGGAGGCGCCGAGTGAAGCAGCGGAGAAGGAGAACGCGGCAGCGGCGGCACCGGTTGCTGATCGAGGTGTGACGGTCGCCGAAGAGGATCAACTGATCGCACCGGCGATTCAGGCCCAAGCCCTGCCGAGCGAGGAGTTCGGGCAGGTGATGCGGATCATGCCGTCGATCGGCGTGGTGTGGGTGGCGATGCCGGGGGCGGGCGAGAATGAACTGACGCAGAAGAAGCCTCTTGACGCCGCGGGCGGCGAGGGCGACAAGGCGGCGGACAAGCGTGCGAGCGAGCCTGCGGCTGCAAGCGAGCCCGCAACGGCGGCGGCCCAGAGTGCCAAGCCACTGGGGACACAGACGCCGGGGATGGAGAACAAACCACAGGGAGAGAAGTCGAACAAGGAATCGAACCCGTTCTCGGTGAAAGAGATGCTGAAGTTTGAGGCGGGCAAGCCGCTGGCGGTGAAGGGGCTGGAGGTACAGACGACCAACCCGGTGATCAGCGATGTGGCGTTGATCACCGGCAACCCATCGAGCCCGACGGTTGAGATTTCGTTCAACGCGAAGGGCAAGGCGGCGCGGGTGGAGTTTCTCAGGCGGACGGGGCGGACCGAGTGGGATGATTCGATCGACCACGCGATGCACGAGTGGACGGTCTCGGGCGAGCTGCTCAAGAAGCTGCAGCGCGAGAAGCCGGGCGGCGTGATCACGATCCGCGTGCGGATTTTACTGCAATAGCACGATGCGCACGGCTTGTCGTGATGGAACGCCAATAATCAGCCGTGTCCGTCATCGAACGCGAATCAGGCAACGCAACTGTTCCGACGCCGGGCATCGCTCCGGGGTCGGATGGCATCGATGCGCGGAAAGTAGCCCGGCAGCAGGGCGAGATGTGGGCGGGCGGCGGACGCGATGGATCGGTCGCAAGGCTGGTGCAGCGTGCGGTGCCGGGGTTTGACGGGCCATTCTTTCAGGCGGGGCTGGCCGGATATTCCGATGCGGCGATGCGGATCATCGCACGGCGGCATGGGTGTCCGTTCTGCGTGACCGAGGCGTTGCTGGATCGCACGATGCTCGCGGGCGGACGAGGGTTTGCCAAGGCCGATCTGGGCGAATTGCACGAGAATGTGCCGAGTGGACCCGAGGATCATCCCCTCGCGTGCCAGATCATGGGGAGCAACCCGGGCGAGATGGCGGCGGCGGCACTGAAGGCGGCTGAGCAGGGCAAGCAGGGCGACAAGCACTATCGCACGATGGCGTATGGGAAGAGCAGCGGGTTCTTTCCATCGACGCGCGTCGCGCTGCGGCTCCCGGGCGGGGAGCAATTGCCGCCCGCGCTCGACCCGACAGAAGGGTTGGGAGACTCGTGCGGCGAAGTCGAGGATGAGACGTGCGAGACGCTGATCGATGAGATCAACGACGCGATGACGATCGACGGCGGCGAAGGGATTGCGGCGGAGGCTGCGCGTGGAACGGGGCCCGAGCTTTCCTTCGAGTGCATCGACGTGAATCTCGCGTGCCCGGTGAAGAAGATCAAGGCCAAGGCGCGGGGGGGGCACTGGCTGGTCGAGCCCGCGGGGGCGATACGGATTCTGGAGGCGGTGCGTGAGGCGGTGCCCGCGGCGATTCCGTGCACGGTGAAGCTGCGGCGGAGCTACGACGACACGCCCGAGATGGCTGCGAATCTGCACACGATCCTGGGCGCGGCAAAGAGCATCGGGTACGCGTGGGCGACGGTGCACGCGCGGACGGTGGTGCAGAAGTACGTGGGCCCGAGCCGGTGGGATCTTTTGCGGGACATCGTGCAGCGGCACCCTGAGTTCACGATCTTCGGGTCGGGCGACATCTGGAATGCGGCTGACATCTTCCGCATGATTCGCTACACGGGGGTGGCGGGGGCGAGCGTGGCGCGCGGGTGCATCGGCAACCCGTGGATCTTCCGGCAGGCACGCGACATGATGGCGGGCAGGGAGCCAAGCCCCCCCACGATCGCAGAGCAGCGGACGGTGCTGGAGGATCACTTCCGCCTGCTGCTTGCGGTGAATCACGGGATGCGCCAGGGCGAGGAGCACACGAGCAAGCTCATGCGCAAGTTCGGGATTCGCTTTGCGACCCACCATCCGCGGACCGGCGAGGCCCGCCTGCGCTTCATCGCCGTGAAGAGCAACGCCGACTGGAGAGAGGTGCTCGACGAGATGTACGCCGAAGACTGAGCCCCCCACCCCCACCCCCACACCCACACCCACACCCACACCCCCCACTCCCCCCACTCCCGCCCCCACAGAGCCCCCGGCGGCAGCCGGGGGGTAAACCCCGCGACCAGTCAGGCCCTGGCGATCACCAGCGGGTGACCGGATACGTCCATCCACCCGTCCGCAACGCCCATCCACCCGTCCGCAACGTCCATCCACCCGTCCGCAACGTCCAACCACCCGTCCGCAACGTCCAACCACCCGTCCGCAACGCCCAACCACCCGTCCGCAACGCCCAACCACCCATCCGCAACGCCCATCCACCCATCCGCAACGCCCATCCACCCGTCCGCAACGCCCATCGGGTGACCGGAAACGTCCATCCGGTCATCGGAAACGTCCATCCGATGACTAAAAACTGCCCTGGGAGGCCCCCACGCCCACACCACCCCAAAGCACCCATCCAACGCCCGAACAAAACCCAGTTTAGGGGTGCCTGGGGTGGGGGTGGGGGTGGCACCGGGCCCCCGGCGCGAACCGGGGGGGAGACCAGTGCCACCAGGAACGAGTCGGGTTTACTTCGACTCAACCACCGGCTGCCCCTTGGGGCGGGTGGCACTGACTCGTGGCGTGCCACTGACTTCGCTGTTCCTGCGGCGAAGTCAGTGCGGGTAGCCCCGGGTGTGCGGTAGGCGGGTGGCATTGACCTCAAGACGTGCCACTGACCTCGCCGTTCCTCGGCGAAGTCAGTGAGGACCAGTGTGCGTCCCCGATGAACACGGTTGCCTC
>JAYVUC010000128.1:0-16854 GCA_043788295.1 Phycisphaerales bacterium
CCACTTCAGACGCGTGCGACTCTGCTACGAACGCTGGGGCGAGCACTTCCAGGCCCTGCACGACCTCGCTGCCGCACTGCTCGTCTACTCACGGATCAAATCCCTTGGACTGTCGTTTTGAAACTGTCTCTAAGTTGTGCCAGTCCCATCTTCTCGGGCGCAAGCGGCGCAATGCGTCCAAACCCCCAGCCCGGTGACGAGATTTCGTGCGCGTAGCAGTTCGACGTGCCGTTCATCCTGTACTTCGCTGTCGTCGAGCCAAACTGCGTGCTCGCCCAGAATCCAAGCCCGCCCTCAATCGTCTGAAAGACATCGCGGAACGACGGTCCGCGTTCCCTCATCGTGTCGCGCGCGGGCGTGCCCACGGGGCACAGCGGCTCGTTGAACGTGCGATTTTCGGGGATGATCCAGATCGAGGGCAGCCCGATCTGAAAGTCGGCGAGCGGGCTCTCCAGCAGCGGCCACACCGGCGTGTAGAAACTCACGCCCGCCCCGAAACCGTCGGGCGTCGCCTCGACATCCATCGAGATGTAGCCCATAAGCCCCTGCGATTCTTGCGGCAGTCTTGGCGGGTCGCCAACGTGCGCATGCGGTGCGGCGTTGACGACGGCCAACGGCAAAAGCGAGAGGGCGATTGCGGCAGACGTTTCAACGATCGGTCTGTGCTGCATCGGGAGACTCCTGGGCTGTCAGCATACCCGAGGGCGCACAGCCGCACGGGGCGTGCGGTACCATGTGGCCCCCATGTCCAAGAGGCCCGCCACCACCGATTCCGCCGCACGCTTCCGCACCACACGGGCGGCCCATCGCGACGAGACCGCACAAGACTATGTTGAGGCTGTGCTTCAACTCACCGAGACGAGGCAGGAGGTTCGGGTCCGCGACCTTGCCGCGATGATGGGTGTGAGCCACGTCACCGTGACGCGGATCATCGCCCGGCTCAAACGCGAGAAGCTGCTCGCGGGCGAGCCGTACCGGCCTATCTCGCTGACTCCCAAGGGTCTTCGGCTCGCCCACGCGACACGCGAGCGGCATCAGATCGTGCTGCACTTCCTGCTCTCACTGGGCGTGCCGGCGGGGCAGGCCGAGATCGACGCCGAGGGCATCGAGCACCACGTCAGCGACGCGACCATCGGTGCGATGCGCCGGACACTCGCGCCGAACTGATGGCCTGAGTTCCATCTTTCTCCAACTCGCGCCGACAAAAACACGCGGAGTCACCTTTCGGCGACCCCGCGTCTCTCCCCTCACTGACTCACGCACCCTCCCCCACCCTCACTCTTCTCCGCACCATCCACACGGCGTTCTCTCCGCAAGCCTGACACTCCGCGAATATTGGCTGTCGCACGCCCAGCACAACGCCGGCAGCGCGGGGCCTATTGCACGCCGCAATGCGTTCGTCCGCAAAGAATATTTCTGCGCAATGTTGCTAAAAAACCAGCTTTGCGGAAACCCCGAGCGAGAGGGCCGGATCGGTCTTGCTCTTGCCGAGCGTCTGCTGGATGTTATTGTCGAGGCGATACTCGCTCGACGCCGTCACGCCCACGGTGCCGTAGATCGTGAGGTTTTTCCACACGTCCCAGCCCGCCTCGGCCTCGACGACAAAGCGATTGTCGCGTGCAACGCCGCCCGGCGCGGCGTCGCGTGTGTTGAGTCTGTACTCGCGCGATTCATACACAACGCCCAGCGACAAGTCGACGGTCTTGGTGGGAGCGAACTCCAGGAAGAGGCCGGGTCGTTGCCGCGAGGTGAGTGTCCACTGGGGCGCGAACTTCCACTCGATGCCCGCGATGGGGAGCACCTGTGCGCCGCGATCGAGCCGCGAGCGAGCGCCGACGCCGAGGGAGACCGTGAGGTTCTCGTTGAACGAGTAGCTTGCGCCGCCGATGCCGCCGCCCGTGAGCGTGTCGCCGAACTCTGCGCCTTCTTCGCCGGCGGACTTCACGAACCCGCGACCAAACCAGCCCCAGTGCTCGTCGAACTTGCCCGAGAGGCCGCCGGTGAGCTCGAAGCTGAAGGTGTCGCGCCAGGGCGTGCTGAACCCGGCGGCGAAGCCCGTCGCGTTGTTGAAGCGGTAGAACGACGACTCCCACTCAAACGCGACGGACCAGCGCGACTTGTCGGTGAGCTGGCCGAACGCTTTGACTTCCGAACCGATGCGCGTGACGCCCACGTCACCGGGCAGGTCTTTGAGATTCGCCGAGAAGGTGTGGGACGCGCCAACCGAGAACGTGACGTGTGTTTTTTTCTCGTCGTCGGCGGTCGGGACCGCGCCTGTGTCCGGCTGCTGGGTGGCCACCGGGATATTGATTTCTGCGCGGGGTGTTCCTTTCGGGTCGGTCGCGCCCGTCTGCCCAAATGTCGAGCTGCACGCCATCCCGCACACCGCGGCCATCAGGTTCATCAACATTGTGTGTCGCATGGAAACTCCAACTCCTCTCATCGCTCGCTCACGCTCGCGGCTTTGTATCCGCCACTTCGTTTCTACGTCTCGCTCTTCCCTTGGGCACCGAACCCCAGCCTTCGCCGCTTCACGTCCCACTCCGCGGCCTCGCGTTTGTTCTCTGTCCTGAGCGTGCCGGGCCCACCCTTGGCGAGGTCTTGCAGTGCCTCGATCTCGAGGCGGCTGAGCCGCTCGCCCTCGAAGACGTAATCGCGCCACGCCTCGACGGAGACGGGCACGATGGGTTCGATGAGCGCGAGCATGGCGGCGGCGTACTCGCGGATCTCGCTCTGGGCGTGGCTGTCGAGGCGGAGGCTCAGGAAGTGGAGGGTGTTGTGCAGGTCGCACTTCCAGTACCACTCGGTGTACATGTTCACGGGCAGGCCGATGCGGGCCAGTTCGCGGCTCACGCCCTTGTCGGTGAGTCGCAGGTACTCGTGATAGCTCGACTCGACGGTGTCGAGGAATCGCACGAACTCATCGGCGGTCTTGAGGTCCTGCTCGTCGGCGCCGGTGGCCACGAACTTCTCCTCGCCCCCCTGGCGGTTGCTCTTGCTCTGCTTGCGGACATCGTCCCTCGATGGCTTGTAGAAGCGATCGGGGATGATGGAGTACCGGCCCGAGTATTCGTTGACACTGGCGGTGCGGTGGCGGATCCACTGGCGGGCGATGAAGATGGGCATGCAGACGTGGAACTTGAGCTCGATCATTTCGGTCGGGGTGGAGTGCCGGTGGCGCATGAGGTATCGCGTGAGTCCGCGATCTTCGGAGACGTGTTTGGTGCCCTGGCCGTAGGAAACGCGTGCGGCCTGAATCGCGGCGGCATCGGCCGTCTTTCCGGCGGGCACGAGGCGCGGCATGGTGTCGATGAGCGAGATGAAGCCGTGGTCGAGCACGGGGATGTCCCAGCGTTCGCTGCCGCCCATGAGATCGACCATCTCGCCGGTGAACGGCACCTTTTTCACGCGGCCTGTGGCGTTGGCGACCATCGACCACGCGTCGGAATTGGGATGCGACACCTCACTCATGCCGCGAGGATACACCGGCGGTGCAAACGTCGCCGGGTCACTCAGGCCACGTTCATTGCCGGGTTGGGGCGCGAGGGTAATCGCGCCGGGGCACCTGCGATACGGATTCGTGTTCGATTGCGCGCGTCACGGGCCGGGGGGGAGCGCCAAGATTCGGCGGTCCTCATCGTGGGTGTTTGGAATTGCAAAAAAAAGAACCGGCCGGTCCATGAGGACCGGCCGGTGTTGGATCGAACTGGATACAGGTGGGCTTCTACGAGGGCTTAGAAGAGAACCTGGACCTGACACTGGAGGCCAAGCTCGCCGCCCTTGACGCTGCCAAGGACGCTGCCGGCGGTGTACGGGGCCGCAGTGTTGCCGCCGGCAAGGCCGGTGTTGGATGAGGTGTCCGCACCCGTGAGAACGTTGCCGAGGGTGAGCTGGTCGGTCTTGCTGAGGCTGAGGACAGCATCAAGCGTGAGCTTCATGGTGTGCTTCTTGGGGATGAGGTAGTAGTTCAATCCCGCGGTGAGGAAGTGGAAGTTGCGGGGGCTGACGCCAGCTCCGTTGGGGGTGGTGGAGCCGGTCTGCTTGTCGGCGAGGAGTGCGTCCCAGCGGCCGAAGACTTCCCAGTTGTCGTTGAGGTGGTAGCCACCCTCGACGACGATACCGAAGTTGTCGGTGGTCTTCTCGAGAGCCGCACGCGGGTCGAGGTGGGCCCCGATGAACGCCCCGTAGAGGTTCCAGCCGTCGCCCTCGAAGCTGATGTCGGCGGAGTACAGGATGAAGCTGCTGCCCGGAATGGTCGGGGGAACGCCCACGACGGTGTCGCCGCCAAAGCCGTTGCTGCCGCTGGTCTGCCAGAGGAACGACGCGCCCGCCATGCCGGCGTTGCCGTCACCCTTGAAGCTGGTCATGTCGTCGAAGCGCTCCCAGTCGCCGGCCCACTTGAACTCGGCGCGGGCGTAGAGGCCGAAGTCGGCCTCGTTGGGGGCATTGAAGTCGGTGTTCTTGGAGCGCCAGCCATCGGTGAAGCCGCCCATGGCGCGGAAGTTGTCCTGCTTGAAGTTGAGCTGGACCTGCTGGCTTCGGCCGGCGGTGAAGATGCTGTTGGTGAACGAGCGTTGGGCGGTGAGCTGGTACTGATCGGCAACGGTCTCCTCGCGGAGGAGCGGCATCTTGAACTGGCCACCGGTGACCGACCACTGATCGTTGAACTTGTAGTTGAAGTACGCATCATCGAGGAAGAACGTGCCGCCAGCCGACCGAGAGGGGGCAGAACCGCCCGGGCCGGAGGTGGGGTTGGTGTTGTCGGAGGTGAAGTTACCCTGGAGCTTGTAGCTCAGGGCCGACTCGCCGACTGAACCAGCAACCCACAGCTTGGTCTGCCCGTTGGCGAAACCCTGGGTGATCTTGCCGTTCTTGCCGGTCGTGGCGGTATGGGTGCCGGAGGAGCGGAAGTCGATGGTGTAGCGGAACTGGATCAGTCCGCCGACCTTCATGGTGTCGCCCGAGCCGCCGCCCTGGAGGCTTGACCGGCCCATGGTGCTGGCAAGACGCTCGGCGTCGGCTGCACGATCGATCTGGGTCTGGGCCATCGTGGAGCTGACCGCCCCAACGCTCACCGCAGCACCCGCGAGCAACGCTACAAACTTAGTCTGACTCATTGTCAAAACTCCTTGTTGACTCGGGCCGGCGACTGGTGCGGCCCATCCCTGAAACCACAAACTCGATACCACTTGGACTGAAACCAGCGACACTGACTTTCAACGTCGCCCGGGACTACTGGTCCCTCACGAAAGGCTGGCCGCACGACCCGCCTCCCGAACACATCTGCCTTTACCCAACCGTCTCACCCGAGCCGTCGAAACGGGCACAAGCACTTGTCCCGTATTTGGGCCCGCATCTGACTTTCGGCTCCGGTAGCCTTCATCGGCATCCCGATGGGTCAAGAGTTTACCAGTCCCGATTAGCAAACGCAAACTCGGTCACCCACTTTTTCGGCGCTGATAACCGATTCTCGACAGTTTTCCACAAAATACTCCTTCAAGAGGCCACGATTTCTTTCTCATGCCGTCCACCAATCATCGCCAATTTAGCGCAGAATGAGCGCGTTTTGTGCCCTTTCGGGCCTCTCGTCCGCTACCATCAGGCCTCGGGTGACGCATCTGGCTTCTTCTTCGCATCCCGTTATAAGACAAGTAGTTGTGCCTAACAACCATGAGCGAACAACGGCACATCCTGATCGTCGATGACGACCGAAACATCGCCGACCTGCTCGTGTACAACCTGCAAAAGGGTGGGTATCGCACGTCAGTAGCCCGTTCGGGTAGGGCTGCACTCGACCTTGCGGCTTCTGGGTCGCCGGATTTAATTCTGCTGGACCTGATGCTTCCCGAACTTTCGGGGACCGAGGTGGTGAATCGGCTGCGCACCAATCCAGTGACGTCGGAGATACCGATAGTGATGCTGACGGCGAAGGCGGAGGAGAGCGACCAGGTCGTGGGGCTCACGGTGGGCGCGGACGACTATGTGACCAAGCCGTTCGCGGTGAAGGTGCTGATGGCGAGGATCGAGGCGGTGTTGCGGCGTGCGGCGCGGCCCACGGGGTCGGCGCGTGTGCTGAGGCTGGGGGGGATCGAGATCAACGCCGAGACGTATGAGGTGAACATTGATCACGAGCTGGTGCAGTTCACGCTGACGGAGTTTCGGCTGTTGACGGCGCTGGTGCGGGCGGGTGGGCGAATCCAGTCGCGGAGCACGCTGATGGCACGGGCGATGGGGCCGGGCGTGACGGTGACGGAGCGGACGATCGATGTTCACATGACGAGCATCCGCAAGAAGCTGGGGTCGCACCAGGGGTTGATCAAGACGGTGCGGGGAGTGGGGTATCGAGCGACGGTGGGTCCTGCGGGCGAGGGTGAGGAGCAGGTCGGCACGCTGTGATGGTGGCACTATCATCGTTTGCGATGTCCAGCAAAGCGGCGAATCCGATTCGATTTGCGGCACTTGCTGCGGCGCTCGTAGCGGTGTGCGGGGTTGCGATGCTTGCGGCGGGTCGGCCAGCGTTTGAGGTGGGGGTCGGGCTGGTGCTGATGGCGGGCGGGTGTGCGGGCGTGACCATTTGGATCGCAGGCACGGCACGAGATGACAGCGCGTGGCGGGCGCGTGTGGAGAAGTCGCTGGGCGGGCTCTTGGTGGGGGAGGAGGCGACGCTTGGGCTGAAGTGTGCATCGCCCGACGCGGCTGCGGAGATTCTGGCGGGCGAGCTGGTGCGTCTGGGCGATGTGTCGCGGCGCGAGCGGGCGAAGATTCTCAGGCTGCTGGACGGCGTGGGAGTGCCGGTGTTTGCGACGGACAGGACGGGCGCGATCGTGCTGGTGAACACGTCGGCGGGGGCGATGTTTCAGGGGCGCGGGCTGCCGCTGGCGGGTCGGCGGGTGGAGGACGTGTTCACACAGCTTGAGATTGTGGAGCTGCACCAGCGGGCGTCGGGCGGGAACGCTGAGGTGTCGCAGGTGCGGCTGGTGCGCGACGGATCGCCTCGGCAGTTCGAGGTGGCGGCGACGCCCTGGCAGACGGAAGGAGAGGCCGATGGAGCGTGGGGCGTGGTGCTCACTCTCCGCGATGTGACAGAGGCGGCGGCGGCGGCGCAGCTGAAGACGGACTTTGTCGCCAGCGCGTCGCACGAGTTTCGCACGCCACTGACGGCTATCAAGGGCGCGGTGGAGACGTTGCAGGGCGGGGCGCACGAGGACGCGGTGGTGCGGGTGCGATTCATCGACATGATCGGGATGAGCGTGTCGCGGCTGGAGGACTTGACGCGCGATCTACTTGATCTGTCGCGGCTTGAATCGCCCGAGGCGGTTGTTCAGCGCTCGATGGTTGATGCGGGCCGATTCGTGCGGGGAATCGCGGGGCAGTTCGGGCTCGATTCCGCGGCTCGAAACATCTCGATGGAGGTTGAGGTCTCGCCGCGATGCGATTCGATACGCACAGACCCGAGGCTGCTGGAGCTTGTGCTGCGCAATCTGATCGAGAACGCGGTGAAGTTTGCGAGCGAGGGGACGGCGGTGCGTGTCACGATCGCGCCGGGCCCCATAGCGGCGAGCGTGCGATGCCAGGTGGTGGATCGCGGCATCGGGATCCCGATCGACCAGCAGCAGCGGATATTCGAGCGTTTCTATCAGGTCGATTCGTCTCGGCAGGACAACGGGCCCAAGGGCACTGGGCTGGGGCTATCGATCGTGAAGTACGCGGTGCGGACCCTGGGCGGGGTGATCAGGGTGGACTCGGTGTGGGGTCAGGGGACGACGATGACGGTGGACCTGCCCGACGCGATGAGCAGGCGGGTTGAATCGGAGGGGGTGAAAGAGGTCGGCTCGGAGAGCTGACCGACGAGGACCGGCACGGAGTGCCGGACCACCTGAGAAGCGGGTTGACGGGGCTCAATCGCGGATGGGCGCGGCGTCGGCGCCCGCGAGGTCGCCGAGGCGCCTGGCGATGGCGGCGAGAAACTCGCGCTCGCGCTTTTCGTCGCCGAAGCGTCCGATCGACGCGCCGAGCTCGAGGTATTCCGGCACAGGCGGAATGGGCCCGGGATTGCGGCGTGCGGTGAAGAATCCGGGCTGATCGATCACGTCGACGAACTCGTACTGGACCTCAACCTCGTCGTTCAGCCGTGCGTCGGTGAGGGCGAGGTAAAGGCTGCCGCTGCCGACGGCAAGGGCTGCGCCGACATCGTTCCAGTCTCCCTTCACCACGATGTAGGTGTAGGCCGGGTTATGTACGGCATGGCTAAAGGAGGGCGGGGTGGCGCATCCACCGATACAGAGTGTGAGTACGAGGATGGTCGAAGAGGCCCGGCGTGACATGAAGCGGATGGTACAGCCGCACACGATCGCACGTACACTTGGCATCTTTGTCCAATCATGGGAGTCACCGCGTTTGGAGATCATGGTTCGAATGCCGCAGGGCGACGAGCGGACGGGAGTGCTGGGGGCCGGCGAGCGGAACCTGAAAATCCTGCGCGAGGCGCTTGGGGTGGATGTTTTCTCACGTGAGGGGCTGGTGCAGGTGCGTGGCGACCGGCAGCATGTTGCGGCGGCGCAGCGCGTGTTGCAGCGGCTTGGCGCGGCGGCGCGACAGCAGCGGCCGATGAGCCGCAAGCAGGTGTTGGGGTGCATCTCCGACGAGATCTCGGCGGTGAACGACACGATCCATGAGCAAGACCATGATGCGGGCGAGGGCGAGCGTCCCGAGGGCGAAATGATTGAGGGAGTGGTCGCGGCGTGGGACGGGCGGCTTGATGTGTACGCGCATGGCAAACCGATTCGCCCCAAGACGCCCAATCAGGATCGCTATGTCACTGCCATTCGAGATCACGACCTGGTTTTCTCGATCGGTCCGGCGGGCACGGGCAAGACGTACCTGGCGGTGGCGGCGGCGGTACACCTGCTGAAGACGGGCCGGGCGGCGCGGCTCATATTGGTGAGACCAGCGGTGGAGGCGGGCGAGAAGCTTGGTTTTTTGCCGGGCGATCTGGAGGCGAAGGTCAATCCGTATTTGAGGCCGCTGTTTGACGCGTTGCACGACATGATGGACTACGGGACGATGCGTCGGTTCATGGCGACGGATGTGGTGGAGGTGGTGCCCCTGGCGTTCATGCGGGGGCGCACGCTCAACGGCGCGGTGATCATCCTCGACGAGGCGCAGAACACGACGCGTTCGCAGATGAAGATGTTTCTGACGCGAATGGGCCACGGGAGCAAGATGATTGTCACTGGAGATGTGACACAGATCGACCTGGAGGATCCGGAGGAGAGCGGGCTGATCGACGCGGCGCGGCGGCTCTCAAACACCGCTGGTGTGGCGTTCATCGAGCTGGAGCGAGCGGATGTGGTGCGTCACCCGCTTGTGCAGAAGGTCATCGACGCGTATGACGACGACCCTGGGCACCACGATCGCACACTCTTTGAGGACGCGCCCGCCATGCGCCCACCGGCCCACTGAACCATGCCAAAGGAACCCACCAGAACGACGCGAACAGGAGCCGTGAGCCGCAGCGTGCGTGAGCACGAGGAGGGCACCGGGCGGGCGGTGTGGGAGTGGGTGTCGAGCCTGGCCGATTCGCCCACGGCGGCGTGGGGTGCCGGGCTCACGATTGCGGCGACGATGGTCGCGTCGATGCTGGTGATCTGGACCCGTGAGAGCCCGCGTGTCGAGGTTGGGCGTGTGATGGACGACACGAGGCTTGTGCGTTCGGACTTTGAGCGGCGCGATCCGGCGGCTGAGGCGCAGGCACGCGATGCGGCCCGCAACCGGGCTCCGCGTGTGTATACGGCGAACACCGAGGTGCTTGCGCAGTTGGAGCAATCGCTGGAGAGTCTTCCAGCGGCGGTGGCAAGTGCGACCGCGCTGGAGCGGCTCGACCCCGCGCTGCGCGAGCGGTTCAGTCTGACGCCTGAGCTTTTGTCGGCGGCGCAGGCGGTCGAGAAGGACGGCAAGGTCTGGAAGTCGACGGTGTCGCAGTTCATGGGCGACCTGCGGCAGCGGCCCGTGCTCGACGAGCAGACGTTTCAGCGGGCGTTGGCCGAGGGGCTTCACACTGAGGTGGTGCTGGTGCTGGGCGAGGGAGTGGAGGTGCATCGCCCGCGAACCGAGGTGGTGAATCTTGTGGCGGAGCGCGAGCGGCGCGACGCGATGCGTGCGCTCGCGCGTGATGCGGGGTTCAGCGGTGCGCTGGCGCAGGTGGTGGTGAATCGCGTGATGGCGGAGCATCACCCGACGTTCAGGTTCGATGAGGCTCGCACCGCCGCTGAACAGGCGGACGCTGCCGCCGCGGTGAGGCCCGTGCCGGTGCGGCACGCGACGGGGCAGGTGGTATTCAAGCGGGGCGATGTCCTGACGGCGGCGCAGCACGACCTTTTCAAGACCGAGATGGAAGAGCAGACACGGGTGGCGGCGGCGGACTCGATCTGGCCGCGGCGGCTGGGGCTTGTTGCGGTGACGGGGGCGTTGGCGGGCGGGGGCGCCCTCTATGTCGCGTTGTTTGTGAAGCGGATACGCCGCAGCGCGGGGCGGATGATCAGCGCGTGCGGCATCTTGATTCTCACGTTGATGGCCGCGTGTCTGGTCGGGGTGATCGCGCCGGGGCTTGTGACGGCCACCGCTGCAGCACCCATCGTGCTTGCCGCGATGATTTTCACGGTCGCGTACGGGCCGCGTGTCGCGCTGGCGTTTGGCTCGCTCCTGGCGGTGGTGGTGGCGCTCGCGCTGGATCAGTCGCTGGGGTCGTTCTGCATCGCCATCGCGGGGATTCTGACCGCGGCGTGGCGGCTGGCCGACGTGCGCGACCGGCGGACGATGATCACCGGCGCTCTGGCGACGGGAATCGCGGTTGCGCTGGCGACGATGCTCGCGGGCGTGATCGAGCGGCCTATTCCGCAGGCTGCACGGGAGATTCTGTCCGACGCCGCTGTCGCCGGTGCCTCGACGGTGCTGGCAGGGGGTGTCACGCTCTTTGTGCTGCCGGTGATCGAGAGATTGTTCGATGTCGCCACGGGGCTGACGCTTATTGAGCTTCGTGACCCCAAGCAGCCGCTGCTGCGCGAGCTTCAGCAGCGGGCACCGGGTACGTACAACCACTCGCTGAACGTGGCTGCGATCGCCGAGGCGGCTGCCGACGCGGTGGGTGCGAACTCGCTGCTGACGTATGCGGGTGCGCTCTACCACGACATCGGGAAGATGAACAAGCCCGAGTACTTTGTCGAGAACCGCTCGGGCGGGGCGAACAAGCACGACAGGCTGAGCCCGGCACTCTCGCTTCTGGTCATCATCGGGCACGTAAAGGACGGGGTCGAGCTTGCGGGCGAGTTCGGCCTGCCGCGAACGCTTCGGCACTTCATTGAGGCCCATCACGGGACAACGCTTGTAGAATATTTCTATCATCGCGCCAAGGCGAAGGCGATCGCGGCGGCCGAGGACTCTGAGGTTGACGATGCCGAGGCGGGCGCGCAGATTCCCGACGAGGTTGAGTACCGGTATCCGGGCCCCAGACCGCAGACGTCTGAGGTGGCGATCGTGATGATCGCCGACGCGGTGGAGAGCGCGACGCGGTCGCTGCCCGACCCCACGCCCGCCCGCATCGAATCGCTGGTGCGCGAGCTTGCGACCAAGCGCCTGATCGACGGGCAGTTCGATGAGTGCGAGCTGACCCTGCGCGATGTGAATGTCATAGTGGAGTCGGTGTCACGCACGATGACGTCGATCTATCACGGGCGCATCGCGTATCCGAGCGATCGGGCGGCGGGGCTGAGGGCGTGAGTAATACGTGAGGCACATGGCCGCGTAGGAACAAGACCTCGACGCCATGTCCCGTGCGCCGGAAGTCACTCGGGCGACTTCCGGGGTACGGCTTTCTGGACTTCCGGGCCACCTGCCGTGGGGTGCGGGGAAGTCGGGCGAAATGACCGCATGGATCAGGGGTGGGGAGGCGTTGGTACACTGCTCGACAAAGAAAGGAACCACCCCCACATGGACCTCCTCCTCCAACTATGGCTCCCCATCCTCCTCTCCGCCGCGGCCGTCTGGATCGTCTCCACCATCTTCGGGATGCCCTTCCTCCATCATAAGAACGACTGGATCGGCCTCCCGCCCGCCGAAGAGAATGCCTTCATGGAGTTCATCCGAACGCGGGGGGGCGGGGGGGGCATCAAGCCTGGGAACTATCTGTTCCCCGACTTCCGCACGCGCGAAGCGATGGAGTCGGAGAAGGTGGGCAAGGCCCTCAAGGAAGGCCCGGTCGGCCACCTCAGCGTCTGGCGGCCGCCGCTCAGCATGGGCGGCAAGCTGGCCGCCACCTTCATCGTCTATCTCGTCGTGAGCGCGATCATCGCGTACCTCGCCTCGGTGACGCTGCCCAAGCCGGTCGGGTTTGCGAAGGTCTTCCAGGTCGTCGGCACCGCCGGCATCCTCGCGTACTCGTTCTCGTTCATCCCGAGCGCCATCTGGTTCGGTGCGTACAAGCGAACGATCGTCGCCGGCATCATCGACGGCATCGTCTACGGCGCCATCACCGGAGCCATCTTCGCCTGGCGGTGGCCGCATTGACGCCGCACGCCGCATCAGCACCGCGGCGACAAGGCCGACCCGGTCTATCATTCAGCGAGTTTGCTCGAAGGAGGGCTTCCATGTCCACCATCCACTCCCCAGCCACTCCGCCAGCCGGCCGACAGGAGCGGGAACTGATCCCATCCGACAGCCCGCTCGCGCCGTACGTCTCGGTCAATCCCGGGCGCATGCACGGCGAGCCGTGCTTCATCGGCACTCGCATCCCTATTCAGACGCTCTTTGATTATCTCGAAGCCGGAGACCCTCTCAGCGAGTTTCTCGAAGGCTTTCCGGATATCTCGCGGGACCACGCCGTCGCGGTGATCGGCGTCGCTTCGCGGGGGCTGCTCGAAGGGCTCCGGCGGCTGTGAGGATTCTTCTGGACCATTGCATGGACGTCCGCGTCAAGCGGCTTTTCGAGGGCCACGACGTTTCGCACACGCGCGATCAAGGCTGGACGAACCTGGCGAACGGCAGTCTTCTGACGATCGCCGCCGCCGCTGGGTTTGTGGTGATGGTCACTGCGGACAAGAACATTCGGCATCAGCAGAATCTCGCCGCCCTGCCTCTCGCCGTTCTCGAGCTGGACCTGCCGCGCAATCGTTTCAGAGACATCGCGCCTCTTGCTTCCCACCTCCTCGCGGCCTTGGAGCACGCGCGCCGGTTCGCGTTCGTGAGCATCAAGCCCGACGGCACGATCGAGTGCTTGGTCGAGCGAGTGACAACTGGTTGACGCCGCTACGCCGCCGTCAGCGCCGGAAAGGTCATGGCTCGCCTCCGTCGCCCTTCCCCCCCTCGCCAAGCCCGCCGAGGGGGGTGGGGGGTCGCCCCCCCACTCAAGGGCAGTTTGCCGATCGGAGCATCGACGGCTCGTGGGGGTCGCTTGAGCGCCGGGCCGATTGCCCTCAAAAACAATCGCCGTTGAACGATGAACAGGGCGCGTGCGCCTGTCAACGCGCTCCGTTCACCGATGCACAAGGCGCGTTCACCGATGAACGATGACCGTTGACCGATGCACGGAGCGCGATGATCGATGCACGATGGCCGACAACCGATGCACGCCGAGCGATGACAGGGCGGAGCCGGGCGAGCATCGTCCACTGATGCCAGAGGAAGGGGAAGCCCCTTCCTCCGGCACCTCCATCCCCAGAAGGACCAAAGGCGCAGCACGACACGCCGCGCCGACTCTTCGCCCCAACGGGGCGACGGGCTGTAGCCACGGGTGGAGCGGCGGCGCGGCGAAGCCCGCCGACGCGGAACCCGTGGAAATCGTGACGTTTCAACGGTCCCGCCCCGGCAGGGGCGGAGGAGGGGAAACGTCGTAGAATGTTCTCGATGAAATTTGAACTTGAGCCCGACAACCGAGGACGGCCTGACGACGAATTGCTGGCCGACCTGCGCGCCGTGGCGCAAAAGGTGTCAACCGGCTCGCCCACGAGGGATCAGTACGACGAACTCGGTCGCTTCTCTGCTGCCACCCTTGGGCGGCGATTCGGTAGTTGGAACAAAGCACTGCGAGAGGCAGGGCTCGCGACTGGTTTGGAACACAGCATTACGCCCGATGCACTTCTGGCGGACATGAAGCGGGTTGCCGGGATGCTTGGAACGACGGCCATAACTGCGGTCGAATATGACAAGCACGGGGTGCACTCAGCGGCAAGCGCAAAGCGGCGATTCGGAGACTGGAACAAAGCGGTAAAAGCGGCCGGGCTGGAGCCAGGATTCAACACACAAATCTCGAATGAGGATCTGTTCGAGAATCTTGAGCGGGTATGGCGACACATCGGTCGTCAACCTCGTCTGGAGGAAGTCGCCTCACCGCTGTCGAAGTACTCAGCGCATACATATAGCCGACGGTTTGGTGGATGGCGCAAGTCGCTTGAGGCATTCGTTGCTGCCATTGGGGACGTCCTCACGGTACAACAACAGCCGAGCGCACACACCCCGAGCCCTTCCGACACCGCGCCGATTCAGGTGCGAGTCCATAAGACCCCGCGAACAGTTAACTGGAGACTTCGATTCCTTACCCTTCGTCGCGATGGCTTCCGCTGCAACGCATGCGGTCGTTCTCCAGCCACCGAACTCGGTGTCGAGTTGGAAGTGGACCATGTGATCCCGTGGAGCGATTTCGGCGAAACGGTATTGGAAAACCTGCAGTCGCTTTGCGAGAAATGCAACGGCGGCAAGTCGAACTTGCCATTTACGACCCCGTGAGCCGAGAACGCTCCTCCGCCCCTGCCGGGGCGGCCCGCGATTCCGTCACCGCTTCCACGGGTTCCGCGACGCTCAGAGCCGCGTCGCTCCACCCGTGGCTACAGCCCGTCGCCCCGTTGGGGCGAAGAGATATCGGCGGTACACCACAACCACGACTCGTTCGGCCGCGCTCCTGCCCGCACCGGTGGGGGGCTGCGCTTCAACCTCTATCCATCTCCTGACGGGTCATACATCCCAGGCACCGCGATGTCGTTCAGGCGCAGATAGACACACAAGATCGCACGATGGTGGATCAGGTGGTTGAGGAAGAAGGTCCGGATCACCATCCCCCGCGGCATGGTGAAGATCAGCCTGCCGGCGTGGAGCAGCGACCACGGCTGCGTCAACTGTTCCTCCGTCACCGCGACAATCGCCTTCCGGGCCGAGGCGACATTCCGATCAAACAGCTCGAGGATCTCCTGAGGGCTCGTCAGCTTCGGTGCCTGATAGGGCGCCCCGCCGATGGGGGCATAGTCCCACGAGGGAGCCATGAAGTTCCCCGCGACCCAGCCGACAATCTCGGCGAGGTGGTTGGCGTTCCATCCGATCGTGTGCGATTGGGGATGTGTGGGGGGGCCTGCCAGTCGAGAAGGTGCTCCGGAACCCGCTCGAGCACCTTGCGCGTGCTGGCCATCTCCCGGTCGAACTCTGGGAGGATCGTTTCAACGTAGTTCATGGAATCCCTCTTCCCCCCTCCTGAGGTGGCGAACTCGCCGATATTCCCTAGCACCGCGTACGCATCGACTCGCGCGAACGCCACTGGGCGGCGGGATTTTCAAAGCCCTTGGATTTCGCGTGCGCCCAGCTCTTCTCGATGGAGTCCGCAGCGTCGGGAGTCTTACAGTCGGTGTCCCCGTGATCGACTTCGATCTTGC
Source organism: Phycisphaerales bacterium (assembly GCA_043788295.1). GTDB lineage: Bacteria > Planctomycetota > Phycisphaerae > Phycisphaerales > UBA1924 > UBA2396. Next base: position 15,690 of record JAYVUC010000128.1, read on the forward strand.
CCAATCGCTTGGCGGCCGCGGCGGCCGACTTGCGAAGGGAGGCGTTGCGGCAACCGATGGCAATGAGCGCACCGTTCATGGCGTAGCGCTGCGTGTTGGGCGCGGTGCGAATGCTCTTCTCAATCGTCACGAGCCGTTCGGCGAACCAGGAGTCCGCGATGGACTCATCAATCATCGCCATCGCACCGACGAGGGACCACGCGGCGAATCGCGTGGGGTCGTCCGAAGCGGCAAGCCACTTGTCGGCCTTTGTGCGACCGTGCGGGCTCTCGGCCGCCAGATGAGCGACATAGGCTCCGCACATCCGCGCGGTCGGCGTTGCGGCCCAGCGGTCAAGTTCCCGGGAAGAAATGCTCGCGGGGTCAGCGATCTTGACCGCAAGGTTGAGCGCGTCGAAGTTCTTGGTGCTCCACAAGGCCTCCGCCAACTCCTGATCGACTCCGATCCGCTTGTAGAGCGTCTTCAACGTCGCGAAGCTGACGCCGAACATCGGCTCCGGTGCGCCGTGCCGCGCGTAGGTCTTCCGCGTCTGCGCGGAACCGGCCTTTTCCAACGCCTTCATCGTGTCTTGAAGGCTCATTCGCGGAGCGGGCACCTTTGCAGGTTTCTTCACGGCGCTCTTCTTTGTTGGCATGGGCTTTCCTCTTGAAACCGAATCCCCTCCCTGCTCCTTGGCCGAAGTGATCGGCCTGCACATCACTTCGCGCGTTTCTTCTTGGGCTTGGGTTTGGGGGAGGGGGGCGCGGGCGGTTCCCAGAGTTCGACCCGGTTGCCCTCGCCGTCTTTGATCCAGGCGAACTTGCCGTATTCGGAGTCCTGGGTCGACGACTTGGGGTCAATCCACACGCCCGCCTTCTTCAACTGCGCGAGCATCTTCTTCAGGTCGGCGACCCGGTAGTTGATCATGTGCCCCTGCCCCACACCCCCCACACCCCCCACACCCTTGCCGCTTCCGAAGTACTCGGTGTCGGCCTTGAAGGGGTTCCACACCGTGGAGCCGGTCTTCTTGGGGCTCTTGAGCTCGCGCCAGTGGAACTGGCATCCACCCCACGCTTCGACGGGTAGGCCAAGATGCTCGCTGTACCAGGCACCGAGTTTCGCGGGGTCTTTCGCCCTGAAGAACACGCCTCCGATTCCGGTCGCTTTCTGCTTCATGATTCAGCTT
>JAYVUC010000129.1:0-11040 GCA_043788295.1 Phycisphaerales bacterium
GGACACGGACATGTCCAGCTCATTTCGGACGCCGGTCTCGGTGTATACCTGATCTTTGATCCCCGCTGCTGTGCGGTCCTTGCGGGCGGTGACAAGCGACCAGAACTCCTCCTTGCGGTCGGCCGAGAGGTAGAACTGCCCCTGCGAATCGATCACGATCTTGCCGTCAACCGCCCGCGAGTCGATCTGGACAAAGATGCCCAACTGCTGGGACGATTTGGAGTCTTTGGGGATACCGGGAAACGTGCTGCGCTCGCCGAAAGAATAGCGGTAGCGCGAATAGCTCAGCTCCTTGGAGTCCGAATCGCCCCCGGTCTTGCCCAGGCGAAAGCTGCGTTCCCACTGCTCGGGAAATGCGGCGGCGATGCACTTGAAGTCCTCTTCCGTGATGCTGTTGATGAACGCAACGCCTGTCTTGACGAGCACCTTGATCCGCTCGGCCTCGGCCCGCGGATCCTCGATGAGCGCGGTCGCTGTTGTGTCCTCAAAGACGCGGCGGGCCCGCTCAAACTCGCTCTTGTCGCACACCATCTCGAATCGCATGAACGTCGCGGCCTGAATCTTGGTGAGCGCGATCCCGCGAACCAACCCGGCTTTGCCGTCTGGCTTGGGAATGTGAACATAGAGCAGGTAGCTGGGCCGGCCCGAGACGATGAGAGCCTTGTTCTTGTCGAGCGTTTCAGGGACCACCTTCGCGTTGTTCGCGGCAGACTCGATGTTTCTGACGATCTCACTCATCACCTCCTCGGTCGTGATGAGCGGGTCTGTGAGCCTCATGCTGCGGACGTACATGATCCAGGTCGAGTCGGGCGGGCTGATCTCGATCATCGCATAGCCGCCGTTCGCATCCGCGGCGTGCTCAACATTTGCCTTTGAGCCTTTGGGCAGAAGCATCGCTAACCCAACTTCCTTGACGGACAATGGCTTTGGGTCAAACTCCGTGGTCGGGCCGACCTTTGGGGTTGTGGCGGCGGTGGGCTCAGTTGCGGCTGGTTTCGCAGGCTCAACCACGACCGGGTCGGGCTGCTTGGGTTTGGTGGGAGCGGTCGATGGTGGCAAGGGGATGTTGGGGCTGGCAGGCTGCCCGAACGAAATGGTCGTGAAGCCAAGTGCTCCCAGAAACAGGATGCGTGTGGCATTGGCGAGACCCAAACGGCGTGCAAACGGGATGAATGAGATCATGCGAGCAATCCTTGCGCGGGTGCGATGGTGTCGGAGTCAACACTACGGGTCGGATGGTGGGGTGCTTCGACATTGAGAATCATTCTCTCGAAGCATGCGGGAGTTCCCGAAACTGAAGAAAAAGCACCAGAAGCAGTGGGCGAATAGCGCGGACGGGTGTGGATATCGACACCCGGGAGCGGATTGAACTCTGACAGGGAGTTGACAGGGGCTTGGTTGCCGCTATCCTTCCCCTCTTGCCTCCGAATGCCGGGGGCGTCCGCGCGTGAGTTCGCAATGGGTGCGAAACGGTGCGGGCAAGTCGTGGTGTTCCGCGAAACGATCGCGAGCGTCCACGGGCCGACGACGGCTCGACGCTTTCGACCCTCTTGCGGGTGGCGGGATTGAAGAGATTTCGGGATTGAAGAAATGTTCGGACCCTTGATCGTGAGCAACTGATGAACGGCGGGAAGATCAGAATTCGGATGGAAGCATACGACCACCTTGCCCTTGACGCATCGGCGAAGGAAATCGTGGAGCACGCCAAGCGAACCAACGCGAAGGTCGCGGGCCCGGTGCCGCTGCCCACGCGGGTGGAGCGTTACACGGTTCTGCGTTCACCGTTCATCGATAAGAAGAGCCGGGAGCAGTTCGAGATTCGCACGCACAAGCGGATCATCGACATTCTTGAGCCCAACGTCCGCACGGTCGAGGCTCTCAACCGCCTGGTCGTTCCTGCGGGCGTGTTCGTGAAAATCAAGGCATAACGGGTGTGATTGGATTGACGGGCCGACTCTTGCGACGCGAGGTTCGGCCCGGTGTGTTGAAGGCCGGTGTGTAGAAGCAAGCATCAGAGGTAGCAGAAATGGGTCTCGCGCTGATCGGCAAGAAAGTCGGAATGACCCGCGTCTATGACGCGAAGGGTGTGAGCATTCCCGTGACCGTTCTCGAAGTCGGGCCCTGCGTCGTGACGCAGGTGCGTACCGCCGAGAAGGACGGGTACTCGGCTGTGCAGGTCGGGTGGGGCGAGCTCAAGGCCCGCAACAGCACGATCCCGGTGATCGGGCACGACGCCAAAGCGGGCACGACGCCCAAGCGTCGCCATCGCGAGTTCCACGTGGACAGCAAGGAAGCCGAAAGCTTCACGCTGGGCCAGGTGCTGACCGTGAAGGAGTTCGAGGTTCACATGTTCGTCGATGTCATCGGCACGAACAAGGGCAAGGGCTTCGCGGGCACGATGAAACGGCATCACTTCAAGGGCTTGTGCGGATCGCACGGCACGGAGCGTAAACATCGCTCGCCGGGCTCGATCGGCGGGCTCTGCTCGAACCGCGGCTTTGGCGGCGGTCTGGTCAAGGGCAAGAAAATGGCCGGGCAGATGGGCAACATCCGCGCGACGTGCCGCTCACTCGACGTGGTGCGGATTGATGAAGCGAAAAATCTGATGCTGGTCAAAGGAACCGTGCCAGGTGCGAATACCGGCACGGTTCTTGTACGTCCGGCTGTGCGTCTGTATCGCGGCAAGGCCAAGCGGCTTGCGGCGGCGAAGAAGTAAGAGGTTCGAAGTCGGCCGGAGTGGATCCGGCTGTTGAAGGTTGGAAGTTGGATGAGTCGCGGGCCTGAGAAGGCAGAGGCCCGCGAGCCCGAGAGGTCGGAAGCCCCAAAGGGTGACCGAAACCGCCGGGTGAGAACATCAAGAGGACCGATCGGGTTCCGGCACCAACCGGAAGTTCGAGAGGTTCGATAGGCCGAGTTGATTCCGAGCCGACCCCCACGCTCTTGTGAGCGTGCCGCCGATGGAGGCGATTGGAGGCGAGCCGGATAGGCGACGGGCTCTGACCGAGAGGTCAGGAGTCTGGCTGCGGGCGAGAGCTTGCGGTGGTCCGAGGATGGCAGTTGAGCCGTCCTAATGGACCGAGGCGTTTGGCGAGGTACACAGATGGACGTCCCCGTCCTCAACATGCAGGGTCAGACCGTCGGAAAGATCACCGTCGACGAGCAATCGCTCGGCGGGGATATCAATCCGTCGCTCATCAAGCAGGCGTATGTCCGGTATCACGCCGGTCAGCGTCAGGGCTCGAGCAAGACCAAGAATCGGGCCGAAACCGAAGGCTCGACCAAGAAAATCTACAAGCAGAAGGGCACGGGCAACGCCCGTCACGGTGACCGCAAGGTCAACATCTTCAAGGGCGGTGGTCACGGCCACTCCAAGAAAATGACGCGTGAGGACTTCCGCCTGGACATGCCCAAGAAGATGCGCCGCAAGGCCAACCGCAACGCCCTGCTGGCGAAGCTGGTTGACCAGGAAGTGCGCGTGATCGACGAGATCACGTTTACGGCGGCGAAGACCAAGGACTTCGTCGGGTTCCTGGCTGCGATCAAGGTGGACAAGACCGCCGTCGTCGCGTTGCCTGTCGATGCCGCCAAGAGCGAGAACGCCCGCAAGGGAGGGCGCAACCTTGAGAACGTGACGCTCATTCGCGCCGATCAGCTCAACTGCTTCGAGATGCTCAACCACCGGTTCCTTGTGATCGGCAAGGGCGACCTTGAGGCGTGGCTCAGTGGCCCGTGGTCTCAGACCGGCAAGGACGCGAAGCTCGCCCCCAAGGGTGCGCCGGCGGATCAGCCCGAGAAGCCCAGGAGGCCATATGTGGTCAAGGTGAAGAAGCTGGCGAAGAAGCCGGGTGCGGGCTCTGAAAGCGCTGGTTCGCCGAAGACAGGTTCCGTGAAGACCAAGGGGGGGAACTAAGCCATGCCCGCCAATGTTTCAGCCATCCACATTCTGAAGAAGCCGCTGCTGTCGGAGAAGAACACCGACTCGATGTCGGACCACAAGCGGTACACGTTTCAGGTAGACCCTCGCGCGACCAAGGACGAGATCAAGGCCGCGGTGCAGGAGATCTACAAGGTCCGCGTCGTCGCGGTGAACACGCAGGTCCGCAAGGGTGAAGAGCAGCGGACAAAGTTCGGGGCGTTCCAGAGGCCTTCGACCAAGAAGGCGACGGTTCGCCTGCACGCCGAGGATTCGATCGAGTTCTTCTAAAGGAAACGGGAAAGCCGCCGGGCGAAGAGCCGGGCGCGCAAAGACTGGGAACGACTCATGCCGATCAGAGTTTACAATCCGACGAGCAACGGGCGGCGCAACGCGTCGGTGAACGCGCACGCCGAGGTCACCAAGAAGAGGCCTCACAAGAGCCTGCTCTTGCCCAAGCCCAAGACGGGCGGGCGCAATCACCACGGCATCGTCACCTCCCGCGGGATTGGGGGCGGCGTGAAGCAGATGCTGCGGAAGATTGACTTCAAGCGCCGCGATCGCCAGGGGATCGTGGGCACGGTCATCGGGATCGAGTACGACCCCAACCGCTCGTGCCACATCGCCCTCATAGGCTACGCCGACGGCGCGAAGCGCTACATCTGTTCACCCCAGGGGCTCAAGGCTGGTCAGGATATTCTGACGAGCAACACCGAGGCTATCGAGCCGACGGTGGGCAACTGCATGCCGCTGAAGTTCATCCCCACGGGCCTTGAGGTCCACTGCGTGGAGATCGAGGTTGGCCGCGGGGCACGCATGTGCCGCTCGGCCGGCAGCTTCGCCCGTCTGACGAACAAGGACGAGCAGTTTGCGACGCTTGTGCTGCCCTCGGGCGAAGTGCGCAAGGTGCCGATCTTGTGCAAGGCGACGATCGGGACGATGGGCAACGGCGATCACCGCCTGCGGAAGCTCGGAAAGGCAGGCCTCAACCGCCTGATGGGGCGTCGCCCGATCACCCGCGGCATGGCCAAGAGCCACCACGCTCACCCGCTGGGCGGCGGCTCGGGTCGCAGCAAGGGCGGTCGTCCGCCGTGCGGACCCACGGGCGTGCTGTCCAAGGGCGGCAACACGCGAAATCGCAAGAAGTACAGCAGCCAGCTGATTATCCGCCGCCGGGTGAGCAAGCGTTACGGGCAGAAGAAGTAAATCGGTTACTGAGATTGAAGCGTCCCTGAGGGGACGAGAAGACAGAGCGGGAAGCAAAGCATGAGTCGCAGCCTGAAAAAAGGTCCGTACGTCGACGAGGGACTCTTCCGCAAGGTGGAGGTTCTGAACGAAACCCGGCGCAAGGAACCGATCAAGACATGGCGCCGCGCCTGCACGATCGTGCCCGAGTTCGTGGGCCACACGTTCAAGGTGCACAACGGGAAGTTGTTCATCGACGTGTTCGTGACCGAGGACATGGTCGGGCACAAGCTCGGCGAGTTCTCACTGACGCGGACCTTCCGCGGTCACACGAACAAGAAGGAAGGCCTGGATGGCGGGGACGCCAAGCCGGCACCCTCGCCGGTCAAGAAGTGATTGAGAGTCGGGACGTGGGTCGTGTTGGTTGATCTGTTTCAGACCTGAATGAAGGAATGACGCCGTGAAGATTCGGGGCGAAAAATTGAAAGCACTCGCGGAAGCACGCGGCCTCTCGGTCGAGCAACTCGCTCAGGCTGTGGAGCGTGACGGCTTCAAGGGCGACAGCGCGATCTCCGCGTTGAAGAACTGGATGCGCAACAACAACCACCCGCGCTGCAAAGCTGCGGATTGCCAGAAGCTCGCCGGGGCGCTGGGCGTGGCGGCGAAGGACCTGGTGTGGTTCACGAGCCGCGTGCTCAACCACCGGGGCAGCCCGCGCAAGACGGCCCTTCTCACGGACCTGATCCGCGGGAAGCGCGTCGACACTGCTCTGAACATGCTGACGTTCACGACCAAGCGAGCGGCGTTGAACGTGAAGAAGTGCCTCAGTGCGGCGATCGCCGATGCCGAGGCGTTCGAGGCGGACGTGGCGACACTCTATGTTGTTGAGAGCACGTGCGACGAGGGGACGCGGATGAAGCGGTTTCAGCCCAAGGACAGGGGTCGGGCGCACCCGATCATCAAGCGGTACTCGAACATCACCGTGAGCGTTGGCGAGAAGGCAAAGGGCACGAAGAAGTAAACCGATCGCAAGGCTGACCCCGGTGCCCGACGATGGGCGTGGCGGGGGCAGGAAAAAGAACACATGGGACAGAAGACACATCCATTCGGTCTGAGGCTCGGAATCACCGAGGCGCACAAGAGCCGCTGGTACGCGCCGAAGGCGCTCTACGGCGAGCTGCTCATCGAGGACGAGAAGATCCGCGTGTGGCTGGACAAGCGACTGAATCGCAAGCCCCCATACGCCGCCGTCTCCGACGTGAACATCGAGCGGACGCGCGAGGAGCTCAAGATCATCATCAAGACCGCCAGGCCGGGCTTGGTCATCGGCCCCAAGGGAGCCGAGGTCGAGCGGATGACCGAGGAGCTGCAGTACATGACGGGGCGCAAGGTTGCGATCTCGATCATCGAGATCAAGAACCCCGACCTGGACCCCAAGCTGTGTGCGGAGAACGTTGCGGAGCAGCTGCTCAAGCGGATGGCGTTCCGGCGTGCGGTGAAGAGCCGCGTTGAGGCGATCATGGGCGCGGGCGCGCTGGGTGCGAAGATTCGCATCGCGGGCCGGTTGGGCGGGGCCGAAATCGCCAAGGCGATGACGGTGTCGCTGGGCTCGATGCCGCTCTCGACGTTCCAGGCAAGGGTCGAGTACGGCGTGGCGGAGGCCAAGACCCCCGCGGGCCAGATCGGGATCAAGGTCTGGATCTACAAGGGCATGTACACGACCGAGCGGACGGAAGAAGAAAGCAATGCAGCCGGCGGACGGGCACGGGCCCGCGGTCGGAAGTAATTCGGATTCTGCGGCGATTGGGGTGGGTGGACGAAAGTTTGTATCGAACAGATGGAGTATGACGCATGGCGTTGATGCCCAAGCGAGTGAAGTATCGGAAAGAGCAGCGGAACGTGAAGCCGCGCAAGGCGACCAAGGGCAACTACGTCGCGTTCGGCGACTACGGGCTTCAGGCGCTGGACGGGTGCTGGCTCAAGGGAATCCAGATCGAGGCGGGCCGGGTCGCGGCGCAGCACCTGCTCAAGCGGGAGGGCAAGCTTTTCATCCGGGTCTTCCCCGACAAACCGATCTCCAAGAAGCCCTTGGAAACCCGAATGGGCACGGGCAAGGCGGAGGTCGATTACTGGGCGGCCCGCGTGAAGCCCGGGACGCTCTTGTTCGAGATCGCCGGTGTGCCCGAGCAGACAGCCAAGAAGGCGATGCTGCGTGCGGCGGTGAAGATGCCGATCAAGTGCCGGTTTGTCGCGCGGCGGATCACGGTTTGAGTTTGAGTTTGGGTTGGGGTTTGATTCGAGAGCAAGCATTCGGGCGGCAAAGGCCAGCCTGGTAAGAGGTGAACGATGAAGGGCAAGGAAACAAACACGCTGCGTCCCGACGAGGTGAAGGCCGAATTGGCCAGGCTTCGCGGGAAGCTTTTCGAGCTTCGCAGCAAGACGGTGACGGAGAAGGTTGAAGACACGTCGCAGTTCGGGAAGGTGCGGCGCGATATCGCCCGGCTCCTGACCCGGCAGTCGGCGGTTGTAGCGAAGAAGTAACGTCAAGACACGAGCAATCGAGCAGGATAGAAGCACTTATGGCGACAAAGACCGACACAACGACTCAGCCCAAGACACTCGCGGCGGGCAAGCCCGCCAAGGCTGGCAAGCCCGCTCCGGGATCCGAGGGCGCGCTCAGGGGAACGCAGACGGGCGTGGTGGAGAGCGCCAAGCGCAGCACCTCACGTACGGTCGTGGTGAGCTACCAGTCCAAGCACCCCAAGTACGGCAAGTACATCGGGAACCGGACGGTGCTCCAGGTGCACGACGAGGGCAACGTGAGCCAGACGGGCGACGTGGTGGAAGTGACTCCGTGCAGGCCCGTGAGCCGCACGAAGAGCTGGAGGCTTGTACGGGTCATCGAGGCTCGTGCGAAGCAGGCGGCCGCCTTGGCGAGCGCGAAAGAAATCGTCTGACGGATGGCCGGGATAGAACGACCTACGGATCGGGATCAAGAACGCGGTGTGGTGGCTTTGACAGCGGGTGAACGATGCTCCAAGCAGAAACAAGATGTGAAGTCGCGGACAACTCGGGCGCCAAGATCGCCTACGTGATCCGCGTGTATGGCGGTTCGACGGGGACCGGCAAGTTCACGCGGCGTATCGCCAACGTGGGCGACCGGGTGTTCGTCTCGATCAAGAAGTCGCTCCCGGGCTCTGACGTCAAGAAGGGCGACAAGAGCAAGGCGGTGGTGGTGCGGACGACCAAGTCGACGCGCCGGGCCGACGGGAGCTACATCAAGTTCGACAGCAACGCCGTCGTGCTGATCCAGGACGACGGAAACCCCAAGGGCACGCGGATCTTCGGGCCAGTGGCCCGCGAGCTTCGCGACAAGAACTACATGAAGATCGTGTCGCTGGCGGCGGAAGTGGTGTGAGCGGGTTTGGATTCTGAGTGTTTCGCGGAAGTGAGGCAGAAGTCATGGGAAGGCACGTACGCAAAGGCGACACGGTGATCGTGAACAGCGGAGACCACAAGGGCTCCGTGGGCGAGATCATCGCGGTCGACACCAAGAAGAGCACGGTGACGGTGAAGGGCGTGGACATGCACGTCCGGCACATGAAGCCCAATCGCACCAACCAGACGGGCGGGATCGTGCGGCGCGAGACGCCCATGCATGTGAGCAAGGTGAACCCGGTGGTAGAGGGCAAGCCCTCCCGCGTGCGGTTCACGACCAAGCCCGACGGCTCGAAGGTGCGGGTGGCGGTCAAGGGCGGCGGCGAGCTTGGCGTGGTCAGTCCGGCGAGGAAAAAGTAAGTTTCAAAGTAGAGTATTTATCAGGGTCAAGATTTCAGGAACGAGTATTCAGGAATAGCGCGGGCCCTTTGGACGCGTGACGAGCGAGGCGGATAGAGCCATGGCGAACGAAGCAGAAGGCAAAAAACCACACGGCGGCGACAAGGCGGCTGGCAAGGGCCGCCGCGACGGCGCGACCAAAAAGGGCGGGGCATCCAAGGGCCACAGCGCGGAAGCCATCGCGGCCGCCGAGGCGAGCCCCAAGATTCCCCCGCGTCTGAAGACTCTCTTTGAGTCGCAAGTGCGTGGCAAGATCACCGAGAAGTTCGGGATCAAGAACCCGATGGCGATGCCCAAGCTCGATAAGATCGTGCTGAACGTCAATCTTGGCCGGCACATCGAGGGCACCAAACTCCCGCCCGAGAAGCGTCAGACAGCCATCGACACCCTGACCACCATCACAGGCCAAAAGCCCGTGGTCGTCAAGGCCAAGAGGAGCGTGGCGAACTTCAAGCTCCGCGAGGGGTTCGAGTCGGCGACGATGGTCACTCTCCGCCGCGAGCGGATGTGGCACTTCCTGGACCTGTTCATCAACCTTGCGACCCCGCGTATCAAGGACTTCCGCGGCGTGAACGACAAGGCATTCGACAAGCAGGGCAACTACGCACTGGGCCTTCAGGAGCAGGGCGTCTTCCCGCAGATCAACATGGCGGAGGTGACCTTCACCCACGGCATGAACATCAACGTCTGCTTCACACGCAGCACGCCAGCACTTTCGAGGTTTGTGCTCGAGTGTCTGGGCATGCCGTTTGTGAAGCCCGAGGAACGCAAGAAGCGGGCGTAAGGAAGCAGCGAGTTCTGTCTGGAACGCAGGATCGGTCTTGAAAGTTTGATGGACCCGGCGGCGAGAAGCCCAGGGGTTCGGAGAAAGAAGCATGGCGACGAAGGCACAGATGGCGAAAAGCAGGCGGGTTCCCAAGTTCAGCACCCGCAAGGTGAACCGGTGCCAGCTCACAGGCCGGGACCGCGGCGTGTACCGCAAGTTCCGTGTCTGCCGCATGGTGCTCAGGCGACTGGCCCTCGAGGGCAAGATCCCGGGCATGCGTAAGGCCAGCTGGTAAGTCGTCGATCTTGTGGGATCACGAACGATCACGCAGGAAATTGAGTTGGATGGGGTTGGTGGACGGGCCGCGGCCAGGCTGCGGCGAGTGAAGCAGAGTCAAAGAGTCCTGCGGCACACAGCGTGCGGGACAGTTAGGGGAATCGGAATGGCGACCGGAGATCCAATCGCGGACATGCTGACCAGGATCCGCAACGCGACGCGGAACAAGTCAAAGTCGGTGGACTGTCTCAACAACAAGGTGTGCCGCGGCATCGCGGGCGTCTTGCAGCTTGAAGGCTACATCGATGGATTCGACGTGATCGAGGACGGCAGGCAGGGGCTCATCAAGATCAAGCTCCGCTACGGCCCCGGCGGTCAGCCGCTCTTCCACAAGCTGCTCCGCATGAGCAAGCCCGGCCGCCGCGTGTACACCGGCGTCGAGGCGATTCCCAAGCCGCTGGGCGGCTTGGGCATCGCGATCGTCTCCACCTCGCGTGGCGTGCTGAGCGATCGCAAGGCCCGCGAGGAGCGTATCGGTGGCGAGCTTCTGTGCGTCGTCGAGTGATCGTGTGAACTGGTTCAAATGAGTTGTGGTTGGTGTTCGGAGTCTGGAAATTGAATCGCGGAAGCCCGGCACGCCGGTGAGCCGCACGCGAAGGAGCAGGTTTCGATGTCACGAATCGGTAAAAAACCAGTTGAGATTCCTGCGGGCGTGAAAGTCTCGCTCAACGGCATGACCGTCGAGGTCGCCGGTGTCAAGAACAAGCTGAGCTACACGTTCCGCCCCGAGCTGAAGGTCGCGCTTGACGAGGGCGCCAAGAACGTCTCGGTCGTGCTGGCCGACGGCGTATCGAAGGACAACTGGCAGGCCAAGGCCAGCTGGGGCTCCACCCGGGCCCACATCGCCAACATGATGGTGGGCGTGACCAAGGGCTATGAGCGTCAGATGCAGGTCGTCGGCACGGGCTGGTCGGCGGTGGTTTCGGGCAAGACGATCAAGCTCGTCTGCGGGTTTGCGAACCCTGTCATCCTGCAGATCCCCGACGGGCTCACCGTCACGGTG
>JAYVUC010000130.1:0-10871 GCA_043788295.1 Phycisphaerales bacterium
CAACCGCCGCCCCGTGGCTCATCGCCGCCATCTCCTCCGACCGCCGCCCACCCTGATCAGTCCTTCTGATTTGATCATTTGACCATTTGACCAGTCCCCTCACCGCTTCGACATCGCCACGATCGCCGCGATGCCGCCCGCCACCGCGAGCCCGAGCAGCACGGTGAAGAAGATCTTCCAGAAGCTCCAGGGCCTCTCGCCGGAGATCTCGCCCGTGCGTGCGTTGATGATGATGTGGAACACCCGCGCGTTGTACCTGTACGCCGTGATCCACACGGGCAGCAGCAGGTGCTTGAACGTGATATCCGAGTACACCGAGTCCTTGCTCGAGATGATCTGGTGGTCGCCGCCGATGTCGCGGCAGATCGTCCGGTCGATCGTGGGCTGCATCCGCACCGTCGCCTTGCCAAACCCCGCTTCCAGCGGCACCGAATAGCTCTCGGCCGTGAAACCCGCCAGATACGCGTCGTCATACGCCGTGATCGACGGCAAATCCCACGGCTCCAGCGATTCGAGCCTGCTCTCCGAGAGCGACGCGGTCGCGGGGATCAAAATGTCATCGAAACTGTCGTGTACCCTGCCACGCGCCGGATACCACCGCGTCTTGCGAACCTGCCGCGTCCGCGTCTGCTGCTGGCCATTCACCGTTTGGGTGTACGTCTCGGTGACCCAGTAATCTTCGCCGCGCTGGCCCGTGTAGTCGGTCGTCGCGTCGGCGTCATACGTCCAGAACGGCAGGTAAATCCCCTGCAACGACTGATCGAGGAACGCCTGCTTCTTCAGATCACTGGGCGCAAACCACAGCGACGCGAGCCACGTCTCATACGTCGCCGACGCCTTCTTGCGATCGATCCCAAACGGCAGCAGCCCGCGCGGCCGAATCAGCTTGACCGACTTCCCCTGCGCGACGATCGGGCTCCCGCAGAAGCCGCACTTGCCGCTGGTCTGATTGTCCGAGAGCTGCGTGTGCGCCCCGCAGCTCTCGCACACGACCTCCACGCGGTCCACCGTCTCGTGCTGCGACGCCAGGTCATTGAGAAACGAGTCGTAGTCGAGTTCCTCGACCGCCTCGACCTGCCGCTCGGCGGGCGCGTCAGGAATCTGGTTGACGGTGCCGCAGTGGGTGCATGTGAGCGCGCCCGCACCGGGGGCGAAGGTGAGCTTTGAGCCGCAGGAGGAGCATGGGAAGAATCGCTCGGCCATCGAGGGAGAGGATACCCCAGATGCCCTGAGGTGGCCCGGTTCTCCGAACCGGGTCCGGAACGGGCCAAGGGCTTGCAGCACAATATCCGGTTCGGAGAACCGGACCACCAAGAGTCGGACCACCGATCAGTGCTTGCAGCCGCATCCCCCACCGCCCCCACTTGCCTGCGGTTCAGTCGTGGCTTCCGCGGCCTCGCCCAGAAACTTGACGATCTTGGCATTGAGGTACGCCGCGTGGGATTCGAGGTGGTAGGTGTAGCTGGCGACGATCGTGCGGACGGATTGCTCGCCCTTGCTGGGGTGCATGCCGGTGCGTGCCAGCTGCGCCTCGCTCAGGCCCGCGAGCCACATCGCCGCCCACTGACGCAGCGTGTGGATGATCGCAACGAACGCCCCGATCGAGCCCCCGCCCGAGACGCCCTGGCCCACGCCGTAGAGATTCTGATCGACAAACGCGTTCTCGTCCCACTCGGCAAGCAGCGGGCGTTCCTCGGCGACAATCTTCCGCATGCGATGCACCGCGACAAGATCGGCGTCGGCGACGTGCCCGATGAGCACGCGGGCCGGCCAGCGGCCCACGCCCGCGTCGGGCAGAAACGCCTGATCGAGCTGCTCTTCGGTGAGCCAGAAGAGCCGCCGATCAAAGTTCTCGACGCCCTTGCGGAAACGCAGGAGCAGGTCGGGCGTGGAAAGGGCGGCGATGGTCTCGACCTTGTCGACCTTGCCCAGCCGCGGAATGACATTGACGACATCTTTGCAACAGCCGCCGCTGGCCTGCTTGGCCGCCCCGCCGCAGCAGCCGGAGGCGTCGGCATTGTCCTGGGCATGAGGGTGATCGTGGGTATGGGTTTGGGCAGTGGTCATGGCGGTCTCCATATGTGTGTGCAGAACTCTAGTCAGGCCGGTGGCGCACCGGGATTGATGAGGCCACCCCCACCAACACGGTCTCGCGCTGTGCCAAGGACGGAACATTTCGTGGCAATAAGGTTGCTCCGCGTGCAAGGGCCGGAGCAAAGCGTGCGGGGGACGGTGCGCCCCTTGCACGGGACGGAAAAAAACGTGCAAAGGACGGAGTGCCCCGTGCAAGGGCCGGAACCTTTCGTGGCAAAAAGGTCACGCTTTGCATCAGAATCCGGCACACCCGGACGTTGGAGCCATCCCCGGGCGGTGATTCGCGGACGCTTCACGCAATGGAACGCCCCGGGCTCGCGTGCATGGGCGTGATTATGGGAAGGCGCAACGTTGGGGGTGTGGTGGTTGCAGCATCGGGGTCGGCATGGCGCTCACGCGGCTTACTTCTTGGGCGCTGCGCCGGGCTCGATGAGGGCCTGGGCCTCGCGGAGGAAGCCCTGCGACTCGGCGTCGTTATTGGGCGGGGGCGCGGCCATGAGTGTGCGCAGGGCTGCGAGGGCGGCCTTGGCCTCGTTTGCGTGGCCGAGCTTGGCGTGGGCCATGGCAGTGAAGGCAAGGTCGGCGGGCTGGGTCTTGCCCGCTTTGGCGTAGAGCGCCGCCGAGCGAGCGAGGGTGGCGAGGGCCACTTCATACCTGCCGGCGCGGTGCTGGGCCACGCCCAGCGTGTTGACGATGTCGGCAGCATCAGGAGCCAAAGCGGCGGCCTGCGTGGCCTGATCCAGCGCGAGCGCGACGGCGGCGGGCGAAGCGGTGGATGCAGCGACGACGGGCCAGGCGCGATCGTTTATCGCGGTGGCCTTCGCGAGCGCCGTCAGCATGGCGACCGGGATGGCGGGGTAGCGGCGGTCGCGGAAGGGCACGCTGTCCCACATCCGGGCGGTGTTGTCATAAGACGCCGTGACGATCCGCGTGCCGTCCGGGCTGAACGCGGCGGAGGTGACTTGTCTCGTGTGGCCCTTCAGTTCAGCAAGATCCGCGCCCGTGACCGCATCCCACACACGCGCGGTGTTGTCTTCTGAAGCGGTGACGATGCGGGTGCCGTCGGGGCTGAACGCGGCGGAGTTGACCCGTTTCGTGTGCCCCTTCAGTTTGACCGCGACCGCGCCCGTGGCCGCATCCCACACACGGGCGGTCTTGTCATCCGACGCGGTGACGATGCGGGTGCCGTCGGGGCTGAACGCGGCGGAACAGACCCAGCCCGTGTGTCCCTTGAGTTCGGCGAGGCTCGTGCCTGTGGCCACGTCCCACACACGGGCTGTGTTATCGCTGGACGCGGTGACGATCCGCGTGCCGCCCGGACTGAGCGCGGCGGATGTGACATCGCCCGTGTGGCCGTTGAGTTGGGCGAGGCTGGCGCCCGTGGCGGCGTCCCACACCCGTGCGGGGTGGTCGCGCGACACTCTAATGATCCGCGTTCCGTCGGAACTGAAAAGGGTTGCGGCAACAAACATGTTTCTCTTGAATTGGGTCAGGCTCGCGCCCGTAGACGCCTCCCACACCCGCGCGGTATCGTCGAGCGACGCGGTAACGATCCGAGCGCCGTCCGGGCTGAATGCCGCGGAAAGGACTATGCCCGAGTGCCCCTTGAATTCGGCGAGGCTCCCGCCAGTGGCCGAATCCCATACACGCGCGGTCTTGTCCCACGACGCGGTGACGATACGGGTGCCCTCCCGGTTGAACGCGGCGGAGCAAACGCCGCCCGTGTGGCCCTTGAGCTCGGTGATGCTCTCGCTCGTGGCCGCATCCCATACCCGCGCGGTCTTGTCCCACGACGCGGTGACGATGCGTGTACCGTCGGGGCTAAACGCGGCGCATGTAACCTCGCCCGTGTGGCCATTGAGTTCGACAAGGCTGGTGCCCGTGGCCGCGTCCCACACACGGGCGGCCTTGTCACTCGACGCGGTTACGATGCGAGTACCGTTTGGGCTGAATCTGGCGAGAATGAGCTCCCCAGAATGACCCTTCAGTTCCGCAACGGCCGCGCCGGTGGCCGCGTCCCACACACGGGCGGTGTTGTCGCTGGACGCTGTGACGATCCGCGTGCCGTCCGGGCTGAACGCGGCGGAGTAAACGTGGCCCGTATGTCCACTGAATTCCGCCACGGCCGCGCCCGTGGCGACCTCCCACATCCGCGCCGTACGGTCCCCTGATGCGGTGACGATGCGAGTGCCATCCGGGCTGAACGCAGCAGCGTAGACCGCACCCGTGTGGCCATTGAACTCGGCGAGGCTCGCGCCCGTCGCCGCATCCCACACGCGAGCGGTATGATCCCACGACACGGTGACGACGCGCGTTCCGTCCGGGCTGAACGCGGCGGAAGTGACTTGCTTCGTGTGACCCTTGAGTTCGGCAAGGCTCGTGCCCGTCGCCGCATTCCACACCCGCGCCTTATGGTCAAACGAAGCGGTAACCACGCGCGTGCCATCCGGGCTGAACGCGGCGGCACTGAGTACGCCCGTGTGGCCCTTGAACTCGGCGAGGCTCGCGCCCGACCCCGCATCCCACACCCGCGCCGTTAGGTCCCACGATGCGGTGACGACGCGGGTGCCGTCCGGGCTGAACGCGGCGGCACTGAGCGAGCCCGTGTGGCCCTTGAACTCGGCGAGGCTCTTGCCTGTGGCCGCGTCCCACACCCGGGCGGTGTTGTCCTCCGACGCGGTCACGATCCGTGTGCCGTCGGGGCTGAACGCGGCAGACATGACATATTCCTTGTGCCCTGTTAGCTCGAAGAGCGAGTTGTTCGCGGTTGCATTGAGCCAGCCCCACTCCCATCCGCGCATCGGCAGGCCGGTGAGGCCGCTAGTTTTTTGGCAGGCGTCTAGTCGCTGACGCATGCGATCAAACTGCCGAAGATCCAGGTACGTCCCGGCCATCTGCACATTCGCTATGTACGCCTGCTGCTCGGCGACTTCACGCCGGATTACGGCCTCGAAGCGAGCCTTGTCTCTTTCTTCAAGAGCGGCCTCGGCTTGGGCGGTCTTCTGTTCGGCGAGCGTCCGCTTCTCGTCGGCCTCGATTCCGGCTGTTCGCGCCTTTGCGAACCCCCACGACGTGCCGATCACGCCCAGCACCAGCACCATGAAGACCGCGCTGACCGAAAGCACCGCGCCGCGGTGCCGGCGAACGAAGGTGCGCACGCGATAGGCCGTTGACTGCGGCCCCGCGTCAAGCGCCTCGCCGTTCAAGTACCGCCGCACGTCCTTGGCGAGGTCCGCCGGGCTGTCGTAGCGCTGGCTGCGGTCCTTGCGGAGGGCCTTCATCGGGATCCAGTCCAGATCGCGGCGCAGCTCGCGGGTGAGGGCCTCGCGCTGGCCCACGCGGTGGCGGGCGATGTCGGCGCCGGTCTTGTCGTCAACGGTCGAGAGGCGCGTGCTGGGCCGCTGGGGCTCGTCCTCGCGGATCATTTTCTGCATCGCGGCGTAGCCCGCGGCCCGCAGGCGCGAGGGCTCGATGGGGAGGAGGCCCGAGAGCAGCTCGTAGAGCACCACGCCCAGCGAGTAGACATCGGTGCGGGTGTCGATGTCGGTCGCGCCCATCTCGGCCTGCTCGGGGCTCATGTACTCGGGGGTGCCGATGAGCTGGCCCTGCTCGGTGAAGATCGTTTTGTCGGTGAGGGAGTGGCTGATGGCCTTGGCGATGCCAAAGTCGATGACCTTGGGGCTGGCCCGCCCATCGCGCACGGTGACCAGGATGTTGGAAGGCTTGATGTCGCGGTGGATGATGCCCTTGTGGTGGGCGTGCTGCACGGCCTCGCAGACCGAGGCGAAGAGTTCCAGGCGGTCGCGGATGCTGAGGTTGTGGCGGTCGCAGTAATCAGTGATCGGCTCGCCCGCGACGTGCTCCATGACAAAGTACGGGCGGCCAGTAGGCGTGGTCCCCGCGTCAAAGACCTTGGCCACGTTGGGATGGTCCATCACGGCGAGGGCCTGGCGTTCCTGCTCGAAGCGGGCGATGACGGCGCGGGAGTCCATGCCGGGGTTGATGACCTTGATCGCAACACGCTGGACCATCGGCGCACGCCTCTCGGCCAGCCAGACGGTGCCAAAGCCGCCCACGCCGATCACCTGGAGCAACTTGTATGGCCCGATAGCGTCGTCGGGCTTCTCCGCGAGCGCACGCGACGCGCCCAAGGCCTCGCCGTGCTGGGCCAATCGGGCTGTTCTGGCGTGCGGGTCAAGATCGGCCGTTGATCCTGCCGTGTCCTTGGGCGAGGGATCATCGGGGGGGGGATCGCCGGGCGGGGGGTCGGGAGGGTGTGGGTTGGGGTGGTCCATGGTGTACGGGCTGAGAGGAGCTGAGGCAGTATACAGGTGGCTGGGCGAGGCACACCTGCGGCAAGAATGGCCCAAACCTTTGAGTGGACGGAGCAAACCATGACCAGTACGGAGCATCCTCAGCGTACTGGGACGTGCGACGGAGTCGCAAATGGCCAAATTGCCAAATAAAGGCGGTAAACGGCTTGGGCACTCCGCCTTGGAATTGGGCAATTCGGCAATTTGACCATTTGGCAATTACCCGACTCCCTGTACACTGGGCCTGGGCACGTCTGCGACTCCCGGAACGTTTTTGGGCTGCGTGGCGCGTGCCCAAAAGGAGCCTCACCATGGCCCGCACCCCCACCCCCACCACTGATCCCACGCATTCCCGTCTTGCCACCGCCGCGATTGCGCTTGTTGTTGGAGGCGGGCTGGGGCTGCTTGCGGCGATGGGGCCTCTGAACCCGCCTGCGGGGCCTGTGGCTTCGACATACAAGACGCTCACCGAGGTCGAGCCGCGGATCGCCATCAACGCGACCAACACCCCCGGCGATGCCAACAGTCTTTTCAAGATCACCCAGCCGGGGTCGTACTACCTCACAGGAAACATCACCGGCGTCGCCAACAAGCACGGCGTCGAGATCGCTTCCAGCGGCGTCACCCTCGATCTCATGGGCTTTGATCTTCTGGGCGTCGCGGGCTCGCTCGACGGCATCTCGACGTCCGAGTTCGGCATGAACAGCATCGCCATCCGCAACGGCTCGGTGCGCGGCTGGGGCGATGAGGGCATCGACATTCAGTCCTATGCGCCGCTCAGCACGTCCGTCGCGGACATCCGCGCCAACAACAACGCGGGCCACGGCATCGCCGTGAACTCGGGGACCACCGTCACTCGATGTTCGGCGGACAGCAACGTCCAGAATGGAATCAACGCGGGCTTCGGGGCCGTCATCACCCAATGCGCGGTTTCCCGTAACGGGTTCAACGGCATCTCGGCGGGCACGGCCGCCACGGTCACGTCCTGCACCGCGATCAACAATACGATCAACGGTATCTCCTCGAGCCAGGGGTGCACCATCATCGGATGCGCTTCGTATGAGAACGAGGGGTCAGGGATCCTGACGAGCAATGGCACGACGATCGTCAACTGCACGGCGCGCTCCAACACGCTCGACGGCATCGCCGTCGTCAACTACTGCGTGGTTCTCGCCAACACGTGCTCGTCGAACGGCGCCCGCACCGGTGACGGCGCGAATATCTGGGCCTCGAGCACCGACAACCGCATCGAGGGAAACACCTGCGCATTCGCCGACCGGGGCATTGAGGTCTCCGGATCCGGCAACATCATTTTGAGGAACACGTGCGCGGACAACACCATCAACTGGGTCATCGCCGCCAACAACGTCTGCGGCCCCATCCTCGACCGCACCGCCCCCGCCAGCGCGGCCATTAGCGGCAACTCGGCCCCCGACTCCACCGGCTCCACCCATCCCAATGCCAACTTCACGTACTGATCCATCACCCGCACCGCCCAAGGAGACCTGACATGAAAGCACCCTCTTGTACTGCCGTTCTCGCCGCTGGCGCGGTCATCACCGCCGCCCTGGCACTGCTGGTCGCCATGGGGCCGCTCAACCCGCCCGCAGGACCCATCACGAGCACGTACAAGACGCTCGCCGAGGTCGAGCCTCGCATCGCGATTAGCGCGACCAACACTCCCGGCACCGCCACGGCGACGTTCCGGATCAACAGCCCCGGCTCCTACTACCTCACGGGCAACATCACGGGCGCCAACGCCAAGAACGGCATCGAGGTCTCTGCCGACAACGTCACCATCGACCTCTGCGGCTTCAACCTTGCCGGCGGCGGCGGTCTGAGCGATGGCATCGCCACATCATCGGGTTCCTCGGCCAATCCCGCGAACGTGGTCGTTCTCAATGGCACGATCAGCAACTGGGTGGGCGATGGGATCGACTTTCTGACCGTCTTCTCCCCCAACTGCCGCGTCTGCGACATCCATGCGACCGGCAATGGCGGCGTCGGAATCAAGACCGGCAACAGCTACCTCCTCGAGCGCTGCTCGGCCCGCCTCAACGGCGGCGGCGGCATCAACGCTGGCAACCAGGGCATCATGCGGGCCTGCCAGACGCTCTCCAACTCCACCGCCGGCATGGTCGTCGGCCAAGGCTCGACCATCTCCGACTGCTTCTCCGGTTTCAACCTGGGGGTGGTCGACGCCATGCGCACCGGCGGTTATTGCTCGATCGCCAACTGCACGGTCAACAGTTCGAGCGGCAACGGCCTGGTGGTGGGCACCGTCAGCACCATCAACGGGTGCACCGTCAACGGCTCCAGCCTCGCCGGGATCACGGCGGGCACCGGGTGCACGATCGCCCACTGCTCGGTCAACTTCGCCCAGACCATCAATATCATTGTGGGCACTGGGTGCACCGTTGCCGATTGCACCGTCCAGTTCGGCAACCTCGGCGGGATCGAGTGCTCCAGTCAGTGCGTCATCCGCAACAACCTCTGCTCGCTCAACGCCAACGGCAGCGCCACCGGATTCAACATTCACGCCACCGGCGCCGACAACCGCATCGAGGGCAACAACTGCACCCAGGCCGTACGCGGCATCAAGGTGGATGCCGCCGGCAATTTCCTCTCCCGCAACACCTGCTCCGGCAACTCCAACAACTACGAACTCGTCGCAGGCAACGTCGTCCTCATCGTCTCAGGAGCGACTTCCGGAGCGATCCTCGGCAGCTCGGGCGGCGTCGCCCCCGGCTCGACCGATCCCAACGCCAATTTCTCGTACTGATCCACCGAACCAGTTCGTCGTTGATGTGACCCGTTGACCAATTCCAGGACCACTGACTGTTCGCGGAACCACCCAGGCGACACCTCGTGAAGAGCCATCGTCAACTTGCATTTCATGGCAGGGCCGTACTGGTGGGCCTGTATTCGCCCAGTTTCGCGTAGAGCCCCGGAGGGCAAACACTCTAGACTTTGCGGCTGCGGAGGAGAAGAGGCCGTCTTTCGACCCGCCGCTCATTGACAGTTCGGGCTGCTCGCCCTAGTCTTGGGACTAGATTGCGGGGTAGAGCAGCCTGGTAGCTCGTCGGGCTCATAACCCGGAGGTCAGTGGTTCAAATCCACTCCCCGCTATTGCCGGGGTCGTCCAGAAACTGTCCTTCAGTTTGGGCGACCCACCCGTTAGAAGTGAACGCCCCGACCGCAAGGTTGGGGCGTTTGCACTTTTGTCCGAGTTGGCGGGCCACGTTTTGCCGAGTGGTTCGACATACCCCTCATCGAAAAGTCTCACGGTCTGGCGGGGTGAGACTCGGGGACGGCGCGATTCCCCCCGCGGGCTCCCGCCCGAACCGAGAAAGTCTCAGAGTCTCTCGGTCTTACCCGGTACGCCGTTATAGCCGTGGCGTCACCTCTCGCGGGTCATCAACACGTGACGCGGTCGCCACGGGCCGTATCGATTTCGAACCCAAAGCCAGTCGCCTTTGATGCCGACGCATTGGCGCTCATCGCTCCGGCGACGCAGCGCGTGCGGTGGCAGCGCACCCACGCGATTCGAAACAGGTCGCAAGCTCGCATGCCCAGTGCGGACAGCCCGCCTCCGCGTGGCGTATGTAGCCGAGGAGAAGACATGCCTTGCCTTCTCGCCCTCACGCCACCTCAATCGTCCGACGACGAGACGGGAGTATCGCCGGTGGTTGCCAATGACGATGACGCCAATCTTCCCGCCGACCAGCGCCGCCGTGAGGTGATCGCCATCCTTGCGACGGGCGCGATGCGATGGCACCGGCGTGCCAAGGCGACGGGCCTCGGCGTTGGATCGGCGGCAACGGCCACACACGCCCCGCAATCTGAGCATCAAGAAGAAGCGGACATCGAACTTGAACTGGGCGAAGAAGCCCCCCCCAGGGCCTCAGTGTGTCTGACCGTACCGCGCGTTAACGGTGCGGGCGTATGGAGACCTGCCCATGACGACAACCGTTTCGAAGGACCTCGCGTGGGGGGGCGCTTGAGAAGATGTCGATCGGCGAACTGCACGATCGCCCCCCCAATACGCCGAACTCTTTGACGAACGAATTCAGAGCCGCCCCTCACACACATAGCGTCTACCTCGTCCGCCGCATCGCGTGGCGCATCCAGGCCACCCCCCACGCGGAGGGCGGCCTGTCAGAGCGTGCCCGCGCACGGGCCGCCGAACTTGCCAACCCGACGGACGTGCGGCGGTCGGGCTCCGCGCGGGCGGCTGCGCGGAGGCGCTGCGGCGGAGCGGCCTTCTTCTTCCCTTGGTGCTTGATATCATCACGGTGGGCTCGCTCCGCCCGGCAACTCTGCTCGGGCGCAAATCAGCGGCAACCACCTGATCCACCATCGGGGGGGCGGGAGCGAATCCAGGTACGCGGGAACGGTGGTGGCTTCGGTTTTCATGGAGATGGAGGGCCGTGAACGGTGAGGTGGGTGTTGATGATGTGTACG
>JAYVUC010000131.1:0-8502 GCA_043788295.1 Phycisphaerales bacterium
AACTCTTCGGTATAGACCTTCCTTGCCATCGTGACACTCCTTGCCCCGGGCAGTTGTAGCCGGGGTTGGGTTGTGTCAACGGAACGTGGGCTGGGTCAACCGTAGATTCTCACGGGTTCCTATCCTGCCCCCATGGCAAACCGGCGATTGAGCCTGCGGGTCGTGATGATGCCGCGGGACACCAACCACTACGGCACGATCTTCGGTGGGGTGATCCTGGCGTACATCGGTCAGGCGGGCTTTGTCGAGGCCCTTCGATTTGGCAGCCACAAGTGGGTGACGGTGTCGATGGATCGGGTGGAGTTCAAGCAGCCCGTGTTCGTGGCGATGTCGTGAGCTTCTACGCCAGCACCGCGCGGGAGGGCACAACGAGCGTCACCGTCGAGGTCGAGGTGGAAGCCCAGCGGGCGACCGACGGGACCACGGCCCGGGTGACGGCGGCCACCATGACGCTGGTCTCGGTCGGGGACGATGGAAGGCCCATACCATTCCGCAAGCCGACCAGCCCGACCCCGCCCGCGGGGTGCTGATCGGTGTTTGAAGCAGCACGCCCGACTGTTCAGGGTGAGACGACCATGAGCCAATCCTCGTTCACGAACATGAAGATCACCAACGGCGTTCTGATCGCGCGGCCCGAGCGCGAGAAGATCGGCGAGTACGAATCGCCCATCATGAAGGCGGAGATCGAGGAGCAGGCACCGGCTGCGAAGTGGAAGATCGTGATGGAGATGCACGATGTGCGGCTCGTGGCGTCGGCGGGGCTGGGGGCACTCGTCAGTCTCAATCAGGGGTGCAAGAAGAATGGCGGCAAGCTCGTGCTGTGCGGGCTGGACGCGAATCTCAAGGCTGTGTTCGAGCTGACCAAGCTGCACCGCGTGCTCATGCTCGTCGACACGACCGAGGCCGCGGTGAAAGCGATGCCGTGAGAGGAACGCATGCCCGTGCCGCGAGCCAGTAGCCAGCCCGAGAAGAGTCCGGCGCGGCTCGCCGTGTTTTTGTCGGGGAGCGGGCGGACACTTGAAAATCTGCTGGGAGCGATCAATCGCGGCGAACTCAACGCGAAAGTAGTGCTGGTGGTCGCGTCGAAGGAGTGCGGGGGGGTCGAATGCGCGGTTGCGGCGGGTTTGCCCACGCAAGTCGTGCCCGGTGAGATCAAGGCCGACGATTTGGAAGCCTTGCTGCACCGGCATGAGGCCCAGTGGGTTGTGCTGGCCGGATATCTGAAGAAACTACCGATCCCGCGCGAGCTTGTGGGGCGAGTTGTGAACATCCATCCCGCGCTCTTGCCGAAGTTCGGCGGGCCGGGCATGTACGGCTCGCGTGTGCATGAGGCGGTGCTGGCGGCGGGCTGCACGCAGAGCGGCTGCACGGTCCATCTCTGCGATGAGCTGTACGACCACGGGCCCATCGTGCTGCAGGAAACAGTCGGAGTGATGCGTGGCGACACAGTCCAGACACTCGCAGCACGCGTGTTCGAGGCTGAATGCCGGGTGTATCCGCGAGCATTGGCGATGCTGTTCGCCGGCACCTGGAGGCATCGGTTGTGACGCGACTTCACATCATCATCGCCGCGATATTCGTTGGGTGCGTGGTTCGGGCATTCGCCCAGCCGAGGGTGGACACGCAGACCAAGCCGGTGCCCAAGTCTCAGCCCACCCCCCAGCCCGCAGCCCAGGAAGACCTGGAAGCTCGCGCGATGGAGGCGATCGCCGCCAAGGACTGGGTGAACGCCGAGGAATGGCTGCTGAAGATGGTGGACGCGGGCAAGGGCAAGTTCACGCCGTATTACAACCTCGCGTGCGTGCGGGCGGTGCGGGGCGACAAGGCCGGGGCGATGGATTGGCTGGTGCAGTCGATCGAGCGGGGATTCACCGATCTGCGGCAGATGCGACGCGATTCGTACCTGAAGTCGCTCGCCGACGAACCCGCGTACAAGCAACTGGTCGAGGCGTGGCCGACGTTTCTCGACAAGCGCGTCGAGAAGGACGTCGAGCTGACGAAGAAGCTTTTTGAGGTGAAGTTCACCGAGGAACGCGACGCAAAGCAGCGGCTCGCTTTCCTCTCGTCGTTCGACGCGGCGGCATTCGCCGATGCCCGCACCGAGGTGCGGCAGGTGGTTCGATGGGCGACGCAGGATGAGCGGAGCATTTTTAGAGGGCTCATGGAAGGCCCCGACACCGCGCTGGACGCGTGGGTGCTTGTCGTGCTGCCCAAGGGCGACGCGTTTGGTCGCTGGGCCGAGCAGATGTTCGGCCCGCGTGCGATGTCGTCCACGAGCATGATCGGCGGGGCGTATATCCACGACGACAAACGTCTCGTGTCGCAGGACACCGGCGCGACGCTGCGTCACGAGTTCATGCATGTGCTTCACTGGCGCGACATGGACCGGCGCGGGCAGCGCCACCCAATCTATGTTCAAGAAGGCCTGTGCAGCCTCACCGAGGACTACGACGTGGTGCCAGGCTCGGAGATCGATGGCGTGGGAGCGATCAAGCTCGCCAATTCGTGGCGGACCAACATCGCCAAACGCCGCGAGCGTGGCGGGACGCTAATCACGATCGAGACGCTCGCAACGATGCCGCACGAGAAGTTCATGGGCTTTCGCCCGCTGGCCAACTACGCGATCGCGCGGACGCTGTTTCTGTGGCTCGAGCGTGAGGGCAGGCTGACAGACTGGTACATCGAGTACACGACGCACTTCGCCGAAGACCCGACGGGCGTGAAGTCGTTCGAGCGCGTGATGGGCGGTGAGGCGCACACGATCGCCGAGGCCAACAAGCGATTCAAAGCCTGGGTGCGGGCTCTGCCCGAGGTGCCCGAGGAGATCGCTCGCGGGATGGCGAGCCTCGGGCTTGACATCGAGACGGGCGAGGGCGATGGCGTCTCGGTCGTGGGCTTTGGCCCCAGAATCAAAGACAAAAAGGCCAGGCCGGTCGGCAATGTGCCGCTGGTCGTGAAGGTCGAGGAGGGCGAGATTCACAAGGACGACGTGATCCGCTCGATCAATGGCCGCCCGACGCGCGAGATGGCCGAACTCGTCCGCGTGCTCTCGGGGTTCAAGCCCGGCGAGACGGTGGAGCTCTCGATTCGTCGCGGGAAGAGCATCGTTGCCGTCAAGGTCGCCCTGGTCGCCAGGCAGTGACGCTCAAGACCGCCCGAAAAGACGTTCCAGCTCGCGGATCGTAAGCCGAACGGTGGTAGGACGGCCATGCGGGCAGTTGCTCGATCGCTCGACCGCCTCGCGGAGCTTGAGAAGCTCAGTCAGCTCCGTCTCGTTCATGCGATCGCCCGCCTTCACCGCGGCCTTGCACGACATCATGTCGAGCACATCACGAAGCGCGTCCTCGGAGCCCGGCATGAAATCTTCGGCCGACGATTTCTCGAAGAGATCGGTGAGGAACTCGGCCGGATCAACCCCGCGATCAAAGAGAAACGTCGGAAACGCCTGCACCGCGACGCGCGACGGGCCGAACGGCTCGGCCTCAACGCCGATGCGCTTCAGAAGCGGGGCAAGCTCGTCCAGCCTTGCGAGCTGCGCGGGCGTGGCATCGACAACGACGGGCACTAGGAGCCGCTGGCTCTCCAGGTCTGATTCGCCAACGCGCGCGAGCAGAGCCTCGAACATGACCCGCTCGTGCAGGGCGTGCTGATCGACGATGAGCACGCCGTGCTCATCCTGCGTCACGACAAAGCTGTTGTGAACCTGCAATATCCGCTGGGCGGGCGTCGGCATTTCTGTCAGAGCCCCCGGCGCAAGCCGGGGGGCGGCTCCCGGTTCAGCCGCGAACCCCCTTGGCATCCCTTGATTCGCACTTCCTTCCACCACCTCCCGAATCGCCTGATAGCTGATCGGCTCCTGTTGTCTCGACGGCGCGATGCGTTTGAAGTACTCGATGAACGCTGCGGGCGACGCGGGGTTTCCCGAAGGGGCAAAGCCGGGCTGAGCGCCGCCCCCGGGAAGGATCGCCCGCTCCTCGCCCGCGCGAAAGGCCTGGTTGGGTCGCATCGAAGAGAACGTCGGCGTGAGGTCCGCTGCTGCGAGTGCCCGCTTGCACGCGTGGTAGACGACCGAGTGAACCACGCCCGAGTCGCGGAACCGCACCTCGGCCTTGGTCGGGTGGACATTCACATCGACCGCGGCGGGGCTCATCTCCAGCATGAGCAGCGCGGTCGCGTGGCGTCCGGGCTCGATGATGCCGCGATACGACTCGGCCAAGGCGTGCTGGATCGTCTTGTCACGCACCGCACGCCCGTTGATGAACACATGCTGCGCCCCGCGCGTCGCTCGCGCGATCGAGGGGAGGCCGATGAGTCCCCACAGAGCGATCCCGCGAGGGTCGTCGAACTGGTCCGCGTTCACGACGAGCAACTGGGTCTTGAGCTCCTTGCCCAGAACCTCCAGAGCGCGGTCGTGCGGCGATTGGCCCATCGGCGTGTCGAGAAGCGTCCGCCCCTCGCACTTGCACACAAACGATACCGCCGGATGCGCGAGCGCCAGCTCGGCCAGCGTGTCCACGCACCGCGACTGCTCGGTCGCCACTGTTCGCAGGAACTTGCGCCGCGCGGGCGTGTTGAAGAACAGATTTCTCACGCCGATGGATGTTCCGACCGGTCCCGAGGTTGGCCGCAGTGAATGCTCGCTTAGTCCCTCGACCGCACCGTCGGTGTCGAGCTGCCAAGCGGCGTCGGAATCGCCGGTGCGCGAGCGGATCGAGAACCGCGACACGCTGGCGATCGACGCGAGGGCCTCGCCGCGGAAGCCGAGTGTCGCGATGCGGTCCAGGTCGCCCGTGTCCGAAATCTTGCTGGTGGCGTGCGGCATGACCGCCAGTGGCAGGTCCTCGCGGACGATTCCACCGCCGTCGTCGGTGACTCGGACAAGCTCGATGCCGCCTTGCTCGAGCTCGACGACAATCCGTGTGGCCCCCGCGTCAAGCGAGTTCTCGACGAGTTCCTTCACGACCGACGCGGGGCGCTCGACGACCTCGCCCGCCGCGATCTGGCTCGCGACCAGCG
Organism: Phycisphaerales bacterium; assembly: GCA_043788295.1. Taxonomy (GTDB): domain Bacteria; phylum Planctomycetota; class Phycisphaerae; order Phycisphaerales; family UBA1924; genus UBA2396. The sequence goes on from JAYVUC010000131.1 coordinate 5,017, forward strand.
CGGACAGTGCCTTGATCCTTTGGACATGCCCGGAGATCGTGCTCACGCCCCGAGTGTACCCCGCCCGACGGCGATGCCGGATGCCAAAAAAGAAAGAGGCCCGCGTTTCCGCGGGCCTCGGAGTTCACATGAGAACGAAGGCCTTATTCGCCGCCCAGGCGAATCTTGTCGGTGCCCATGGCTCCGTGCGAGTCCATGCCGCCGCGGGTGGGGCCGCCCTTGCCGCCCTTCTTGGTGGGTTCTTCCTCGGGCGTGGCGCCCGTCGGCCCTGCGCCGCCGGTGGCATCGCCCCACTGGGCCCGCTTGAGCGAGAGGCCGATCTTGCGTTCGGTCTTGTCGACGCGGAGGATCTTCACGTCCACCTCATCGCCGGCCTTCACGATGTCCTGCGGGTTCTCGACCTTGTGGTCGGCCAGCTCGGAGATGTGCAGCAGGCCCTCGAGCTCGGCCTCGAGCTCGACGAACACGCCGAAGTTGGTGATCTTGGTCACCGCGCCGCGAACGACCATGCCGGGCTTGTAGTGCTCGGGGATGGCGTTGAGCCACGGATCTTCGGTGAGCTGCTTGGTGCCAAGGCTGATGCGCTGACGCTCGCGGTCGACATCAAGCACAACGCACTTGACGCTGTCGCCCTTCTTGAACGCCTCGTTGGGGTGCGTGACCTTCTTGGTCCAGCTGATGTCGCCCACATGCAGCAGGCCGTCGATCCCAGGCTCGATCTCGACGAACGCGCCGTAGTTCGCAAGGTTCCGCACCTTGCCCTCGATGAGCGTGCCGGGCGGGTACTTCTCGCTCACCAGCTCCCAAGGGTTGACCTCGATCTGTTTCATGCCCAGGCTGATTTCCTGCTTGTCCTTGTTGATCTCAAGAACAACCACTTCGACTTCCTTGTTGGGCTCGACCATCTCCGACGGGTGGTTCACGCGGCGAGTCCACGACATCTCGGAGATGTGTACCAGGCCCTCGATGCCGTCCTCGAGCCGCACGAACGCGCCGTACGACATCAGGTTCACCACCGAGCCCTTCACGCGGCAGCCCACGGGATACTTCTTCTCGATCTCGGCCCAGGGGGACGCCTCGCGCTGCTTCAGGCCCAGCGCGATCTTCTCCTTCTCGCGGTCGATGTTCAGAACCTTCACGTCCACCTTCTGGTCGATCTTGAGGATCTCGCTGGGGTGGTTGATCCGGCTCCACGACATGTCGGTGATGTGCAAGAGGCCGTCGATCCCGCCCAGATCAACAAACGCGCCGAAGTCGGCGATGTTCTTCACCGTGCCCGAGACCAGGTCGCCCTCTTTCAGAGTGTCGAGCAGGCGCTTCTTCGCGCTGTCGCGCTCCTCCTCGATCAGCTTGCGGCGGCTGATGACGATGTTGCGGCGTTCAAGGTCGATCTTGATCACACTCGCCCGGATCTTGCGACCCTGGAAATCGCCGATGTCGCCCGGCCGGCGCACGTCCACCTGCGATGCGGGGAGGAAGACGAGCACGCCGATATCGACGAGCAGGCCGCCCTTGGTCTTCTTGGAGACCATGCCCTCGACAACGTCGCCTTCCTTGGTGGTGTCGATGATCTTCTGCCAGTTGATCTGCCGATCGGCCCGGCGTTTGGAGAGCTGGATGAGCCCGCTCTCGCCCTCGATCTCCTCGAGCAGCACGTCGTAGCTGTCGCCGATCTTGAGATCGATGCCCTCGAACTCTTCCTTGGGGATCAGGCCTTCGGACTTGAGCCCAACCTCGACCACCACGTCGTCGCCGGCGAAGCCGACGATCTTGCCCTTGATGAGCTTGCCCGGGGTGAGGTCGGCGATCTGCTCGCTCAGGAAGTCGTCCATGTGATTGGACTTCTTGCCCGCCGCCGCCGATCCCTTGAGCAGGGCCTCGATGTCGGCGTCGTCGATCTGGAGCGAAGCGATCAGAGATTCGTCAATCATGCATTTCCTCTACATTCGCCGGCACATTGGTTGGATCGGGAACCAAAGAAGCCGGCACCAAGACCCGCCGGGACGACGCGTGTCGCCCAAGCCGAATCTGCCCCCGAACCCACACCCGTGGGGGCCGCTGAAGCCACATGTGTTCCGCCCCCGCGAATCATCGCGGGAGAACCCGGAATCGGCCGATCCGCCGAACCCTGATAGTAGCCTTGGCATGGGCTTGGGGCCCGTGTGCGGGCACCGAGCTCTGGCCTCAAATAGCGCAGGCAAACCGTGAATCACATGGACGAATCGTTTCCGCAAGCAGCATGGGCCGACCGCTGGAAGTACTTTCCCGTCTTTCTGCTTACGCGTTCGCCCTCGCGACATCACGACACGCTGCGCGTGCATGCGTGCTTGAACACAACCGCCGGATTGGCAGCCGTCACCGCATTCAGACATGTTCGGGTGCCGTCATGCCCGCATGGCGCGGTCCAATCGACGACACCCCTCAGGCAGGGTTGGCACGCGACGTGCAATTCTTTGGGGTGAATGAGTGCCACCAGAACAAAATCTGGAAGCCAGAATGGTTCGGGCGACATCAAAGATGGGGAGGTCCGAATACCCTTTCCAGTCGAGCGCTGGGAGACGAAGTTGGTACATTGCTCGGTTGCCATGCGGCAAAGTGATCTTCAGGCTGCCGCTGAACGATAACAGGCCAGTCGACGCACCCGAGGGCGTCGGCTGTGCGAATAGAATGGGGAGGGTCTTGGCCGTGCCGACCCCTTTGACCACACCCTCGGGGGAGTTTCCACCATGTTTGAACGCTTCACAGACCGTGCCCGCAAAGTGATGGCCCTGGCAAACCAAGAAGCCCAGCGCTTCAACCACGAGTACATCGGGACCGAGCACATCCTGCTGGGCCTGGTGAAGGAAGGCTCGGGCGTCGGCGCCAACGTGCTCAAGAACCTCGAAGTCGACCTTCGCAAGGTCCGCCTCGAGGTCGAGAAGCTCGTCAAGCCGGGTCCCGAGATGGTGACCATGGGCCGTCTGCCTCAGACGCCCCGTGCCAAGAAGGTCATCGAGTACGCCATCGAGGAGGCTCGCAACCTCAACCACAACTACGTCGGCACCGAACACCTGCTGCTCGGCCTGATTCGCGAACAGGAAGGGGTCGCCGCCCAGGTGCTGATGAACCTTGGACTGAAGCTGGAAGATGTTCGCGAAGAAGTTTTGAATCTGCTTGGCCACGGAATGGAAGGGGCCGAAGGGACTTCGGAACGTGGCGGGGCTGGCCAGGCGGCCGCATCCGGCAAGGCTGGCAAAAGCAAGACGCCGGCACTCGACAGCTTTGGCCGCGATCTGACGGAACTGGCCCGTCAGGGCAAGCTGGATCCCGTCATCGGCCGTGCCAACGAGATCGAACGCGTCATCCAGATCCTTTGCCGACGTCAGAAGAACAACCCGGTGCTGCTCGGTGAAGCCGGGGTGGGCAAGACGGCGATCGTCGAAGGCTTCGCCCAGATGGTCGTCAACGGCGAAGTTCCCGAACTGCTGCGCGACAAGCGAATCGTGG
>JAYVUC010000132.1:0-21144 GCA_043788295.1 Phycisphaerales bacterium
CCGCCCTCGCCAACACACTCATCTACGTCGTCGCAAGCGTGCCCCCCACCGTGCTTGCCGCCTTCCTCCTCGCGACCGCCGTCCACGCCCGCTGGTTCAAGGGCAAGGCCCTCGTCCGCACCATGCTCTTCATGCCCACGATCGTCTCCGTCGTCGCCATCGGCTTTGTCTGGCGTTGGGTGCTTGATCCACACGCCGGGCTCCTCAACTGGCTCCTCTCGCTCCTGGGCATCACCAACACACCCGACTGGCTCAACGAGGGTTCCTTCGCCGGTTGGCCTCTTCGATGGGTCGTCATCGTCTCGATCTGGCGGCAGATCGGCCTTTGCGTCGTTCTCTATCTTGCCGCCCTCGCCAGCGTGAACGAAAGCCTCTACGAGGCCGCCCAGCTCGACGGCGCCTCCCGCTGGCGCACCCTGCGCCACGTCACATGGCCCGGCGTCGCCCCAATGACGCTCTTCCTCATGGTCACCGGCGTCATCTCCGCCCTCCAGGTCTTCGACCTCGTCTACGTCATGGGCGGCCGCCAAGTGGGCGCAAACCTCACCGTCCTCAACTTCGAAATCTACGACCAGTTCGGCAAAGGCCAGCTCGGCTACGCCGCCGCCATCGGCGTCGTGATCTTCACTCTCACGCTCCTCGCCACCGCCGCACAGCTCGCACTCGCCGCCCGCGAACGCAAGGAGGCCCGCGCATGAGCCACCTCCGCCATCCCTCGCTCACCCTCCGCCTACTCGTGCAGGCCGCCGTCTGGGCCGTCGCACTCTCGATGGTCGCCCCATTCGCATGGATGGTGCTCACAAGCCTGAAATCCGATGCCCAAGCCACGCAGCCCCCGACACTCCGCACACTCCTTCCCCAAACCGCTCAGTGGGCCAACTACCTCCGCGCATTCCGCGAGGCCGAACTTGGCCAGTTCTACTTCAGCAGCATCCTCGTCGCCTCCATCACCACCATCCTCGCCGTAGCTCACAACGCCCTCGCGGGCTACGCCTTCGCAAAGCTCCGCTTCCGCGCCCGCCGCCCCCTCTTCGCCGTCGTCCTCGCCACCATGATGCTCCCCATGACCGTCAGCTTTGTCTTCGCCTACCTCCTCTGCCGGTGGTTCGGATACGTCAACAACTATCAGGCCCTCATCGTCCCCTTCCTCGCCAGCGGCTTCGGCATCTTCTACATGCGTCAGGTCATCGCCGCCATCCCTGAAAGCCTCCTCGAAGCCGCCCGCCTCGACGGCATGGGCGATTTCGAGATCTTCTGGACGATCGTCACCCCCATGGCATGGCCCGGCATCACCGCCCTCGCCATCTTCTCCTTCACCAACTCCTGGAACGCCTTCTTCTGGCCCCTCATCGTCGTCGACTCGCCCCGCTACAAAACCCTCCCCCTCGCCATCGCCGATCTCTCCGCTGGCCTCTACGTGCAATCCTGGCCCGTCCAGATGGCCGCCGCCACCATCCTCGTGTTCCCCCTCATCATCCTCTTCTTCATCGCACAGCATTCCCTCGTGCGCGGAGTCGCTCTCGCCGGAATCAAGGAGGCCTGACCATGCGGGTTTCCACAGCCGCCCTCGCCGCGCTCATCCTCGCCACCGCCGCCGTGCTTATCCCGCCGCGCGTCGCCAGCTTCGGCCGCGACACCCTCACCATGACCGTCTGGGGACAACCCTTCGAGGATCGGCTCTTCAAGGATTCCTACGCGCTCGGCTTCGAGACGCTCCACCCAGGTGTCGCCGTCGATTACCAGCGCCACAGCGACGTCGACGCCAAGTACAACGTCTGGCACGCACAGGGCACGGGCCCCGAGGTCATGCGCCTCCGCATCACCACCTACCACCAGATGGTCGCTCGCGGCATGCTCGAACCGCTCGATACCTTCATCAACGACCCACGCTCGGGCCTCACTCCCGCCGAACTCGCCGCCTTCCCGCCCCAGCTCCTCCAATCCCTCCGCGTCGATGGCCACCTCTACGCCCTGCCCGAGGACACCGCCCAGGTCGGCCTCTACTTCAACCGCGCCATCTTCGACCGCCACAACCGCGAGCACCCCGACGACCCCGTCACATATCCCACAAGTGCATGCACGTGGGACGACCTCCGCTCCGCCGCCAAGAAACTCACCGACACAAGCGCAGGCGTCTCCGGCTTCGACATGGTCATCTGGGAATGGCCCTTTATGCAGTTCTTCTTCCAGGCCGGCGGCGAACTCTGGACATCGGACAGCCTCACCACCACCGTCAACTCCCCTGCCGCCGTCGAATCCCTCTTGTTCCTCGCCTCGCTCGTCCGCGACGGCTCATGGAAGCCATACTTCAGCCAGCTCGGTGCCCTTGGCCCCAGCGACCGCTTCCAAAACGGCCAAGTCGCCATGTACCTCGACGGCTCCTGGATGGTCCCCGCCCTCGAACTCAACGCCCCCACACTCGACTTCGCCGTCGCCGTCCCCCCGCACCATACTTCCGATCGCAACATGGGCGGTGCCGTCCTCTGGGGCATCAGCTCGCACGCACGACACAAAGATCTCGGCTGGGAAATGCTCCACTGGCTCGTCCAGCAGCCTCGCGCCGCCGATTACTGGAACACGCTCCGCGTCGCCCCGCCCGCTCACCTCGGCGTCATCCGCTCACCCGCGTTCGCCTCCACCACCGGCATCCCCGATCCCGCACGCCCAGGCCTCTTCCTCGTGCCGCCCATGCCGCCCGAGCGATTCAACGATCGCGCCAAGTGGATCGTCGAACTGATGACACCCGACCCCGCAACAGGACACGCAAGGTCGTACATTCCCGCAGGTCTCTATCAGGCTCGCCTCGAAGAGGAAATCCGCGACATGTTCCGCGAGTTCCTGCAGCACGCACCCACCCCCACCACCGCCCACGCCGCGCTCGCTCAAAACCTGCTCGATCGCACCGCACGCAACGTCCACGCCTTCATCGACCGCGACCGCGCAGCCCGAGGCCTCCCCATTGTCTCTCGTTGAAGCCGCAGCGTGGCCCGGTTCTTGGTGGCCCGGTTCTCCGAACCGGGTCTCCCAGTAGCCCGGCACTCCGTGCCGGGCTTCGTCGCCCACTTCTCCGAAGTAGGCCTCACCCCGCCCACCTCCGCACCACCGCCTCCTCCAGCCGCCCCGAAGTCTCCGCCGCATCACCCACCGCAAACGCCAGCAAACGATCAAGCATGTATCGTCCGCCCGGTGTGCTGTGATCAACCCCGCTGAGAATCACCAGCCCCTTGCCCACCCGCGCCATCGTGACAAAGTCCAGCACGCGCGGCCGATCCACAATGTCGTGGCAGTACACAAGCCTCACAATCGGCTCCACCGCATCCTCAAGCCCAAGCTCTCCCACCGGCACCGCCCGCACGCTCCGCCGCGACAAATCACGATCCAACAAATCCGCCACCCACTCCGCATCGCCCGCTCCCAGCGGCCCATGCTCCAATATCAACGGCAACTGCCCCCACATGTTCACGAACTTCACCGGCACACTCCCCCTCGCCCGCGAAACCATGTGTACAACGCGACCGCCCCCCATGAGAAAGTCCACAACCGCCGGCGTCAGCTTGTGCGCAAGCACACACCTCGTCCGACTCGATGAACTTTCTATTCCAGGCGTCCACACCCGCATACCGGGCGCGATCGTCGCCGGATCAGGCAGCAAAGGCGTCCAGCTTCGCACAGGTAAACCCCATCCGCTGCTATACCCCAGATCCTCAAACTCACGCTCGCGGTCTCGCTCATCGAATGCCTCACCGGTGAGCGCCGCCGCCCCCGCAGGCCAACGCGCAGGGGTTGGTAATGCCCACACCGTCCATTCGTTCGGCGTAGCACCCGCGAGTTCCGCACGCGCTTCCACCCGCGTTGGCGATCCAACGCGCGGCAGCCGCAACATCGCCGACTGCTCCACCACCTCTCCCACCCCCGCCCGAAGCTTCTCCGACCCCAGCCGCGTGATCTCCGCACCATCAGCGGCCACCGCAAGCCTCGCGTCAATCACTTCCTCCGAAAAGTTCGATACCCCCACCGATATCTCGATCTCCCCACCACCCACAAATCCCCTCAGCTGCTCTGGCGTCCGCAAAAGCAGCGGCGCACCGCAAAGCCAGGGCCTCATCTCCTCCGCCGTGAAATACCACCGGTCCTGCTCATCCTGAAACCCGCAACGGCACGCCGCCACGTCCCGCAGGTGGTTCATCACAAGCCCAGCGTGATTCGCGTACCCGCGATATACCTCAAGCTGAAACTTCCGGCCCCGCAGGTGGTACCGCCGCGCCTGCCGCTTGAACCGTTCCAGCACGGGCTTCCCGAACCGCTCAACCACCCGCGCCTCAAACCGCGCCGCAGCCTCAAGCCCCAAAGGCCGCCACCACGGCGCGCCCCCGCCCGCGTCCTTCATCGCAAGCAACACGCCCACCTCCGGCCAGTGCGTGTACAAAATCGACTCGCCCATCACAAAGGGCCTGGGTGGCAACTTCGCCAGCTCCCCCTGCAAATCCTCCAGATAATGCGTCCACCGCCCGCTCGAGTCGTACGTGTGCTCGTCATACGCATCCGTCTTCGTCAAATCCGTCCACGCGAAAAACGCCGTCTGAATCTGCGCAATTCGGTCGGGCATCAGGCTCCGCACCCGCCCCCACCACCACGCCGCCAGCTTCGGATTGAACCGCTCGTGCTCGCACGATCCCGAGACCATCACCACCGACGGATGGTTGCGGTCCCGCCTGAAAAACCTCGTGAACTGCCTCTGATACTCCCCGATGTGCTCATCACCCATCGGCGACTTCCACACCGGATGCTCCTGCCACAGCATCATCCCCGTCTCATCCGCAATCTCGAAAAAATACTTCGGCGGATACCACATGCACAGGCACACAAGGTTGAATCCGCGCTCCCGCAACTCCGCGAATCGTTCCCGCAACTCCGCGGGCGTCGCCGTCGGCGAAATATGCCGCGGCTCATGCCCCCAGTCCAGCACCCCGCTCAGAAAGATCGCCCGCCCGTTCAACAGAATCTGCCGCCCGTCCTTCCCACCCACCTCCACACGCCGAAACCCAAACCGCGCCGACTCACGCTGGCTCACCACCCCGTCCGCCCCGATCAACCGTACCTCCGCCACATACAGCCTCGGACTCGCAAGCTCCCACAACTCATGCCCCCGCACATCAAGCCGAACACAAACACCCTCCGCCCCGTCCTTCAACTCCGCCCGCTCGGCCGCAACCACCTCACCCCCCGGCCCACGCACCTCAATCTCAACCCACCCACCCCCGACGTTGCGTTCAAGCTCGATATCAACCTCAACCCGCCCGCTCCGACTCTCCGCAAGTATCCCCACTCCATCCGGCACAAACGTCAACCCACCCGTCACATCCAAGTGAACCGGCAGCCACACGCCCCCCTTATGAATGCTCAATACATCGTGAAACCCCTTGGTGATGTGCCCGCCCTGCACCGGCGCACCGTCAACCCACGTTTCCTTCCCCGGCCGCATCCGATCCACCCGCACCACCAGCACGTTCTCAGTGCCATCCGCGTGCAGTGCCCCCGTCATATCAAACTGAAACGGCACCCAATCCCCTACATTCCGCCCGACCTCAACCCCATTCACCCACACCATCGCGTCCGTCGCCACGCTCTCAAACCGCACCCACACGCGCTCATCGCCACTGTGTTCACCTGCCGCTCGCTCGCACTCCGCCCGCGTCAGCACACGCCGATACCAGCACACCGGCGCAGCGTCCACGCCAAACACACCCTGCATCGTCCCAGGCACCGGCGCACCCACCCACCCGCCACCAGCACTCGCCGGCAGCTGCCATTTGTCCTTACGCCCTCGCTCATGCCTGTCCTGGCACATCTGCCAGCCGCCCAATAGCGCATGCGTCCCTCGCGACATCCCGTTCCTCACTTGATCTCAACGCGCTCGCCCACACGCACACGCACCGGACCCAGCAATCCCGAATCCGGCAACGGCGAATCCTTGTGCCAGTGCTTCCACGTTGTGAACGTCAGCCGCTCCTTCACCGGACGCCCCGCCAGCGGATTCTCCGCCCCCGGCTTGAACCACTCGGGCCACTTCTTGATCGTGATCCCGTTCCACTCGCAATCATCCGCAAACTGCTCATCCCCGATCAGCCGGTTCACCCACGTGTTCGTCACGCGAATCCTCAGCGTGTTCTTCCCAGCCTTCAACACTCCCGTCACGTCGCCCTCAAACGGCGGCTTCCACCAAACCCCGCCATCTCCCAGCTTCCTCCCATTCAGCGTGACCTCCGCGATCTCCTTCACCCCGCCCAGATCTAGCCGCTGCACCTTGCCCGCACCCACCGCCTCCGCCGGCACGTCAAACTCCTTCTCATACTCCGCCGTCCCCGAGAAATACTTCACCCCCGCATCCGCCGACCTCGAAAGCGACATCAGCGAATCAAGCTTCACGCTCTCGGGCGCACCACGCCCCTTCTGAAACCTCACCGCCCACGCCCCGCCGATCTCGATCGCCGCTGGCAACGCCTTCACCTCGACCTTGCGCCCCGTCGCGTCCACTCCCATCAGCTCATACATGCCGCCGCGGAACGCGTAAAGCTCCGACCCACCCGCCCCCGTGCGACCAACCCAGTAGAGCCGCGGCGAATCCGGCCCGCTCGTGTCCACAAACACCAGCGTCGCGTTCTCCAGCACCGTCGCGCTCATCGCCTTCCCGTCAAGCGTGTACTCAACCCGCAGCCGCTTCGCATGAAGCAACGTCGGATCACCGAAGTTGCCGTTCGTCGCCGCGATCTCCGTCTCCCCGCTCGCAACCGCCGCCGCTACCTTCGCCGTCACATCCACGCTTCCCGCGCCATCCACCGCCTCATACACCGCCTTCTTGATCTCAATCTTGGGAACCCGCCGCTCCTGCTCAATCGACTCCGGCGGCCTCACCGCCACTACCTGACTCGACGCGCTCTTGGTCCGCAGCCCTTCCTTCGCCCTGAAAACCACAAACACCGACCCCGACGGCTCAAACCGCACCACCACACTCGTCCGCCCGTCCTTCTCCCACCACACCGGCGCAGCCTCAATCACCCCCGTATCCGCGTGCCAAAGCTCCGGGTCCATCCCGCCCGCGCGGAACGAACACACGATCTCCTCCGATCGCGCCTTCTGATTCGACACAAAGTACACCTCGGCCCCATCCACATTCCGATGGATCCAGCTCGCCCTGGGCTTCGCGCCCCCGCTCGTCACAAACGTGCAGTCAGGCCCCACCTTCATCCCCCCCAGCACCTCCTGCACCGTCCTGCCCCACACCACGCGCCCCTTCCCGCTCGCGTGCTCTTTCACGTTCTTGCCATCGCAGTCACCCCACACCTCCGCCGCCTCCTTCGCAACCTCGCCGTCCGCCGTCTTGCTCGCGTTCCCGCTCGGAGACTTCACAGGCCTGGGCCCCATCACCGTCGCCCCTGCCTGCACCAGTTCCTTCACCTTCCCCGCCATCTTCGGCGTCATGTACCCCGTATCCGGCAGCACCAGCACGCGATAGCTCATCCCGTCGGGCAGCACGATCCGCCCATCCTTCACCGTCATCCGGTTCAGCACCACGTCCGCCCCGCACCCGTCGTAGTCGTACCCGCTGTCCTTCAACCCATTCTCAAACGGCGTGCCGTTGGGGGATGCCTCGCCCGCGAAATAGCACACATCCGCCACAAACTTCCCCTGCTGCAGCATCGACTGGCACCGCGACAAGTACGTGATCCACGCCGACCCCTGCTCCCACCACGTCGTCGTCCGCTCAAAGTGCGTTCCCCACTGTCCCATCGTCATCCCCGGGTTCACATTCTGCCACGGCTGATGCGCATATCGATGAATGATGTACCGGTTGATCCCCGACGTATACATCAAATCACCCACCGCCTTCACCGACGCGGGCGTGTTGGTCCACTTCCCGATCTCCGGAAACGCCGTGAACGACTCCGCCCCCACAATCTTCTTCCCATACGCGTGCGCCACGCCCGCCGCCAGCTTGCACGACGAGCTCATCCCCGCGTTCGTCCAGAACTCCCCCATCACAATGTCCGCATCCTTCGCAACCTGCTCGTTCTCAAACGGGCCGTCATACGGCTCAATCGACGAGATCATCCCGTTCTTGCGGCACGTCTCCGCAAAGTACGAGTAGTAATTCTCCGCAAACAAATCACCCACCGTCCGCCTCAGATCCCACAAAAACCGCTCCGACTCCTCCCCGCTCCCGATCACCCGCCCAGTCATCGTCGGCAGCATCTTCAGCGGGTCATACCCGCGCCGCTTCTTGAACTCGTCGCGGAACCCAGGCGTCCAGTTCTGACACCCCACCTCGTAGCTGTCAATCAGACAATTCTTCAGCGTCTTCCCCGCCAGCGGCCCAAGCTCCTTGATCAACGGCGCCATCCCGCCCGCCCAGTACGCGTCAAACGCCTCGCGGCTCATCTTGTCCACCTCAAGCCCGCGACCCGAAGTCGGCGAAGGTGCATTCACCGCCCCCGTGGGCGTGTACCCGATCCGCATGATCGTCCAGTCGCCCGCAGGCACATCCCAATCCACTTTCCCGTCCGCCGCCTTCAGTTCCACCACCGACGCCACGCCTACAACCGCATCCCCAGGCACCGTATCCGCCGCCGGTTGCAATCCATACTGAGACTCATACAACGCCTTCGCCTTGATATTCCCAATCCGAAACACATCGTTCTTGGGCGTCGCAAACGCGAGCACCGCGATATCCCGGTAAAACCCCGCATTCGTGCTCGGCTGCGGCAGCACCTGTGCATACTTCGTCGGGCCCTTCACCCTCGTCTCACTCATCGTCACCGTCTGCATCGCATGCTCAGGCTTCACCCACGGCCCGCCGCTGCTCGACCACCCCGCACAATTGTGTATGCAAAGCTCCAGCCCTAACCGGCTCGCCTCACTCGCCGCGAACTTCACCAGCCCACGCCACTCGGGCGTGTTGTACACGATCGGGCCCTCGGGAATCCCCTCCGACACGTTGAATATCTGCGCCCCGCCCAGCCCGATCTGCTTCATCGCCAAGAGATCCGCCGTGATCCCCTCTCGCGTCACGTTCCCGTTCATCCAGTGCCACCACGTATGCGGCCTCGCCTCCACCGGCGGCGCCACAAACGACTTCTCCAACGCAGTCTGCCCCCAAGCACCCGCCGTCAAACACGACATCGTGACCAACGCCGCCAGTATCGTTCGGTTGAGTGCCATCTGCGAGGTCTCCAGTTCGCCGCACGCCCGGCACCGCGAAGCGGCCCAAACCACGCAGCAATCTTCAACGCCCGCAGTCTACCACGCCGCCCGCCGTCCTGGGAACGAGTCCCTACAGCAGCACGCAGCACTCCCCTTCCCCCGCCAACCCGGCTACACTCCCCGCCCGAGGCCGCCCTCGGATGGTCTTTCGCCACCTTAGCTCAGTGGTAGAGCGATGCTTTCGTAAAGCATAGGTCCGGGGTTCAAATCCCCGAGGTGGCTCTTCGCGCGTCTTGGTAGCCCGGCACCCCTGGTGGTGGCCCGGTTCTCCGAACCGGGTCTCCCAGTAGACCGACACTCCGTGCCGGTCTTCATCCGCCAGTTCTCCGAACTGGCGTTCTTATTCCCCCGCGCAATGCCTCAACCTGCATAGTGCCTCAAATAATGCACCACCGTCTTCGCCATAGCGTCGCACTCAATATTCGCACGGCTTCCCGCCTTCCATTCACCCAGCGTCGTAACCTCCAACGTCGTCGGAATCAACGCCACCTCAAACCACCCATCCTTCGGCGACACCTCCGCCACCGTCAGCGACACGCCATCCAGCGTCACTGAGCCCTTGGGAATGATGTACGCCATCAACTCCCCCGGCGGCCTCAATCTCACCCGCCAACCCTCCGCCGGCTGCACACGCTCCACCATCGCCACGCCATCGACGTGCCCCTGCACCACATGCCCATCCAAAAGCGTCGTAGCCGACACCGCGTGCTCGACATGCACCCGCTGGCCCGCTTCAAGCGCCCCAAGCGTCGTCTTCGCAAGCGTCTCGGCCACCGCGTCAAACGCCAATAGCCCGCCGTGCGACGCCACCTCCACCACCGTCAGACAACACCCGTTCAACGCGATCGAATCGCCCGCCCCCGCCCTGTGCGACCACTCCTTCGTGTCCACAATGAGCCGCACGCCGCCGCCGGACGCCAGCTGCACCGACCTCACCGCCCCGACTTGTCGAACGACTCCCGTGAACATCGTGGGAACTGTCAGGGGGCTGCGTGCGGAGGTAAAGGACCAGACCCCGCGCCAGTCTCAGGAAAAGACGCTACCCTGTGCCTCCCTGGGATAGGCCGCCCGCTTGGGCTCCCGGTGTTTGGCTCAAAACCTCCGTTCGAGCAACAGGATCATGCCGATGCCCCACAAGAACACACTCCAAACCATCTCCCTCGCCGCCCTAGGCCTCAGCACCCTTCTCGCTGGCTGCACTGGCGGAGGAAGCTCCTCGTCAGGCCAGACCACCGCAAACACCGAAGCCCGCCGCATTGCCTTCCCCATCGTCGACGACGATTTCGCCAAGCTCGGCTACCGCCGCGATTGGATCGGATTCCCGGCCATGGCGAACCGCGGCAAAATCATCGACATCGCCGTCTACCCCGACATCGTCGCCGTCATCGAATCCGGCAGCCACGTCTCCCTCCTCGAAGCCTCCACGGGTCAGCGACGCTGGGCCAACGAGCTCGCCAGCAGCCTCACCCGCTTCACCGGCATCACCCGCGTCGGCGGACAGATCCTCGTCTCCAGCGAATCCGAAGCCTTCGGCCTCAAGCTCGACAACGGCTCCATCGTTCTCCGTCAGACCTACGACAAAGTCGTCAACACCGCACCCATCATCGTCGGCGATCTCGCCATCTACGGCACCGCCTCAGGCGAAATCCTCGCCCACAGCCTCACGCTGGGACTCAAACGCTGGGGCTTTGGTACTTCCGCAGGCATCAACCAGGATCCCATTGCCGTCGGTGACTCGCTCGGCTTCGTCAACCAGTCAGGCGAGGTCTTCTTCCTCACCCCCGGCGGGCAGGTCGTGGGACGCAGCAAAGCCATGTTCGGCCCCCCAGCCAAGCAGCCCGCCTCCACCGGCTCTCTCCTTGTCGCCGGTTCCACCGATCAGTCGATCTACGCCTTCCGCCCGGGCGAAAGTCGTCCCGTCTGGCAGTACCGAACCTCATCACCCATCCGCACCGCAACAATCTACCACGACAAAACGATCTATTGCGAGGTCGAAGGCTCCCTGACCGCCTTCGAGGCAAGCACCGGCAACGTGAAGTGGAAAGCACAGGGAGTCGCCGGCGAAGTCGTCGCCGTTCGCAAGGGCGATCTTCTCGTCTTCGACGGCGTCAAAATCACGCTCCTCGACAGCGGTCGCGGCGACACCATCCACACCGTCCCCCTCGGTTCCGCCTCAATGATCGTCACCGACTCCTTCGCCGATGGCAACCTCTATGTCGTAAGCAAGAGCGGCCTCGTCGCCAAGTTCCTCCCACGCTGATCCGCAAATCCTTCAAAGCGGTGGCTGGCTCTGGTCGATACTGAATAAAACCCGCACAAGACGCGGACGCTGGCCTCGTTGGGAGCCCAGATGGTCGCGTGCGCACAGCGACGACCCGGTCGCGTCTTTCTGGGGGACCATCATCGCGCCCTCCCGCACGCTCTTAGGTCTGGTGGTACCCTGTGCGACTGTTATCGGAGACACTGACGCTTGACGACCACCTGCCACACATGTTCAGCAGTCCTCACTGAAGGCCAGACCGCATGCCCGGTCTGTGGCACCGCATTGACCCAGGTTTCGAGCCCGGACCCCTCGCCTCACGTTGCCGATTTCAACCAAACTCAAGCCCCGCCTCCCCGATCAATTTTCGCCCCACCCCCACCGCCGCAGGCCGCTCCTCCCACCCCACCCCCTGCTCCGCCGCGCTATGCCCCCCCCACGGCAGCAGCGTCGTATGAACCGCATCCCTCGGAAGTCACCGCCCCCGCGCCCCCAAAACGCCCAACCGCCAATCCCGGTGCCATCTACGGAACATCAGTCGCTGGCGCAATGCCTGGCGTAACACTCGACAGACCCGGCGGTTCGCCCACCTACCAAAGCATGGCCATGGGTGGCCAGCCTCGCGGCACTCTCGTCACCCAGGAACGACCGCACGAATCCCCGTCACCATCTGCCATGCTCGGCACCACGCCGCTCCTCGATCTTGGCCGCTTCGTTCCCGGCACCATGCTCGGACAACGCTACCGAATCGCAGGCCGCCTCGGCAAGGGCGGCATGGGCGAGGTCTACCGCGCCGACGATCTCAAACTCGGCCAGTCCGTCGCAATGAAGTTCCTCCCCGAGGAACTCTCACAGGACATGGTCTCCCTCACCCGCCTCATCAACGAGGTCAAAATCGCCCGAAGCGTCAGCCATCCAAACGTCTGCCGCGTCTACGACATAGGTGACATCGACGGGCTCAACTTCATCTCCATGGAGTACGTCGACGGCGAAGACCTCGGCACCCTCCTCCGCCGCATCGGCCGCCTCCCCATCGACAAAGCCATCCAAATCGCTCGCCAGCTCTGCTCCGGCATGGCCGCCGCTCACGAAAAAGGCGTCCTCCACCGAGACCTCAAACCCGCCAACATCATGATCGACGGCCGCGGCGCAGTCCGCATCATGGACTTCGGCCTCGCAGGCCTCGCCGTTGACCTCTCCAAAGAAGGCTCCCGCGCCGGCACCCCCGCCTACATGGCCCCAGAGCAGCTCCAGGCCAAGGGCTTCACTCCGCGAAGCGACATCTACGCGCTCGGGCTCGTCCTCTACGAGATGTTCACCGGCAAGCCCGTCTACCGCCCCCAGTCCATGGCCGAGCTTACCCAGCTCCACGAACGCCCCATCGCCTCCATGTCCACCGTCGTCCCCGAAATGCCCGAAACCGTCGATCGCGCCGTCATGCGATGCCTCGAACGTGAGCCCTTGGCGCGCCACGCCTCCGTCATCGGCGTCGCCGCCGCACTCGGCGGCCAAGATCCCCTCGCCGCTGCCATCGCCGCTGGTGAAATCCCCAGCCCCGAGCTTGTCGCCGCTTCCGGCGGCCAGGGCACCCTCCCCATGTCGCTCGCCGCTAGCGTCCTGGGCGTCCTGGTCGTCGGCCTCCTCGCCGTCGCCGCCCTCAACCCGCTCGTCCGCCTCTACGAGGTCGATCGCCCCAAAAACCCCGACGTCATGGTCGAAAAGGCCCAGTCCGTCCTCTCCACCGTCAAGGCAAGCCTCACAGGAGGCGACTCCGCCTACGGCTACACCGAAGAACGCATCTCCACATCGGGCACACCCGAACAGCCAGGCCATGCCGCCACCGCAGCCATGCGCTTCTGGTACCGCCAAAGCCCCACCGCTCTGGTCCCGCGTGTCGCCGATCAGCCTCTCTCGCCCAGCGAACCCCCGGCCGACCGCGCAGGCATGAATCTGGTCGTGCTCGATGCCGGCGCAAGGCTCGTGCGCCTCGAAGTTCTTCCCGCTGCGATGAAGGAAGCCCCCAAGGGCGATTCCCCCGGCAAAATCGCCGCCCCTGCCGAGCCCACCGATTGGAAGCCCCTCCTCGAGGCCGCCGGCGCACCCAAAGAAGGCCTCGAAAAAACCACGCCCGTGGTCACGCCCCGCGTCGCCGCAGATTCTCGCGTCGCCTGGCAATGGAATGACGCCAAAGGCAACGCCACCGTCCGCTGCGAGGCCGCATCATCTGGCTCGCGCCCAGTCTACTTCGAAGTTTTCTCCAACTGGGCCGGCGTCCCCGCCGACGAGGCCGCCAGCGCCGACCAGATCGGCGCGTTCCTCTCGGGCCTCCTGCTCCTCATGATGACCTTCGGTGGCCCCCTCGCACTCGCACTCTACAACCTCCGCCTCGGCCGCGGCGACCGCCGCGGCGCGATGCGCCTCGCCGCCGCCATCTTCGCCATGAGCGTCCTCGCCTGGCTCTTCAAAACCCGCCTCTCACCCGACCCGGGCCTCCTCGTCCTCTTCCCAAAGGTTCTCGGCGACGGGCTCTTCTGGGCCGCCCTCCTCTGGCTCCTCTACATCGGCATCGAACCCTTCATCCGCCAGGCCTGGCCTCAGGCCCTCATCTCCTGGAGCCGCCTCCTCGCCGGCGAGTTCAAAGACGGGCTCGTCGGCCGCGATCTGCTCTTCGGCACCGCCATCGGCGTCGTCTGGACTCTCATCGGCCAAATCCTCTACGCCTGGGGTGGCACAGGCCCTCGCCCTCTTGCACGCCCCATCGACTACCAGACACTCTCAGGAATCAAGGCCGCCGCCGGCGAATTGCTCGACTCGGGCCGCGCCGCCGTCCTCTGGCCCCTGGTCATCCTCCTCGTCGTGCCCCTCGTCCGCGCCGTCGCCAAAAAACTCGTCCCCGTCAACGCCGTCGTCTTTGCCGCCCTCCTCATCGTATCGGCCATCGTCCTCATGGGCCAGACAGGCCGAAGCGAGGACAGCGTCGGGCTCGGCATCGCCGCCATGGTCGCCATCCTCATCGCCGCAGGAGGCACCTACGTCATGTCCCGCTTCGGCGCCCTCATGATCATGACCGCCTTCTTCACCGCAGGCGTCCTCGCCTCCTTCCCCCTCACACTGAGCCTGGGTGATCGCTTCTACGCCGGCCCAGCCGTTCTCGCCTTCGCAACCATCGCGGGCCTCGCCCTCTTCGGCTTCCGAAACACCACCGCGAGACGCCGCATGCCCGCCGGATGGAACTATTAGCGTTTAGTGCCGAAAGTGCCGCAGCCCCGTCGTGATGCACGTCACCCCGCTCGCCTCGCACAACTCAAACGTCTCCCCATCACGCTTGCTCCCGCCCGGATGCACGATCGTCTTGACACCCGCGTCAATCAGCACCTTCGGCCCGTCAGCAAACGGAAAGAACCCATCCGAATACGCCACCGCGCCGCAGCACAACTCCCCAGCCTTCTCGCACGCAATCCGGCACGACGCCAGCCGGTCCATCTGCCCCGCGCCCGCGCCAAACAGCCTCACGCCGCCACCCGCCGACAACCCCCCGATACACACTGCATTCGAGAGCAGCGACCGACAAACCGGCTCCAGGAACGCGACCACACCCAATGTTTCGGACGTCGGCGCGGGACCCGCCGCGTGCACGAACATTGCCGGATCGGTCAGCTTCGTGTCTCGCACCTGCGCAAGCCACCCGCCGCCCGACCCCGGCAAACTCCGCCACTCCCGCTCCCCCGCCGCCACCGGCCCAATCTCGCCCGTTTCCATGAGCCGCAGATTCGCCCAGCGCCCCATCAGCTTCGTCGCCGCCGCCGCATCAAACGCCGGCGCGACGATCAGCTCCATGAACACATCCTTCTCGCACAGCCGCTCCGCCGCCGCAAAATCAATCACCCGGTTGATCGCCAGAATCCCGCCGTACGCCGCCAGCGGATCCCCCGCGATCGCCTCCCGCACCGCGTCCAGCGGCGTCGCCGCCAGCGCAGCCCCGCACGGATTCATGTGCTTCACCACGCACGCACCCACCCGCCCCGCGCCAATCTGCCCCAGTTGGCGCACAAGCTCAACTGCCGCCGCCGCGTCATTGATGTTGTTGTAGCTCAGCTCCTTCCCGTGCAGCTTCCGCGCCGTCGCAAGCGAACCTTGCCGATCTCCCCGCTGCCCCTTCGCTCGATAGATCCCCGCTGCTTGGTGCGGGTTCTCGCCATAGCGCAGTGCCTCGACAAGTTCAAGTTCGAGCTTCACACCAACCGGCATCGCGGACGCATCACCCTGCACAGTGCCGCTTCCATTGGTGGCCCGGCAGTCCCTTGCCGGGTCCGCGAGGTACCTTGTGATGGCACGGTCGTACTCACTCGTCCGTGCATAGGCCGCTGTCGCAAATCGCTGGCGCAGTGCCAGCGTCGTCGCGCCTTTGTGCGCCCCAAGCTCCGCCATCACCTCGCCATACTGCGCCACATCGGTCACGACCGTCACAAACTCATGGTTCTTCGCCGCCGACCGGATCATGCTGGGCCCGCCGATATCAATGTTCTCAATCGCCTCTTCCCGCGACACGCCCAGCCTCGCCACCGTCGCCTCAAACGGATACAGATTCACACAAACGAGGTCGATGGGCCTGATCCCGTGCTTCTCCATCGCCGCAACATGCTCGGGATTGTCGCGGACGCCCAGCAATCCGCCATGCACCTTGGGGTGAAGAGTCTTCACGCGCCCATCCATGATCTCGGGAAACCCCGTCATCGCGTCGATCAGCGTCACGGGAATCCCCGCCTTCGCGATCGCCGCGGCCGTCCCCCCCGTCGAGATGATCTCAACGCCCGCCGCGGCAAGCGCCATGGCAAGCTCGACCAGGCCCTTCTTGTCGGAAACCGAAATGAGAGCACGGCGGATGGGGATGAGATTTGTCATGGCTACGCCAAGTATTGGCACGGAGTGGCATCGAGACGGCGGCGCAGGCTCCCGCCATACTCTCAACCGCCGCAGGATCGGAGGCACCACCCATGACCGAAGCAGATTTTCCCGCAATCCACTGCTCGACAGCCACAGAGTTTCTAGAATCCATGCGACCACACCGCCTTGCATCACTCGTGGATGGCAGGCCTGCGAATTGGGCCTTTCGAGGACATTGGAATTCGGAATGGAAGCTCCTGCCGACGGTCTTTCGGCCCGCAAGCCTTCTCAACGCTTCTCCGTTTCAACGGTTCGTTCGTCGAGAATTGGAACAGCCTGGCTTGCGATTTGCGATACGCGAGCGCGGCGGAATACTTGGAGTGCTTTCTGCCCAGCTACAGCAGGAGAGGCTGCTCGACGTGCTGGCATGTCTCGAAACCGAAATGCGAGGCGTGCTGAACTTTTGTGAGCTAGCGAATGACGTGGGGCTCGCTGCGCCCACGTGGAGCCCTAGCGAGTTAGAGTTACCCGAGCGTGAGGTACAAAATCGCCTCGGGTCAGGCGAGGGTTGGTCAGTCCCCGCTGGTACAGATCTTGCCCAACATCACGGAGTCGCGACTCGCCTGCTAGATTGGACCTCTCGCTCCTTGTTCGCCGCCTTTTTCGCGGTGATGCACCTGGATCGCATTTCACCCACAAGTTACGACACGCATCAGAATACCGCCCCGGGCCGTTTGTGTGTCTGGGGTCTTGATTGGAGCCGTGTGGTTTGGAGGCAGAGTTCCAATCACGTCGCTCTCTTGCTCAAACATGATGAGTCAAAATTGGAGCTTGTGCGACGCCCGGTCGAGTCCAACCCGTATCTGAATGCTCAAAAGGGGATGTTCACCTTCGACCGATTTGCGGAAGTCAACTACCTTCGGACGGGCATCTGGCGATCACAACTCGATCTTCTTGTAAAGTCGTCCCTCGATGAACGATGTCCAGTCTTCAAGTGGACACACCCCATATCCGAAGCCGAAAGCCTTCGTGATTTATTGGAAGGAGAAAATGTCTCCAGACCTCATCTGATGCCGAGCTATGACATGTGCGGCCTTGCTGTGCGCGCTCTGTTTGAGAGAAAAACGTCTACGTAGAGTGGCTCTCCCTCGACACACCTTCAATCCACCCGCCCCCCATCACCCTCTCCGGCTCCTCTGCCCCATACAGCACCACCGCCTGCCCCGGCGCAACCGCCTGCTGCGGCGAGTCAAACACCACCTCAAACCTTCCCGTGCGCCCCGATGGCGTCGCCTTTCCCGTTTCCGCCTCGTGCGGCATCACCCTCACCGTCGCGGGCACCGCCTCGCTGTTGTACCGATACTTCGCACACACCCGCGCATCACCCGCCGGTTCGCTCGTGAGCCAGTTCGCCTCCCCCGCCACGCACGCGTTCACCACCAGATCGGCGCGCGAGCCCACCGTCACCGTGTTGGTCTTGGAATCTCTCCCCACCACATACACCGGATACCCCAGCGCGACATTCACACCCCGCCGCTGCCCGATCGTGAACTTGTGCTGCCCCTGATGCTCGCCCACGACATCGCCCGCCACATTCACCACGCGACCCGGTGCCAAAATCCCCGGCCTCGTCCGCTCCACAAGCCCCGCATAGTCGTTGTCGGGCACAAAGCAGATCTCCTGGCTGTCGGGCTTGTCGAAGACCGGCAGACCAAAGGCCTTCGCCATGTCGCGCACCTGCGTCTTGGGCAGCGCCCCGATGGGGAACATCATCGACCCCAGACGCGCTCGCGGCGCGCCAAACAGCACATACGACTGATCCTTGCTGTGATCCACACCCCGCAGCAGCCCAGCACCCTCGCCGCCGTCCGCAGACCGCGCCTCAATCCGCGCGTAGTGCCCGCTCGCCACCACGCCCGCCCCGATCTGCTCCGCATAATCATGCAGCTTGCCGAACTTCAGCCAGTCGTTGCACCGCACGCACGGATTGGGCGTCCTTCCCTCCGCGTACTCATCCACGAAGTACGTGATGATCCGCCCGAAGTCCTTCTTGAAATTGCACACGTAAAACGGAATCCCAAGCTCCGCCGCCACAAGCCGCGCATCCGCCGCATCATTGATCGAGCAGCACCCCTGATGCCCGATCTTGAGCGGCTTCGCCGTCGCACAAACCTCATCGACAGGCTTCAGCTCATCCAGCGTCTCACCCGGCGAGCCAAGCCGCATGAAACACCCCACCACCTCGTGCCCCGCACGCACCAGCATCGCCGCCGCGACCGACGAATCGACCCCGCCCGACATCGCAACCAGAACCTTGGACTTCGTGGGCTTCACCCGCCATCATACGAGCCCGCCGCAGCGTTCACCGCTTGGGCGGGTTTGCCCGCGGCTTGGGCCTCTTCGCCTCCAGCCCCAAGGGCGACGACGACGCCACCGCCGCAACTCGCTCGGTCATCCTGTCCGCGTCCTGCTGGCGGCGTTCGCTCACACGCCGGTCCCGCTCGATCGTGTTCGCCGAATTGTTCAACGCCCAAAGTGTGATCGACGCCATCTGCAACATCCCCGCCACCGCAAACCCGACCGAGAAAAGCAGAATAAGCCCCGCAAATCCGCCCACCACAACCATCGCAAACGCCTTGGGCCCCGCGATCATCGCCGCCAGCACCACCGGCGGACACACCACAAGCCCGATCGACGCCGCCCGCAGCTTCTCCCCCATGTCCCCGCAACCCGCCCACTCCGCAATGCTCGCCACATGCATGCAAAGCGGCATAAGCCCCAACAGCCCCACCGCAATGCACACCCACCCGGCAATCCGTATCGCCTCCACTTCATTCCCCGGCACACCGCCCGCAACAATCACCCGAAAGCTCACATACTCCGCCAGATAGATCAGCCCCATCCCCATCGGCCACATTCCCTGCGATACCCGCGCCCCCCACCGCACCAGCTTCCCCGTCGGATCCCCGCCCCGCGGCGTCAGTGCCGACCGCCTCGGCATGCACACAATCCACACCGCCGCCGCCCAGCCCACAAACACACCCGCCGCCACCAACGTCAGCCGCGACGGCTCGCGGATCGACATCAGCCCCAGCGAAAGCCCGCCCGCCCCGAATATCGCCAGCCCCACGCTCCCCACCGCAAGCACTCGCAAATACGCCGTCGGCGCCATCACAATGTTGTCGTCGAACGCCGCATACTTCCCCGCGTTCATCGCAATCGCCGTCCCACACTCAGGACACCGCCCGCCCGCCGACAGCCCCGCAAGGTCGTACCCGCAGTGCCGACACTCACCCTGGGCCTTGCTCGACCGCTGTTTCGATGGAAGATAGCTTCGGTTGAGCATGTCAGCCCTCAAACCATCCACCCGGTGGCACGGTTGCAACCCACACCACTCAGCCCTTCGCCCCGATCATCGTCGCCGCCTCCACCGCATTCATGAACATCCGCAGCCCCGGCGTCGGGCCCTTCAACACTTCCTTCGGCAACCTCGTCCAGTACGGATGCCGCGTCCAGTCCAAAAACCTCTCCGGGTGCGGCATCAATCCAAGTATCCGCCCCGACGCATCACATATCCCCGCGATCGAATCCTGCGACCCATTCAGATTATCCGTATACCGCACCGCCACCTGCCCGCTCTGCCCCAGCCGCGTCAGCACCGCCTGCGACGCCGCCACCAGCCGCCCCTCGCCGTGCGCAATCGGCAATATCGAAACGTCGCGCCGCAGCTCCTCGGGCACATCATCCATCACCCCTCGCGTCCACACGCACGACGACCCCGACACATACTCCATCCCGATCCACCGATCCATGAATCGCGCTCCCGCGTTCTCAGCCAGCGAAAGCTCCTGCGCCGGTGCCGCATCCGTCGGCCACGCCTCGCCGCCGCCCGGCCCAGGCAATAGCCCCACCTGCACCGCCACCTGAAAACCGTTGCACGGCGCGATCATCAGGCACCCGCGACCCAGCGCCTCCCGCATCGGCCCATACAGCCGCTCCCGCAGCTTCATTCCAAAGATCCGCCCGCTCGCAATGTCATCCCCATAGCTGAACCCGCCGGGCAGCCCGATCAGGTCCGCCCCGTCCAGCAACCTCGGCTCGCGGATCAGCCTGCCGATATGCACCAGCTCCACCGCCGCACCCGCCAGCGAAAACGCTCGGCATAGCTCAGCATCACAGTTGGTCCCCGGCGCTCGGATGACAAGGGCAGTAGGCATCGCCCAGTGTATGCGCCAAGGCCCACAGTCCTTGATGGCCGCGTCGCGGAAATAACCAGATGACAAACGACACAGCCTCCAAATGAACCCTGCGCCCACGCCGACGATGAAGCCCTCCGAATCGTCGCGCTCTTTCGCGTGTTCTGGAAAACCAAGCGCGCAGAAATCAACCAGATTCCGCAATACAACCCGCGCAAACCGACGCAGGACAGAGGCTCTGCAAAGGTCCGGGTCAGTCTCCCCATACATCTCGCTCCAACCACCCTCCTCCTCCCCAACCCGTTTCAACGGGTTTCCTTCCCACTCTGAAATCTAAATTCTGAAATCTCAAATCTCAGATCGCCCTCGCCACCCCTGTTCTCCCAACCGGAATCTCTGAACAATCGCGCAACCGCGGCGTATGAATGATCGTATCGGATGTCGGGGGGTGGCACCGACTTCGTGACGTGCCACTGACCTCGCTGTTCCTGCGGCGAAGTCAGTGTGGGCAACCCTGCGCGTGTCCTGTGGCACCGACTTCGTGAC
>JAYVUC010000133.1:0-40366 GCA_043788295.1 Phycisphaerales bacterium
AATGTCTGGTCCGCTTCATGCCGAGAGTCTCCAAGGCCGCCACCGGCGACCGTCGGGACTCTCATAGTTGGTGGATCAGGATTTGGGGAGCAGGTCAGAAGCATGGACAACGATCAAAAGACACTCAACGAAGCGGCCTCAAAGAACTCGGTTTGTGGGTACTACATCCCGCAACCGAAGTCTCAAGAGTCCCAAGCTGGGCGCATCAAGCGTGTTGTGGTGGCACAGAGAGAACTTGATCGCCTTTCACAGGCGATGAAGCCAAAGCAAAGCTGGCCCACCGCAACGACTCGGTGAAAGAGCCTCCGGTGCCGAGTATCCGCCTTTGGGGTTGGCTATCGCCAGTCGAGCGTCAGTGTCAAAGTGTCGCACTACCCGGCTCCCTATTGGGACTTGTCGCCGGGGACAGAACTCACAATCTCGCTTGGAGCACCTTGCGGTGTTCCTTCACGTCGTGAACCCGGAACAGTCGTGCTCCCACGTGAAGGTGGGACACACTCAGTGCCAGTGTGCCCGCCAGCCGCTCCCCCGGAGCCGAATCTCGCCCCAGCGTCACCCGACCGACGAAGCTCTTTCTCGAAAGTGCGGATAAAATCGGGAAACCAAGGTCCGCGAGTCTGGACGTTCGGGCGATCAATTCCAGATTCTGCTCGACCGACTTTCCAAAGCCAAGCCCGGGGTCGAGTACGATCGAATCCTGTGCCACGCCCGCTGCCATCGCGTGCTGCGCCCGGTCCGCCAAAAATTGCTTGACCTCGTCCACCACGTCGGCGTATCGCGGCGCCTGGACGTACTGGTCGGAGAAACTGTCCCGTGGCGGGGCGTTTCGTCGGTGCATGAGAATAAGCCCGACACCGCGAGCTGCCGCGATTTCAAACATGTTTTCACTCTCGGTGCCCGCCGAAACGTCGTTGATCGCATCCGCCCCCGCGTCAATCGCCGCGACGGCAACCACCGCCAGCGTCGTGTCGATCGAGATCGGCACAGCCACACCCGCGCGTCTTATCGCCTGAATCACCGGCACGACACGCCGTACCTGCTCGCTCGCCGAGACACGCTGGGCACCAGGCCGGGTCGATTCACCGCCGATATCCAGCATGTCGGCACCCTCCGCGGCCATGCGCTGGGCCGCCGCGAGCGCATGGGATACCTCGACGTGCTGCCCCCCGTCTGCGAAGCTGTCGGGCGTGACGTTCAGTATTCCGATGATGCGAGGCTTGTCGAGCGAGAGCAATCGCCCGTTGCCCAGCCGCCACACGCCGCAATCCTTTGATCCAGCGTCGCCCACTTCAATCTCGATCCTGATCGGCCGCACGATTGTTCGAGATTGTGATCAGCTCTTTCAGCTTCGCGACCGCCCGAACTGAAATCGGCCGCTGCGAATCCACGCCCGCAAGCGCAATCGCGCGCCGTGCCTTCTCGCGGCTATCGACCACCATCTCGTGCTCACCAGGAAGGTCCATCGCATCCGCGAGATTGTCATACGTGTCCGCAAGCTTGATGAGCCTTGCTCGCCAGTCACCCGCCGCGATCTGCTTGTCGTACTGATCCTCGCGCACCACCTTCGGCAGAGCCGCGTTCTTCGTGACCGCCGCCACCAAATCCGCAACCTGCACACCGAATCGCTCGAGCAGATCGTCGTAGTCGGTCGTCGTGTCCTCGATCGTGTCGTGCAGCAACGCCGCAGCGAGTGCCGCCGCGTCATCGCACTCAAACACATGCCTGAGCGTCATCGCCACTCGAAATGGGTGCGAAATATAGGGCGTGCGCCCGTCCTTGCGGATCTGGTTGCGGTGCTTGAAGGCCGCGAACGCCGCCGCACGCTGCCACAGTCCCGATTCGCCTCCAGCCTTCGTCGCCATGCTCGACAATAGCCCCGGCCACCGCGCCATTCACGGGCCGAATCGCTCCAGATTCGTGTTCCATCAGGTATGCCCATTCGGACGGCCGCCATCCACCGATACCGATATTAGGACGTTCGGGGTTCGCCGCTGTCTGCCAGGGTTCTGGCGAATCGGCCCGGTTGATCGGAGGATCCGGTCGGCCTAGTCGAAGCATCGGCAGCGGCGGGCCTCGCGTGGAGACGCCCACATGCGCACGATCTCACGACTTGTTCTCGTTCAGTCGGGGGCGTTTGCCCTCGCCGTGCTCTCGATGTGCGGGTGCTTCGGCAGCGCACACACCCAGCCCAAGGTCGGGCTGGGCGACAATCGCCCGGCGACTCCGACCTCCGCGACGCCCGCCAGCGGGCTCAACTCACTGGGCACAAATGCAAGCAGCGTGGTCGTTGCCAAGCCAAGCCCCGAAGACGTTCCCAGACTCGCGCAGGCGCAGGCCGACATCTTGAATCGGCTCATTGCCGAGGGTGTGATCAAGCCCGACGCGATCATCAACCGTGATGCCGCTGCTGCGAAGGCTCCGCCCAACTCCCCCACCACGATCTATAACAACACCGGATCGGCCGGGTCGCGCCCTTCGCCCGCCGCACAGCCCGCGCCAAACGTCCGATCACTGCCGCCAGCGCCTGCTCCCACCCCAACTCCTGCACCAGTTGTGCCCTCGGCGGGCCTCTCGTCGCTCACCGGCGAAACGCCATCCGCCGCTTCAGGCACAGCTCAGCAACCTGTCTCATCAGCGGTGGAAGCCGCCCCAAGGACGGTTGAAGATCGAATCAATTTCAGCGCCGACGAACTTGCCAAGTCGCTCCGCGAGCGCATGGCGACCAGCCGCGACCCGGTCAACGAGTTCATCACCCTCGCGTGGCTCGATTCGATCCGCCCGGGCGTGCTGGGAAGCCTTGAATCCGGTCCGGCTGCAAGGCTCCTGGATCCGCAACAGTCCAAGTCGGTCGCCGCGACGCGCGACATCGCCGCCGCACTCGCGCGAACTCCCGACGTGTTGGGCAACCCGGACAAGATGTGGAAGACGGTGACCAAAGCGGCCGAACCGATCGTCGCCGCACGCGACATCCGCGTCGCCACCGCCGAACTTTGCACCAAGGTGGACGGGTTCGGCCAGTACGCTCCGGTCACAAACCACGCGCTCCTCGCGGGTTCCAGCCACCGCCTCGTCGTCTATACCGAGGTCGAGGGGTTCGCAGACCGCAAGATCGTCGATCCCGACGGCACGCAGCGCTCGGTCGTAGAGATCGCCCAGGCGATCGAGATCTGGCAGGACGCCGACCGCCCGACCCTTCAGAAGCGCTGGAACGAGTCGGCTCTCAAGGACACCTCGCGCCGGGTTCGTCGCGATTTCTTCCTGACCACCGTCATCGACCTGCCGCAGACGCTCAGCGTCGGCTCCTACAACCTCAAGATCATCGTGAAGGACGTGGTGCACAACTCAATCGCCGAGCACATCATTCCCTTCCGCATGGTCGCCGACGCGAACCTCGCCGCGGCAATCCGCTGAGCCGGGCTTCTGGCGGCCCCGATACCGCCCTGGAACCGCTGGGCAAACGCCGCGTCCAATCGTGCCGGTGATCCACTATCCTGTTGTCATGCGACCCCTCTCCCTCGCGGCCCTGGCCCTCGTTGCTCTTTCCTCTCGTGACCTTGCACACGCCCAGCCGGCAGCCAAGCCGGCGACGCCGCCCGCAGGCAAGCCTGCCGAGCAGGTGATGCCACCAGTCAAGCTCGGGGTCCGCGTCAACGGCGTGCGAGAGAAGCTTCCCGTCGCGCCCGTCGTTGTCGTCGTCGCCGACCTCGCGTCGTACACGCAGGCCATCGGGCTTTGGCGGGTCAACCTGCGATTCCCCGTGCTCATCGACGACGGCTCGCCACTCGCACGCGAGAACATCGGTAGGTTCGTGCGGACGTTTGGCCCATCGCGCGTGGTCCGGTGGTCGAGCGGCGGCACCGAGATGAAAGACTCGGTCGCCATCACGCGGGCCGTCGATAACGCCGTCGGCAAGGCATGGACCGCCGACGGCAAGGAGCCACACGGCGGCTTCACCACCGCCGCCCTTCTCGCACGCTTCAAGGAACTCGACCTCGCGCCGCCGGGAATCGTCGTCGCTGCCAAGGACGACGCGGCATGGCCCGCTGCCCTCGCGCTGGCTGCCGGACACGGGCAGCCGATCTTCTGGACCAACTCATCGCGCCGGCTCGACGGCACCTTTACCACCGCCCAGGCCGATGCGTTCGAGAAGTCGATCGAAGACTTCTGCGGCTCAACAGGCCTCTCATGGAAAGAGAGCGGCGACACGATCGAAGCCGTCACCCTCTGCATGTCGAGCGAGGCGACGGTGAAGACATCAGGCTCTGGCAACATCGCCACCACCGATCGCATCGGTCGCTCCGCCGCCGGCTCACGCGATACAGCCCGCTGGGCGTGGTGCGGGCAGATTCCCGGCAACCCCGCGGGCTCGGCGTACATGGCCATGTGTTCGCTGTTCTTGCAACAGGTCGAGGCCGCGTGGCTCTTTGACAGCTACCCCAACACCGGCGAGTGGAACACCTACGACTGCACCGCAGCGGGTGAGGTGCTCACCAAGGCGGGCATCGCCGCGACCGTCACCGACCACCCCAATGGCAACGAGAAGAGCTGGCGATCGCTGATAGCCAGGCCGCTCGTCGCCGATCTCATCCTCGTGAACACCAAGGGAAACAAGGACTTTTTCGAGCTCTCTTCGGGCGTGGGCAAGCTCGGCGACGTGCCGATCCTGAGCCATCCCGCCGCCGTTCACTTCGTGCATTCATGGTCGGCCCAGTACGTCGGCACCCGCGACACCATCGCGGGTCGTTGGCTCGAACGTGGCGTCTCCTTCTACGCGGGCTCGGTCGAGGAACCAAACCTCTCGGGTTTCGTGCCCACGCCACAGGTCGCGCTCCGTGCCGCCATTGGCATCCCGCTGGGTGCCGCCGTGCGATACGACGCCGCACCCATGTGGAAGATCACGACGCTGGGCGATCCGCTCATGTCGATCGGTAAGCGCGGACCCGCCGCAGCGATCCCCGCCCTCGAAGGCGCGATCGACCTCGCGGAGGCCGTCAAAACGCAGGTCAAGGACGACACCGCCCAAGCACTCTGGTCGCTTGTCATGCTGGGGCGGGACGACGATGCCGCAAGGCTTCTCACCGCCCTCGCCTCAGAACCACATAAACTCACACCCGAGGCAATCATGGCGGGTGGGCTCTCGCTCGTTCGCACCGGGAAAGCAACCGAACTCTTTCAGGCACTCAAAGGCATCCGCGCGGATGCCCTGACAAAGAACCCCGAGCTTCGAGACGCCGCGTGGGCTGCCGCCGGCCCCGCCCTCGCCGCGGTGAAAGATCGCGCAATGCTTCCCTTCTTCGCGTCGGCCGTCCGGCCCGAGCAAATCGCCCGCGACATGGACGATCTGGCCGACGGTGCGAAGCGAATATCGGGTGTGAAGGAGGCGATCGCGCTGGCGCAGCAGGCCCGCGATGCCCAAAAAGACCCCGGCAGGAAAGCAGAGGCGGACAAGGCCTTCACCGCCGTTCGCGCCAGACTCGGCGGGTGAATTGGGCGCTCGACCTTCGTCCTACTCTGCACCCGCGTGCCGAGATACAAGCTCATCGTGGCCTACGAAGGGACCGATTTCTGCGGGTGGCAGAAGCAGGAGCCCCTCGCCATCAACATCGCGGGCGAGCCGCGTGCCGCGACCGAGCCCGCCGACACGCGCGAGATCGGGGACGGCCGGGACACACGCGAGACGCTCGAGGGTCGGCCCGGCCGAATCGCACTACGGACAGTGCAACATGTGCTTGAGCGGGCCGTGCGCGAGGTCGTCCGCGAGCCCATCCTTCTCCTGGGCGCCAGCCGCACCGACTCGGGGGTTCACGCCAAAGGGCAGGTTGCCGTCTTCACCTGTGGCGGCGACGAGCCAGCGACCACACAACCAGTCGCCGCCCCCGAACTGCCAGAACCACAGACTCACCGTGGAATCGGCTGGCCCATCAGTCGCGGCGCGACCAATCTCGTCCGCGCGATCAACGGCCGACTTCCCGAAGACTGCCTCGTCATCAGCGCCGAGCACGTCCCGCGCACGTTCGACCCGATCGGCGACTGCACCAGCAAGGGATACTCGTACACGCTCCATGCCGCACGCGAACGAACACTCTTCGAGCGCAGGCTCGTGCATCACGTGTGGGAGCAGCTCAATGTCGAGGCCATGGCCGCCGCCGCCGCCTGCTTTGTGGGCGAGCACGACTTCGCCGCCTTCGCCGCCGCCGGCCACGGTCGAATGAGCACCGTCCGCCGCGTGCTCTCCTGCGGTGTGTCACGAACCGGGCCCGATCGCGTGCGCATCGAGATCAGCGGCACGGGATTCCTGTGGAACATGGTGCGGATCATCGCCGGCACGCTCGCGGACGTTGGCCGGGGGCGAATCGCGCCAACCGCCATTCCGGGAATCATCGAGGCCCGTGAACGCCGCTCCGCCGGGCCAACACTCCCAGCCCGTGGGTTGTGCCTGGAATGGGTTGCGTACGAAAGGCCGACGCCCGAGAACATGCCTCCCGCATCGTGATTCTTCGCGCAATCGGACTACATTCGGGCGCACTTCCAAACCGTAACCCGGGTATTATCATGCCCTTGGATATCCGGTTGGATCCATCTGCGGGTCACGAAGGAGAGAGCCTTGAAGATTCAGCGTTCGACGTGCCTATCCGCGCTCTGTGCGGGTGCGGCGGTTTCCTTCTTCGCACCAGTTGCCGCGGCGCAGGTCCGCGTAGTGTCGTGGAACATCTCGTTCTACGCCGGGGGACGCGACGCGGACCTCAAGAACGCGATCTACACATCCTTCGAAGGACGGGCGATGAACCCCGACGTGATCATCACGCAGGAGTTTGCGAGCACCGCCGCGTGCCAGTCGTTCCAGTCCATTCTGAACGGGCAGCCCGGTGGGCCGACCGATTGGCAATTCGCGCCGTTCATCGACGGCCCCGACAGCGACAGCGGTTTCTTCTATCGCTCGTCCAAGATCACGTACATCGCAACCAAGATCGCGGCCGTGGGTGGCGGCAGCACCTCCAACCAGCCACGCAACACATACCGATACGACTGGCGCCCCGTGGGCTACTCGGCCCCCTCGACGACCGTCGCGTGGTACTCGATCCATCTCAAGGCGGGAAGCGGTGCTGGAAGTGCTGCGACGACCGATCAGTCGCGCCGTCAGCTCGAGGCAAGCCGAATCGACGCCGACGCACGGGCGGACGTGCTTCCGCGCGGGTGGAACGCCGTGGTGGCGGGCGACACGAATATCCAGTCGTCGAATCAGACGGCCTACCAGACGCTGGCGGGACCGGGTGCCGTCTTCGCCGACCCCATCGGCACGCCCGGCAGTTGGAACAACAACAGCTCGTTCCACATCGTGCACACACAGGATCCGGCGGGGCCGGGCGGCATGGACGACCGGCACGACCAGATTCTCATGTCGCCCTCATTCGCATCGGGCCTGGGGCTTCAGTATGTGGGCAACTTCGGGCAGACCTACAGCACGACCACCTGGAACGACCCGAATCACTCGTACCGCGCCTACGGAAACGACGGCTCAAGCTTTGACACCACGCTGACCACCACCGGCAACACCATGGTCGGTGCGTCGATCGCCACCTCGCTCATCAACGTTTGTGTTGGTGCGGGCCACCTGCCCATCATTTCCGATCTAACCCTGCCGCCCAAGATCGCCGCCGACGTGACCATCAGCTTCGGCCAGGTCGCTCTGAACAGCACCGAATCGCGCAACTTCATCGTCATGAACGCCGGCGACACCGCACGCTTTGGCGCGTCCGCCATCCGCGATCTCACCTACACGCTCGCTGCCTCGGCGGGCTTCTCCGCCCCGGCCGGCTCGTTCGGCGATGCGGCGGGCGGCGGGTTCAACACGCACCTGGTCAGCATGGACACCTCGACCGTCGGGGTGAAGACGGGCACGATCACCATCGCCTCCAACGCGGTCGATTCGCCGTCGATCGTCATCAATGTCACAGGCGAGGTCGCGGCCCCCATCTGCCCCGCCGATTTCAACAGCGACGGTGCGGTCGACTTCTTCGACTACGACGAGTTCGTCCAGTGCTTCGAGGGTGGTACGTGCCCCTCCGGCAAGACCGCCGACTTCAACAACGATACCGCCGTCGACTTTTTCGACTATGACGAGTTTGTCGTCGCGTTTGAGGCCCCGTGCCCCGAATGAGCCCTGGTTGGAGTGGATTGGCCCAACCTTCGCAGTCGCTCACGCCCTTGGCCGATGAACGTGTTGCAACACCTCCCCACATGCGTCCGTAGAGATCATCAGTATGACACCGATCCTCTCAGCAGCGTTCATGTTCTCGGGCCTCGCATTTGTCACCGTTGAACCGCCCGAGACCTTGCCCCTGACCGAGCCTGTGCTTGTGAACGGGCAGCTCGTCTTTCCACCGGGAGCAGCGATCCCACGGTCCATGACACAGGCCGAGCGAGATTGGCTGGCCAACAACCCGCAACTGGGCGACCGGGCGGGTGGCCCGCCGCCCACGGGGCCCATCCACTGCGCCGCCGAGTACGAGCCAATGCAGGCGATCCTGCTCTCGTGGAACGGCACGTCCACCTGGCTCACCATCGTGGGGACGATGGCGAGCCGCATCACACGCTACGGCAACGCCGAGGCGTGGGTCGCCGTCGGCAGTGCCGCAACACGCACGAGCGCGACGACCGCCCTGACGAACGCCGGCGCGGACATGACCAAAGTTCGCTTCTTCATCAGGCCTCTGGACACGATCTGGATCCGCGACTACGGCCCGCGCTACATCTTCCAGGGCGGCTGCCGCGCCATCGTCGATCACGTCTACAACCGCCCGCGCCCCAACGACGACACGTTGCCCGCCTGGCTCGGACCCCAGCTCAATCAGCCCGTCTACAGCATCCCGCTCACGCACGGCGGAGGCAACTATCACCTCGACGCGATCAACCGCTCGTACGCGACGCGCCTCATCGCCAACGAGAACCCGTCGCTCTCCGAGCAGACGATCATCGACACGTGGCACGCGTTCCAGGGCGTCGACACCCATCTCTTTGATCCGTTCCCCACAAGCGTGGACTCGACGCAACACCTCGACATGTGGATGGAAGTTGTCGGCGACAACAAGGTGATGGTCAGTGATTGGCCCAACAATCCCGGCTCGCCCCAGGACGTGATCTGCGACGCTGCCGCCGTGTTCATGGCCTCTCGCGGGTACACCGTCTACCGCCTGCCCGCATTCAGCATCTCAGGAACACACTACACCTATTGCAACGTCGTGACGTGCAACAACCTGCTCCTGCTCCCTACATACACCCAGGCAACAGTCATGCCGTTCAACGCGACTGCGCTTGCGACGTGGCAGGCTGCCCTGCCCGGCAAGACCATCGCCCAGGTGAATTGCCAGGCGATCGTCACCTCGGCTGGCGTCATGCACTGCATCGCCATGCACGTCCCGCGCTCATCGGGTGGCATCAACCCTGTCGCTTACGTCATCTCGCCCAATAGTGGTGAACACTTCATTCCGGGAGACAGCGCAACCATCTCCTACGCCGCCGACGATGATCTGGCCGTGACGGGCGTGGATATCCGCCTCTCCACCGATGGCGGGGCCACCTTCCCAACACTTCTCGCCTCGCACGTGCCGCCGGTCGGTTCATTCAACTGGACTGTGACAAGCGTGCCGTACACGGTGCACGCCCGGGTCCGCGTGATCGCCTCCGACGCCGACGCCCACACGGGAAGCGACGATTCCGACTCTGACTTCACGATCGGGCAATGCCCCGCCGATTTCAACAGCGACGGTGCGGTCGACTTCTTCGACTACGACGAGTTCGTCCAGTGCTTCGAGGGTGGTACGTGCCCCCCCGGCAAGACCGCCGACTTCAACAACGATACCGCCGTCGATTTCTTTGACTAC
The DNA here is from genome assembly GCA_043788295.1 of Phycisphaerales bacterium. GTDB lineage: Bacteria > Planctomycetota > Phycisphaerae > Phycisphaerales > UBA1924 > UBA2396. The sequence goes on from JAYVUC010000133.1 coordinate 9,882, forward strand.
GACCAGTTTGTGCAGGCGTACGAGCTGGGGTGCTGACCTGCGGCCCTTTACGATTCTTCTTGAAGCTCGCCCCGCCTCACGGTACACTCAACGCAACCAGACAGGAGCCCTCACATGCGCCGCGCCCTCGTACTCGCTTCCTTGACCTGCCTGAGTGTTACCGCCCTCGCCGACAACACGGCAGCGCTCGATCTCACGGGTGTTCAGCTCCGCAACGCGACGAACCAGTCGAGAAACAGCTCTCCCGACACGATCGACCCGGGGTGCACGTACACGTACCACATCGACGGGATGGTGCGGGGGCGCGGGTTCCTGTCCCTGCTCTCGATCCTGTTCCCGACCCCCACCCCGCTCGCCCAGGCGATGGAAACCCTCTCGCCGGGCTCGTCGGCCTTTCTCAACGGCACCGTTTCGAGCCCCACCGGCGGCACGCACCCTGCCGTCCTCGTGACCCAGAATCTCTCGGGCTCGCAGGTTGTCCTGGGCACCACCGTCACCTTCGCCGCCACGATAACCGTGGGTATCGACGCGGCCAACCACACCTATTTCTCACTGACCAGCGTCACACTCAGCCCTTCGGGGACCGTCGGATACCTGGAGTTCACCAGCGGCGCAGCGACCACGGTCAGCATGCCGCCCTGTGCCGCCGACTTCAACCGCGATTGTGCCGTGGATTTCTTTGACTACGACGACTTCATCACATGCTTTGAGGGCGATGGATGTCCGGCGGGCCGAACCGCTGATTTCAACCACGACACCGCCACCGACTTCTTCGACTTCGCCGACTTTGTCGACGCGTTCGAAACGCCTTGCCAGTAAACCCCGATCACTTCACCGGCTTGTACTCGACTCCCAGCTGCGCAAAGAGGAATGCGTACACGTCGGTGTATTCCTCGATGCGCGACGAGAGGGGCGAGCCCATGCCGTGCCCGGTGTTCGCGCTCGTGCGCAGGAGCACCGTTCCCTTGGGGTCGGCCGCCTGAAGCCTCGCGGTCATCTTGCGACTCTGCATGGGGTCGACACGCGGGTCGTTCGCGCCGGTCGTGAAGAGCACCGCCGGATAGCTCGTGCCATCCTTCACATTCTGATAGGGTGAGTACGCGAGCATGGCCTTGAAGTGGTCCTTTTCCTTCACGGTGCCAAACTCGGTGACATTGAACGCTCCGTTAGATGAGAGCTCGACACGCAGCATGTCATAGATACCCACGCTCGACACAACCGCCTTGCAGAGATCGGGGTGCTGCGTGAACGTCGCGCCCATGAGCAGGCCGCCGTTGCTGCCGCCCATGATCGCGAGCTTGTCCTTGTTGGTGTACCCGCGATCGACGAGCAGCTTAGCCGCCGCGTACAAATCGTCGAAGACGTTCTGCTTTCGGGTCAGGTTACCGGCCGAGTGCCACGCCTCGCCGAACTCGCCCCCGCCGCGGATGTTTGCAACCGCAAAGACGCCGCCCTGATCGAGCCAGATCCGACGCCGGGGCGAGAACGTAGGCCCCTGGCTCAGACCATACCCGCCATACCCGTACACGATCGTCGGCGCGGGCAGCTCCCAGTCCTTGCCCTTGGCCTTGATCTCACGCGCCTTTCCAGGCACGGAAAGCCCGTTATCGACGGCGAACCCGAGCCCCATCTTGCGGATGATGTTCACAGGCACCTTGGTCCCGTCCTTGCTCGTTGCCATTTCACGCACAACCTCGCAATCGGAAAAGTCGGCAGGGCTGGTCTGCGCGAGACGGGTCTTGGTCGCCTTGGCGGTCGATGCGTTGTAATGGAACCACGCGGACGGCGTAAGGAAGCTCTCCACCTCAATCAGCACGTCGTCGCTCTTGTACTGCGAGACCGCGCCCACGCCCGAGATCGCCTCGGCGGGCACCGTTCCCACCGGCGCGCCGTTGAGATCGAACACGCGGACCTCGCTTGGCCCGCCAGTCTGGTATCGCACGTAAAGGCGGCCGATTGCCGCCGTCACGCCCTGACCCGAGGCGAAGTCGCACGCGACAGCCGCATCCTTCTGCTCCGCGACGATCTGCTTCGCGTCGGCGAGCGAAGGCTTCTTGTCAGCCCTGAGGTCGAGCTTGAGAACTTCGCCGCGGGGGGCGTCCTTGAGCGAGACCAGGATCAGGCTCGCGTCCTTGCCGTCGCTGAACGTCGCGGCGATCACGCGATCCGCGAACGTTGCCAGCGGCACCCACTCGCCGGCGGGTGTGCGAATCGACTGCATGAACTCGCCGCCGTCGCCCTTCTGCGTGTTGGACAGCACCCACCCGCCCTTGGCCGATTCGAGCATGATCTCGGCGATGCGCGGAAAATCCTTGCCCAGAGCGTATGTGTCCTTCTCCGTGTGTGTGCCCAGCGTGTGCTGATACACCTGCTGGTAAAAATCCATGTCCTCAGCCGCCCGTTTGGGCGTGTCGGTCTCGCGCGGATAACGCGTGTAGAAGAAGCCAGACGAATCCGGCAGCCACGCGAGCGACCCGCCCGCCGTGCCGCCGTTGACTCGGGGGACGACGTCGGTGATGTTCTTGCTCGCAACGTCGTAGATGTGGACGTCGCCCGACTCGCTCCCGCCCTTGGAGAGGCTCAGCGCGACGAAATATCCGTTTGGCGACGGGACGTACCAGTCGAGGGCGGTGCCGCCCGTGCTGTCGAAGGTGCCGGGGTCGAAGATCGTCTCCTCTCCGGCGGCGTCCTCGAGCGATCGCAGCACGACGACGAATGGATGCTGCTTGGGCGGCTGGTCCTTCATGGCGAAGAGCCGCCCGCCGCGGTATTTCAAATCCGTGTAGTGCACGCTTGACCCGCCGAGCAGCTCGCCCATTCGTGTGCGAATCGCGCCGACATTGGGCAGCTTATCGAGCACCGACCGCGCGTGCGTGTTCTGCGCCTCCGACCACGCCTTGACCGCCGGGTCCTCCCAATTCTCAAGCCAGCGGTACGCATCGACGACCTTGGTGCCGTGGTACTCGTCGGTGACGGGCTTGGTGGCCGCGACTGGCGGGGCCGCCAAGGTCAGCGAGGCAAAAAGGCCCAGGACGCACGCGCGAATCAGAGTGTTCATGGAAAGGCCTCCTGATGCTGTATTCTACCAGCGACCACCGTCGGGGTCGCACTCACTTTCGCAGCCACTCAAGCACGAACACGTCAACCAGCTTGTCGCCAATGCCGGTGAGGGCCGCCCCGGCGATCATGCCGGCGCAGATGGGCTCCATCGACCGCACCCAGAGCATGTGCCCAAGGGTTTCCTCACGCTGCTCGTGATACTTGTGCAGCAGGTGAAAGATCACCGCGCCGGCGAACATGGCGAATACCGCGTCGGGCGGCAAGACTACGCCCAGCCCGATGCTCACCGGCGAGAGCCAGAATCTGCCCTTGCTCCTGAGCCTTGCGATCTCAAACACGATCGCCACCAGCGCCGCCAGCCCGAGCGACCACTGGATCGACACGCTGAGATGGCTGAAACCCCGCTCGATGATATCGGCGACGCCCTTCCACTGCACCGCCGACGGCATGGGAAACTGATCGGTCGCCATCGCCTTCTCGACGTTGTCGCCCGGTTTGTACTCGCTCAGGAAGAGCAGATAGAAAAGCGGCGTGCTGGCCACCGCGCCCGACAAGATGCCGATCACGTGTCCGATCGCCTGCTGCCTTGGCTTGGCGCCCAGCATGTATCCTGGCTTGATGTCCGAGAGCAGATTGGCCGCGTTGCTCGCCACGGACGCTGTGATCCCCGCGGTCATGAGGTTCGCGCCGGGGTTGAACCGATCGATCATGCCGAACGTGAACTGCGGGATTTTCGCGAGCGCGCCCGTGGGTGTCCAGCTTGTCAGTGCCATCGCGTTGGTGCAGATGAGCGAGAGCGCGAAGACCAGGGGCAGCGCGACGAACGTCATCCAGTATGGCACGCTGTACCACTCGTGCGCCATGAACGCCGTGAGTGCCGCACAGATCGGAAGTCCGATGAACGACACTTTCAGAGGCAGCTCGATGTGAGCGACAGGATCGCCCTCCGTCGCAGGCGTCTTGGCGAACATCCCCTTGAACGCGTCAATGATCACCTTGGGCCTTGCGAAGAGCGCAACGAGCGACCCCACCACCATGATCCCCACGCCCCACCAGATCGACCACTGATTCACGATATCCGAACGCGTGAGGAGCTCGACTCGCGAGACCATTTCGACGGTCCCGACCTCGCCGATCGACTGGGGGAGCGCTGGATCTTGGATCAGGATCGCCGCACCGCCCTCGGGAGCCTTGGGAACCTGCGTCACCCGGCGCACGATGTCGCCGCGATTGATCATCCACGGGGCGAGCACGGCGAAGTTGATCAACGTTCCGATCAGCATGCTCGTCGAGGTCTTGAGCCCCATGAGGCCGCCGGTTCCGATCATGGCGAGCTCGAGCGTGGGGCGAAGCGAGAGCTCGCGGAGATCAACCCCCGCGATCCTGGGAATGCCCCACCCGTACTTGGCCGCCATGGTGTAGTAGATCTGATCGAGTCTTTCGTCGAAGTAGTAGCCGACCTTCTGCCCCAGCCCGTGGATCCACAGGAGCTTCATGTATCCCTTGCCCGCCATGACCTGCACCAGGGCGGTGAGCCCGCCCGCGACGAGCATCGCCTTGGCCTGCATCATGCCGATGGAGCCCTTGCCGGTGTAAAGCGTGTCGAGCACGACGCCACACGCGCGCCCCTCGGGGAACGGCTGCTGCTCGTCGTTGATGAACCGCCGCTTCATCGGAAACGCGACGAGTACACCCATCACCGCCGTCACGATGTTGAACGCGAAGAGCTGGTACCACGGCAGCACCGTGTTGGTCTTCCAGAAGTACGCGGCGAAACTCGACATGAGCGGCACCGTCATGTACCCCGCGCTGGTCGCGATCGACTGCATCGCGTTGTTCTCGAGGATTGTGAAGTCCTTGGCGAGCCGCATCGCCGAGAGCACCTTGAACATCGCAAACGCGAGGATAACCGATGTGAGCCCGACGCCTAGCGTGATGCCGGTCTTGGCGCTCACGTACAGGTTGGTCGCCGACAGCACCCCGCCGAGCATGAACCCGGTGAGCGCCGACCTGATGGTCAGCTGCGCCATGTCCCCGCGAAAGACGTTGACGAGCCACCACCGGTCCTTCTCGACGCGGGACCATGTGGCGATCTGTTCATCGGTCAGGGATGGAATAGCCATGGGACGAACATACCTCCGGGGCCAGATCGGTGAACTCAGGACACCGCGAGGAGACCGGCCACGGTCGCGGTGATCGCCAGGCCCGCTGCCATCAGCGACTCGCCAGCGATGAGCCCCGACGCCAGGGGCACGTTGTACTTATCGCAGGTCCGCTTGCTCACCTTGCCCCACACCAGCACAACCACCGCGCCAAGAAAGAACGAGAACGCGTTCTGGAATGGCATGACCCACGCGAGCCCCATGCCCGACGCCGACGGCAACCACCCGCGGTACCTGGCCGGAGTGAGCCGCTCGATGAGCGGGACCACCACGCCGACAGTCGCGCCAATGAATATCGCCCAGATCGCCGAGGGTGGAAGTTCCGACACTCCCTTGACGAGCACGCGAGCGACAGCCTCCCATGTGCGGGTGGATGGCAAGGCAAAGGTTTCGAGTTTCGCGCGCGTCGGCACCATCAGGTACCAGATGGGGACGATCGCCACTGTCCCGAAAAACACACCGACAAACTGGGCAATAAACTGCTTGCGTGGATTGGCGCCGAGCAGGTAACCTGTCTTCAGATCGGTGAGAAGGTCCGCCGAACCGATCGCGCTGTTGGCCGCGATGCCCGCGGAGGCAAGATTTGCCGTGATATTGCTGGGTGCCAGCACGGCGAAAAGCAGCTGCATGACCTTGCCCATCGCGCCGATGGGCGTCGTGTCGGTCTCGCCCGTCGCCCTGCTGGCAACCAGGCTCAGCACGAACGACATCGCCACCGCGATCAAACCCGCGTACCACGACACCTCGAAGGCCTGTATTTGCAGCCACACCATCGCGATGGTGATGGGAAGAATGCCCATGATCATCCACGAGCCGGGCACCTCGATGCGCTTCTGATCGGCCGCGAATTGATCCCTGGCCATGCTGCTGCCCGCAGCCCCGGCCGACTTCACGCCGACAAACGCCCGCACCAGACTCCGCCATTGCAGCGCGACGCTCATGAGGCTCGCGAAAACCATGACCGCCGTGCCACCCCAGAGCGACCAACGGGTGAGTGTGATCTCTCCCCCGCCCCAGTTGAAGATGATGTTGTTGCGATACTTGCCCGCCTCGAACGCCGCGTCCCCTGCCTCCTTGGTCTTGCGGTACGTGAGCCCCTTGGTCTTGGCATCCGCGATCGCTTCCTCCGAGGCCCTTGTCGCCCCCCGATTGGCGAACGCCGTGCCCGCGACTCCGGCTGATCCCGTCGCCCGCCCAACGATCGCCTGCTTGAGATCTTTGAGATTCTTTTCCTTCTCTTCGGCGGTGAACTCGACCTTGGTGGCCGCCGCAAGGATCGGTGCCGCGTCGGCCTTCACACGAAACGCCTCGAACATCAACACTTCCCTCGCGGCCTCGAAACGGACAACGCCCTCGCCCGACTCAGCCCGCGCGGCCGCCGCGTCGGCGGACTTCGCGACTTCCTGCGTGTCGATCGCAAGCGCCGAAGCCTCCTTCATCACCGCCGCGATGGTCGCTTCGGAGACCTTCTTCGCAGCCGAAACGTTGGCGGGTCCGGAAGCCGCCGCCGCCGCCCTCTCAATCGCCGACGGATCGCTTTCCTTGTCCACGTACACAAGCTTCACCGCAGCCTTGAGCGCGGCCGCCGCGCCGTCGCGGCCCGGGCTGGCCTTGGACACCTTGGAGGCCGCCACGGCCGCCTCCTTGATCGGGCCTGCCGCAACACCTTCCTTCTCGGCCGCCACGAGAATCGCGGACAACACCGCCTCGCCAGCTTCTTTGTCGGTGGCCACCTGCGCGTCCGAGCGCGCCTTCTCGGCTGCCTGTGCGATCGGCTTCGCCGACCCGCCCTTGGCTTCCGCCAACCGCGACGCCGCCGTAATCGCGGCACCCGCACGCGCGGCCTCAGGCCCCTCGCCCGCCTCACGCGCCGCCCGCTTAGCCGCCAGTTCCATCCAGTCCGTCCTGAGGCCCCCGTGGGCGGCGGCATCGATCATCGCCTCGACGCGCTTGATGCTCATTGCCGTCTCGATCGCGTCAAGGCCGCCCACAGCCCCACGTGCGGCGGCCCCTTCGGCTGCCGCTGGCAGGCTCAGGGGCGCGAGCGCCTTCCCAATGGCATCGACCGCGCCCTTGGCGATCACTTTCGGATCCGTCTTTCCCGCTGCCGCATTCTCATAGGCCGCGACCACCACCTGCGCCCCCCCGTCGAGCTGCCGCGCGTCCATGTCCGCCAGCTTGGGCCCGATCACACCGTACAGCAACAGCGAACTCACAAGCAGCGACACGCTCGTCCTCATCCCGACAATCATTCCCGCCGCAATCAAGAGCGCCGACGGCTCGAACGCAAACCCCGCCGGGAGCCGGCTCGCGGGGTACAGGCGATCAAAGAAATGCATGTTCATCTTCTCAGGGATGCGGAGAAACCCGATCGACAGAAATAGATTTTTCAGGAACTTCACGTTGTCGAGGATGTCGTCACCCACGCGCAGAAAGCCGATCACGAGCCCGCTCGCCAAGCCGAACACCAGCATGTACGCCTTGTGCATTGCCTCAACGCTCTGGCTGTAGAGGCTCCGGAGTGTTTCCGCTGCCGCTATCCCCGAGGGGAAGGGGAGCTGCTCGTGGTTGATCTGCTGACGCTTCATCGGGATCGCCAGGAACACACCCAACAATCCTGTGCAGAGCGTGAACACCACGACGACCCAAGGCTCCGTCACGTCCCACGTCTTGATGCTCGAAAGCGGCGTTCCCTCGGGCACATCCTTCAGCAGCACAAGTGCCCCGAACATCGTGGCCATGGTCGACCCGGTCGAGTATCCCGCAGCCGACGCTGTCGATGCCATGCATGCATTCTCGAGCATCGACATCTGGCTCACTTTGCCGCGAGACATCAGCACCACCGCGTTCCACATCACAAACGAGAGCACGCAGGACGTGATCGCAATCCCGAACGCCCACCCGATCGAAAGCGTTGTGTAGAGATTTGCGGCCGACATCAACATGCCCAGCAGCCCGCCCATCAGCACCGCCCGCAACGTCAACTGCGGCATCCGGTCTCCCTGGTACACATGCCGGAACCAGTGCTCGTCCTTCTGCTCGTTGGTCGCATCCGCCGCCAACACCGGGATGGCCGCCCCGCCCTGCCCCGAAACCGCAGCCTCTTCGACGGACGGATCGGATGATTGACTCGGATTGGCCATTGGCGATTCCAGGTGATGAAGGTGCGAACACAGGGGGGCGGCACTCACGCCGCTTGCCTCGCAGGATAAAGCACTTGGACCCCGGTTGCAACCCCGGCAATATGCCCGCACCACCGCCGCCCAACCACACGCCCCGGCCTCCCTCATCAGCCGCCTTGCGAATCTTGCTCAGGCTTGGGAGGTTGCAGCGGGGTCATCCCCGTCACTCCAGCCGCGCTGGCCGCTTTCCACATCGCCTCGAACACCTCATAGATCTTCATCTTGTGGCTACCAACGCGAGAGAACGGCTCTGTCGGCCCAAGGCTTTGTCCCTTGATCCGCACATAGCTCCGCGCCGGAATCTGGCCGCTCGTCACGGCACCCGTTCCGACAAGCTCGATTGGGAGCGAGTCGTTCCCGGCCTCAGGCTCCCAGAACCACCACTCCTCATCCTCCGCCACCCACACCATCAGGCGTCCCTGATACTCCGGCGGCGGCACTTCTGCGAACAGACTGATCCCCGAGCCACCACTATCACCATCCCCACTCCCGGCCCCGGCCAACATCGTGTTCCGACCGCCCTTCACGCGCAACGTGGCTGGTACCCGCCACCGGCCCGTCATGTACATGATCCCGTTCTGAAGCCGCAGCGACGGGATCGAGTTGAAGGGCGTAAACCGAACAGTGCGCGGGCCGACCGACTTTGGATCGGCCCCGTCCGCAAGCGTCGGATGTGGCATCGCAATCGTCGTGAAGTCCACATGGCGATCCCCATCCACCCCATGAGCGGTGAACAACCTGATGTCCGTCAACTCCACCATGACGCCCGTCACCTGGATCGGATAGAGCGGCGAGAACCCGTTGTCGGTGTCGGCTGTCCCGACCATCGTCAAGAACTTCCCCTTGGGTTGCCCCTTGCCCATCTCATGTACCGCCGCAGGTCGGGCCGTCACGCAACCCCCCACCATCAACGCCGCCACCAGCCCGGCAATGGTTCCCGCCACCATTACCACCCGCACCCCGTTTGTCCGACGATTCATGGCTTGCTCCGCATTGTGGACTACATTCGCGTCCGGTTCAACAGAAATGACAGCACCACCCCCAGCCAGAGTCCCGCCAGAGGCTCCAGCGGATCCACCAGCAACCCCCACCCACCAAACGCACACACACTACAAAGGATCACTCCAACTGTCAACGCAAGCATCAGCACCGCGAGCCTTCTCCAGCTTCCGACCAGAATCGCACCCAGCGCCCCCGCCGCGCACGCCGCCCCCGTCCACACATTTCCGACCAAGTCCGTCGGAATGTGCGGACCCATGTGCCGCACCAGCATCACGATCGCCGTCGCGTGCCCATACACCCGCGCCACGCCCGCCGGCCTCAATCGGTCAGGACTGATATCCCCGGTACCGCTCGTCGTATCGCCCACCAGCACAATCTTCCCGCGAACCGCGGCCCCCAGGGTTCCAGCCGACGCCTTGGCAAAGAGCTCTGTCAGCGTCATCGTCGCCGCGTTCAGAACACTGTCCTGGGGTATCTCATAGTGCAGCTCGGCCGTGATCTCGTTCTCGCCCCCGTTCGCCGATGCCTCGACGAAGGTGCCTGTGATCACCACACGTGGCCCGCGCTCCCCCACGCCCCTCACGCCACCCGCCACGATCGAATCGTCCGCGGGCCTCGAAAACCAGACATCCATGATCTGATCCTGCTCGCCCGCATACGCAACTCGCAACGCCTCGGCAGGGTTCGGCCTCAGATAGCTCGCGTACGCCGCAAGCGCGAGCCCCGGCGAGGTGTCCATGCCGGGCACATGGTGGGCGATCTCCGCCATCCATGGCCCCGATGGATCAACTCCAAGGTGAAATCCGCCCCACCGCACATATGGCGCAAGCTCGTTGAGCACATCCTCACGCACAGCCATCATCGGCCAGGAATCCACACCCACAACCACGCCAACCCCCTCTTTCGCCGCCGTCCGCACCGCATCCACCAGCGGCCTCGTGTTCTCCGGATCAATCCCCGCAATATTGCCAATCCCAAAGTCCAGCACCATCGTCCTCGCCCCCGCCACCGTCAGCGCCCGCGTCACCGCCCCGAGCATCGGCCTCAATCCTCCCAACTGATCCACGTCGGCCTCCGAATGGGCCTCCGTCAGCATCAGCTTCCGCAGGTCGTCCCCATCTCCCATCGTCACAACCGTCACAGGCGACAAGTCACTGATCTGCGTGCTCAGCGACGAGCTCGCCATCATCCACGAGGCCCATCGCTCGGTTGATCGACTGGCCCTCGACACTGGCGGCACGAGCACGAACGCCGCGAGAACAAACGCCGCGATTGCCACACCCAGTGCCGAAACCAGCCGATTTCGTCCCGCCATTGCCCGAACCCGGCGCCACGCCCTCGCCGCCGGGCCCAAAGGCCTTTTCACGATCGGCTCCCGCGCCAGCCAGCGATTCAGCTCCGCGCACAGCTCGCCCGCGTCCGCGTACCGGCGGCTCGGCTCGGGATCGATCGCCGCCATCACGATCGTTTCCATATCCGCATCAACCTCCGCCGCCACGCTCGTGGGCCTCGTCGCCGCCGTCTCACGCACCCTCGCCGCGATCCTCAGTGGATCGAGCCCCTCAAACTCCCGCGGCGATCTCCCGCACACCAGCTCGTACAACATCACCCCCAGCGCGTACACATCCGATCGCTTGTCGACCTCGTCGTGCCGCCCGGCGAGCTGCTCGGGGCTCATGTACTGAAGTGTCCCCAGCACCTGCCCAACCTGGGTGATCCGCGTCCGGAATACGTCGGTGCCCAGCACCCGGGCGATCCCGAAATCGATCACTTTGGGCTCGCCCGCCTCATTGACCAGCACGTTCTCGTGCTTCAGGTCGCGATGGATGACCCCCTTGCCGTGGGCGTGCCCCACCGCGTCACACACCCGCGCGAACAACTCGACCCGCGCCCGCACCGATAAACCCAGCGCCCGGCAGTGTGCATCCAGCCGCCGCGCACCCGCGACATGCTCCATCGCAATGTAGGGCACAGGGGGCGACCCATCGGCCGGCGTGTGCATGCCCGCGTCGAACACCTGACAGATCGATGGATGGCTCTGCGCCGCCAGAAACTGCGCCTCGTTGAGAAATCGCCGGACTCCAGCCCCCATCCCAGTGTCATCCAGTGCCCTCCCTCCCTCTCCGTCTTTCCGGTTCATCACCTTGAGCGCGACGATCCGCCGCGGCACATCCTGCTCCGCCTCGTACACAATCCCCATCCCGCCCGCGCCGATCACGCGAATGACCGTGTACCGCCCGATCCGCGCGTGGGCGAGCGGCACCCCCGCCGGGCCCCCCGCATCGGCGGTCGACCTCTCCGCGCTGGTTCGATGTTCCTCTGGTGCCGCCATTGGTATCCCGCCCAGCAATTCCAAGTGTCATCCCACGATACACTTTGCACGCCGTCGCAAACCGGTATCCTATCGTAACCCGGTGTCAACCCCCGACCCCATCCTCGACCCGCTTCTCGAACGTGCCCGAAACGGCGAGCGGGCTGCCCTCGCGCAGGTTCTCGAAGAGATCGGCCCGCGTATCCGCGGCCGCATCGAGACCAAGCTCACCCCCGCCATCCGCACCCTCCTCGACGCCGACGATGTGATGCAGGTCACGTACATGGAAGTCGTCCTTCGCCTCAAATCGTTCACCGGCGGCGGGATCAGCGGGTTTATCGCCTGGATGACCCGCCTTGCCGAGAACAACCTCATCGACGCTATCCGATCCCTCGAGGCCGCCAAACGCCTCGACCCACGCAAGAAAATCACCGCCAATCGTGACGATTCCGCCACCGCCCTCGTCGCCATCCTGGGCGTCACCAACACAACCCCAAGCCGCATCGTCGCCAAAGACGAGGCCGGCGCAATGATCGAGGTCGCCCTGCGCGCCCTCCCCCCAGACTACGAGACCGTCGTGCGGCTCCACGACCTCGAACAACGCCCTATGGCCGAGATCGCCGCCATCCTCAATCGCAGCGAAGGGGCCGCCTACATGCTCCGCGCCCGCGCCCACGACCGCCTCAAGGAAATCCTGGGGTCCGACTCCAAGTTTTTCTCCACTCCAGGCCACTGACGCCCCATCTCCCGCCGTTTCGCCAATTCAGATGGCCCGCCACGGGTCGGCGTGACCCGGACCGCCGGTTTACGTTCATTGGGTCAGCACGAACATTCTCCACGTTGATTGATCCTTACAGAAACCGCACAAGTGACCGACATTCCATCCGACATTCCGCCTCCGCACGAACCAACAGGCCCTTCTGGTGAGCCCTTGCCTAAGAAGTCGTCGAGCGAGCGCAGGCTTCTCGACGCGGTCTTCGGGCAAGCCGACGCACGCCCGTCCGCATTCGCCGCCGAGGATCTGCCGCCCGCTGATTCCTTCCCGGGGTACGAGATCCTCCGCGAGATCCATCGCGGAGGGCAGGGCGTCGTCTACCTCGCCATCCAGAAGGCGACCAAGCGAAGAGTCGCCGTGAAAGTCCTGCACGAGGGGCCCTTCGCGGGCTCCTCGGGCAAATCTCGCTTCGACCGCGAGGTCCAGGTGCTGGGGCAGCTCAACCACCCCAACATCGTGCGCATCCACGACAGCGGCACCACGACCACCGGCTCGCTCTTCTACGTGATGGACTACATCTCGGGACGCTCGCTCGACGCGTTCATCTCCGGCAAGTCGCTCAGTGGTAAATCGGGTTCGCGCCAAGCCAAGTCCGCCCACAGATCAACCGCCGACACCGTCGCCGCCGCCGCGGGCCCCGACGGCGCGTGGTCTGTAGACGAATTGCTCGGGATGTTCCTCAAGATCTGCGACGGCGTCAACGCCGCACACCTCAAGGGCGTCATCCACCGCGACCTCAAGCCCGCCAACATCCGCGTCGATCAGGCCGGCGACCCCGTCGTCGTCGACTTCGGGCTCGCCAAGGTCGCCGTGCCGGGGCTCACCGACGAGTCCGCCCGCATGATGACCGCCACAGGCCAGTTCATCGGCAGCCTCCCCTGGGCAAGCCCCGAGCAGGCCGACGGCAGCCCCGACGCCATCGACGTCCGAACCGACGTCTACTCCTTGGGCGTCATCCTCTACCAGTTGCTCACCGGCGGCAAGTTCCCGTACCAGGTCGTCGGCAACATGCGCGATGTGCTCGACAACATCCTGAGAGCCGAGCCGGCCAGGCCCAGCACCGTCCGCAAGCAGATCAACGACGAGGTCGAGACAATCGTCCTCAAGTGCCTCGCCAAGGACAAGAGCCGCCGATACCAGTCCGCGGGCGAGCTTGCCCGCGACATCGAGCACTACCTCAAGGGCGAGCCCATCGAAGCCAAGCGCGACAGCGCGTGGTACGTGATCAGCAAGACCCTCAGCCGCCATCGCGTGACAGCAGGCGTCGTGCTGTCGTTCGCGGTGCTCATCTCGCTCTCGGTGATCGCCCTGAGCATCCTCTATCACAACGAACGAACCGCGAGAACCCAGGCCGATCGACAGACCGTCATCGCGCAAGGGGCATTGGCCGGTGAGGCCGAACAGACGCGGCTCGCCAAAGTGGCCCAAGCCGGTGAAGCGGAACAAGGGCGGCGCGCCAAGGCGAACTTCGACGCCGGCCGCACACTCGCCAAGGCGTTCATGTTCGACTTCAACAAGAAGATCATCAATCTCCGGGGCAGCACCGCCGCCCGCGAGGATCTGGTCCGCAAGGCCCTCGAATACCTCGACACGCTCAAAGTCGAGGTCGGCGACGACCCCAAGCTGCTCCGTGAACTCGCCGACGCCTACGACCAGGTCGGCATCATCGAAGGCGGGCTCTACATGCCCCGCACCGGCACGACCGACGCAGCTGAGGAACACTTCAAAAAGGCAAGCGATCTCCGCGTCGCCCTGCTTGTGCGCCTGCCGGATGAGGCTACGTCGCACTCCGATGCCGGCAAGAGCCTGCAGCGCGAGGGATGGATACTGGAACGCCACGAGAAGTACAAGGACGCCCAAGATCGCTACGAGCTCGCTCAGGCACAAACGCAGATCGCCATCAGCATGGCCGATCCCACCAAGCCCGAGGCATCGCAATACAAGGCCGACGCCGCCGCACAGCTCGTGGCCTCGGCCGACGCGATCGTCAGGCAGGCCGAGAAAGCCATCGACAAGCCCCAGGTCGATCTGCTCATCGCCCAGGCCGAACGTCGCTATGCCCAAGCCGTGGACACCTACTGGCAGCCACGCCTCGCCGCCTCGCCAAACGACACCGAAGCCCGCCAGAGAATCGGCGTGCTCGCCAGCAAGCACGCCGCGATCATGAGCTCGCGCGGCCGCGCCGCAAGCGAGCTCGCCGAATCGATCCTCAAGACCTCAAACAAGACCGTCCCGCCCGCCGCCGCCGCACTGCTGATCGAGGCGATGGGTCGCTTCGACGCCGCGATCTCCGAGGCCCAGCGGGCCCTCACCAAGCTCGACGACGTTGCCCGCAACGATCCCGCGAGCGCCGCCGCCGAACGTGACGTCTTCGTCGTGTGCAACAACCTGGGCCAGGCGATCTCGGGCAAGGCCGACACGCTCAAGATGCTCAACGAGCGCGCTGGGGTGCAAGTTCTCGATGGATCACTCGCCCAGGCCACCGGCGGTGGCACAGACCCGCGCGCCATCGAGCGATCCCTCCGCGAGCAGGCCCTCCCGATCTACGAGCGGGCCCTCTCGATCACCGCGCGGCTCGCCGACAACGACGCCCGCAACATCGACGCCCAGCGCGAGTGGGCCGTCGCGCTCAACAAAGTCGGAAACGAACGCCGCTGGCTCGCCCGCCTGAACGGCGACCCAAACGCCGCCGCCGCCCTCCTCGATTCCGCCCTTGCCGCGTACACACGCTCGCGCGACCTTCGCGCTTCGCTCCTCAGGACCGACCGCATGCAACGCCACACACGCGACCTGGGGCTCGCCGAGTACAAGCTTGCCCAGATTCACGCGGCCCTGGCCCGCGCCGCTACCGACCCCGCCGCCAAAGCCAAGCCCGTCGCCCTGGCCAATGCCTCCGCAGATGCCGCACGCACACTCTTCGACTCGCTCGTCGCCGACGGCGTCTTGACCAACCAATCCGCCGAAGTCACCGAAACCGCCGACCTCCTTGCTGACCTCAAAGCCCTGTAATAATCCCGATTCCACGCCTGATCGGTGTATGTGCGGCCTCTCTCCCCGGCTCGCCCCTGGCACGCCGAAATCCGAGAAAGATCGTCTACCATTTTGGGGATGAATCGGGTATCTTGATCACGGAGAGACATTCCGAACGTTCCGCGCACTTGGGCACAATCGGGTGTTCGCCGGTGCTTTATCCGGCGTTGAAAGAGAGTAACGATGAAGATTCAGACGTTGATGCGTGCGGCCGGACAAGCCGCAACTGTCGCCACCATCGCCGCCAGCCTCGGCGGCATGTCGCGCCGCGCCCACGCGCAGACCCCCGAACTGTGGCAGGCCGCTGTCACAGGCGTGTGGAGCGACGTGACCAAGTGGTCGGGAGCCGCCGTTCCCAACAACTTCGGCGCAAACACCTTCGACGCCGGCATCCACATCGCCGGTGCCTACAACGTCACCCTGGACATCAACGCCACCATCGAGAACTTCACCCACGACGCCGCGGGTGCCGTCTTCCTTCTCGACAACACGCGCAGCCTCCACACCAGACAGAACGTCACGCTCAAGGCCGAGTTCAACGGCCGGCGAGACCTGGGCGGCCTGGGCACCCTCACGGTCGACGGCAATCTCAACTTCTCCGACGGCCGCCTGAGACACACCGTCAGTGCCCGCGTCAACGGGAACATCACCTTCAACAGCGCGTCGCAGGACGAGATCTGCGACACGGGAGTCGACCACCGCGGCGCACAGATGAACTGGAGCGGCGCTGGCAACATCGTCATGGGCCGCGGTGCCACCATCACCAACGCCTCCACCACCACCTTCACCATCAACTCCGCCGCCACCCTCGGATGGAACGGCATGGGCACCCACGGCACGCTCAACAACAACGGCACGATCGTCAAGTCCAGCGCGGGGCTCACCTTCTTCGACCAGGCCGCCCTCAACAACACCTCCACCGGACAGGTGCGCGTCTCCAGCGGCACGCTCAAAGCCAACGAGGTCAATAACCTCAGCGCGGGCACGCTCACGGGCGGCAAGTGGCGCGTCGATTCCGCCGCCACGCTCTCGTTCGTCACCCTCGCCGACGCCTCCATCGCCATCACCTCCAACGCCGCCGATGTCACGCTCGACTCCGCAGGCTCCACCTTCGCCTCCATCGACTCGGTCGCAACCAACGCCGCCGCCGGAAAGCTCACCTTCTCCAACGGCCGCAACTTCACCACCGCCGGCAACTTCACCAACACCGGCACCCTCAACGTCGGCACAGTGGGCGACGCCAATCAGACCATCGTCGGTGTCATCGCAGGCTCCACGCTCTCCAACTACTCTGCCGGCACCAAGACCCTCTCAGGCGGCACGTTCAACCTCGTCGGCAAACTCCGCTTCGATAGCGCCGACGTCCGCACCATCGCCAACATCATCGTGCTCGACGGCGCGAACTCGGGCATCGAGACCACCGCCGGCGCCAACGCGCTCGCCAGCACCCTCACCATCGCCTCGGCGGGCGACTTGTCCGTGAAAAACCGCACGCTCACCACCGGCGGCGACCTCACCAACGACGGCAAGGTCCATGTGGGCACCGGCGCGACCCTCGCCGTTGGCGGCGGTGGCAGCCTCACCAACCTCGCCGCCAGCACCCTCGGCGGCGGCACCTACGACGTCTCCGGCACGCTCAAGCTCGGCAGCCAGAGCATCACCACCATCAACTCCGCCGTCACCCTCAACGGCAACGCCGCCCAGATCCAGACCGCCGGCGGGGCCGACGCCCTGCTCAACTGGAACCAGGTCGGCGCAGCCGGTGACTTCAACCTCAAGGGAAACGCCACCTTCACAACCAAGGCCGCCGCCGATTTCACCGTCGCCGCCGCTGGCAAGCTGGGCGTCGAGGCCGGCAGCGAGTTCATCGTCAAACTGGGCACAAACCTCACCAACTTCAACGCCGGCATCATCACCGGCGGCACCTTCAACGTGCTCGGCACCCTCCGCTTCCAGAACGCCGCCGTCACCCGCATCGCCAACGATTTCACACTCGGCGGCCAGGGAAACTTCGTCGACTTCAGCAACAACAACGCCCTCGCCTCACTCAACCAGATCGATACCACGGGCCGCTTCGCCGTCCTTGACCGCACCCTCACCGTCGCCAGCAACCTCAACCTCGCTGGCACACTCGTCATCCGCAACACCGGCGCAGCCCGCCACGCCACCGAGGTCATCATCGGCGGCGACATGGAACAGCTTGGCGTTCTGGAACTCGACGGGGGCACCCTCACCGTCACAGGCTCCTACTTCAACTTCGGTTCCATCGTGGGCTCCGGCAGAGTCAACGGCAACATCATCAACAACGGCTCCCTCCGCCCAGGCCTGTCCGCCGGTTCCATCGTCGTCAACGGCAGCGTCACCTGGAACGCCACCAGCTCGCTCCTCCTCGACCTCTCGGGCCCCGCCCTCGCCGGAACAACCTACGACCAGCTCACTCTCCTGGGCGACATGATCTTCGCCAGCGGCTCCGCAGGCACTCTCACCGTCGACCCCAACACGTTCGTCGGCAACATCGGCGACATCTTCCAGGATGTCGTCGTCTTCGACCACTGGGCCGCCGGCACCGGCTTTGCCTCATGGAACCTCACGCTGGGCGACTCGGGGCTGGGCCTGCGAACCATCTTCGCCGAACACTCCCTCAGCTTCGAGGTTGTCGCCGTTCCCGCACCCGCGTCTCTGGCAGTCCTGAGTGTCGCGTGCCTGGGCCTTCGTCGCCGCAGAACCTGATTCCAAGCCTCGGATGATCCGATATATACTCATCCCCGCACGCGCTGGGCAGCGCGTCAGGAGTGAATCCATGGCACACCACCAACCGACCCTGCTCATCACCGCACTTCTCGGCGCAGTCCTTGTCTCTTGCCCTTGCTCCGCTATCCAGCAGCCAGCCACGCCACCCGCGCCCGCCGCCGTCAAGACCAAGCCCGACACTCCCAAGCCCCCCACCATCGCCCAGCGTGTCGGCGACCTGCTCAAAGGGCTCAACAACTCATCACAGGCCAAGCAAATCGCCGCCGCCCTCGACGAGATCCTCGACGAGCAGCTCCTCCGCCTGGACCCAAAGACCACCGAGAACCTTGAGCTCACCTGCGCCGCTCGTCGGATGGTCTCGCATATCCAGCTCATCAAAGACGCCCAAGCCTCATCCGCCGCCATCAAGACGCTCAGGGCGCACACAGACGTCGCCGACGCGCTCGCGTGGGCCGTGAACCCCAAGGTCGACGATGTCGCCGCAGCCTACCGCATCCTCGCCGACCTCTCCACCAAGTTCGACACCAAGCTCGACCGCTACGCCACCCTCGTCGCCGCGCTGTGCATCGTCCATGACAATCCCCGCACCGGCGGCGACCAGCCCCCCTCCCCGTCAGAACTCTTCGCCTATTTCGTCGCCAACGAGCGCACGATGATGATCCCCATCGCCGGCAGCTCCACCGAGCTCCTCACCCACATCGTCGATTCCACCGCCTCCGTACAGGAGCTCTCCTGGGCCCTCCCCCAGCACCGCCGCGATGATCGCATCGGCGCCCACTACTTCGACATCATCTACGACACCGCCGCCCTCGCTCAGGGCAAACCCAAGAAAATCGTCGGCCACCCCTACACGCTCCAGAACCTGCTCAAATACGGCGGTGTCTGCGTCGAACAGGCCTACTACGCCGAACACATCTCCAAGGCCATCGGCGTCCCCAGCGTCATGGTCACAGGCGTCGACTCCACCGTCGGACACGCATGGGTCGGCTACATGCACTTCGCGGGCCGATCCACCGCGTGGGACTTCAAAGAAGGCCGCTACGACGACTACAAAGGCACACGCGGGAACGTCCGCGATCCGCAGTCGGGCAGGAACGTCTCCGACGGGTTCATCGCCATGCGCGCCGAGGCCGCCAAGCTCGGTCCCGCTCCCTTCCGCAAGGCCGCCGCTCTCACCGACGCCGCCCAGAGGCTCCGCGACCGGATCAAAGCCGCCGCGGGCGACCGCGGCAACCTGCCCCAACCCGCCTCGGTGCTCGAACTCGCCGCCAACGCCTGTCCGTACTCAACAGGCACCTGGGAAACCGTCGCCGCATGGGCCAAGTCCGGCGATCTCGACGCCTCCGCGATCGAACGTTGGTGCCAGGCCGTCGTGCAACTCTGCGGCGACAAGTACCCCGACTTCGCCTACGAAACCCTCCAACCGCTCATCGATTCCTCCAATGACCCCGCCGCACGCGACCGACTCTGGACCTGGGCTCGCAAAAACCTCCTCGACACCGTCCACGACCCGCAGCTCTTTCGCGGCGACCTCGCCGCTCAGATGCTCATCGACTGCGGCGACGGCTGGCGCGAGGCTGGCGACCTCAACAAGGCCTGGCAACGCTACGACCGCGTCGTCACCGAGAACGCCAACGACGGGCCCGAGATGTTCGTCGCCACACGCCGCTGCGAAGCCCTCATGGCCGCGGGCGGTAAGAACGCCACGCAAATCGCCGAATACCTCCGCGTCGCCTGGTCCAGAATCAAGAAGCCCACCGGAATGGCCCAGAACTTCACCGTCGGCAGCAACTGGTATCGCGTTGGCAATCTCTACGCCTCCTGGCTCACCAAGGCCGGTAAAAAGAACGACGCCGACTCGCTCCGCCTCATCCTCAACCCGCCCGCCATCGGCAAGTAATCCAGCACCGCCTTCGCCCCTCGCGCCATATCGTCCGCCGACCATGTGCGGCCGCTACCACCTCGCTACCAACCCCGCCCAACTCGCCGAGCTCTTCGGCGTGCTCACCATCTCGCCCGAGCTGCGCGACTGGACCCCGCGTTACAACATCGCGCCCACGCAAAACGCCGTCATCATCAGACCGCTTGCCGCCGATCTGCCCCCGCCCCCACGCCGCGCCAACGCGCCCGTCAAGCCCCTCTCGGGCATCGCTTGCGAGGTCGTCCCATCCCGATGGGGGCTCATCCCAGCCTGGGCCAGCGAGCCCGACATCGGCATCCGCTCCATCAACGCACGCTCAGAGACCGCCTCACAATTGCCCGCCTTTGGCGAGTCTTTCAGGCACCGGCGCTGCCTCGTCCCGGCCGACGGGTTCTACGAATGGACCACCAGCCCCGAGGGACGAAAGCAACCATTCTGGATCGGCGTCATCAGCCCGCAAACCCGCAGCCCCGCGCCCTTCGCCATGGCCGGCCTCTGGAGCATCTGGAAGCCCGCGCCCCACGACACCCACGACACCCGCAACGACGACGATCACGCCGCCACGCTCGACAACAGCCCCATCGAGACCTTCACCATCCTCACCACACAGCCCAGCGCCTTCATGGCCCAGTCCTACTCCCGCATGCCCGTCATCCTCCGACCAGAGCAGTACGCCGCCTGGCTCGACCCGCGCCAAACCGACCCCGCCACGCTCCTGAGCCTCTGTCAACCGTCGATCGCCGAGATGCTCCAGCACCCCGTCAGCGTCCTCGTCAACAGCCCGCGCAACGACGACCCGCGCTGTGCCGAACCATCCGTAGTCATCGAGCCGACCAATCTCTTCGGCTGATCTCCCAAGACTCCGCCCACCATCCCACACCCTCTCCAAAAACAAAGCCGAGACCGCACCCGCCTCGCGAGCACCGTCTCGGTGTTTCTGCATTTCATCGACCCGAACCCTGAGTCTACTTGTCGGCCGTGTTGAGGCTGCGTCCAACCGCTCGCTTGCGGTTGATCATCTTCCGCCCGTCTTTGGTCCGCATCCGGGCGCGAAAACCAAGGGCCCGCTTACGCTTCAACCGGCTGATTCGATGTGGATAATGCATGGCGTGTTTCTCTTCTGACCCGCTCCCAGGCCTCGCCTGAGAATAAGGGGAGGAGTCTAGGCCGCACCCCAGCCGCTGGCCACTTTCGGACGCTCACCCACTCACCCGCCAAGGTCTGATATGCCGCGCAGGGTTTACTTTTGCACCCCAATTCAGGTGAAATCTGCGAATCCGGTCCATTCACAAGGACCGCCGGTCCATCTCGTCGATATCCTCCTCCGGCACGTCCACTTGCGGAAACGTGAACATGCCCGTGCCCGCCGCACACGCTCGCCGGCCGTCTTCCACCACCTGTGGCGACGACCGCTGAGCGTCCGCGTCTCGCACGTCCCTGTCCTTCCCGGACACGCTTGCCACATGCCCAGGCGATTCCGCTCGCCCTGGGTCACGCGGGACAGCCATGGACGACACCACACGCGCAGCCGCCGAGGCGGCCTTGCAGCACACCTTCAAAGACCCCGCCCTCCTCCGCTGCGCCCTCACCCACGCCTCCCTCGCCGAGGTCCGCACCGAGTCCAACGAGCGCATGGAGTTCCTGGGCGACGCCGTCCTGGGGCTCATCGTCTGCGAGAGCCTCTACACCCGCTACCCGCACCTGCTCGAAGGGGAAATGACCAAGATCAAGTCGCTCGTGGTCTCGCGCCAAACCTGCGCCGACATCGCCCGCACGCTGGGCCTCCCGGGCATGCTCGCCCTGGGCAAGGGAATGCAGTCGGGCGACGACATCCCCCAATCGCTCGCCGCCGCATCGCTCGAATCCGTCGTCGCCGCCATCTACCTCGACGGCGGGCACGCCGCCGCCGCCGCCTTCCTCCGCCGCCAGTTCGATCCCGCGATCGACGAAGCAGCCGCGAGCCGGCATCAGCAGAACTACAAATCCTTCCTGCAGCAGCACGCCCAGCAGAATCGCCTGCCCAATCCCATCTACCGCGTGCTCGACGAGCAGGGCCCCGACCACTCCAAATGCTTCAAGGTCGGGATCGAGATGGGCGAGCGGCGCTTCACGCCCTGCTGGGGTCAGACCAAGAAAAAAGCCGAGCAGGACGCGGCCCTCTCGGCTCTTCGTGAGCTCAACGCATTCGAGTCCGACCAGCCCGGCGCTTCAGTCGAGTGATCCTCGCTGGCAACGACCTCACTTCATCCCGTCGGGCTCCGCGCCGTCCGTCTTGACGGGCTCCGCCGCCGCTTCCGCCTTCTTCACTACCGCAGGCATCAACACGAAATCCACCACCACCGGCATGTGGTCGCTCGCGCTCGTGTCGGCCTTGTCCAGCCCCATCCGCGCCAGCGACTCAGCGCTCAAAAGCGTCGTGTCGAGCACGAACGACTGCGCCACCCTCGCGCCGCTTTGCCCGAAAAGCACCCAGTCGAGCCGCCCGGGCGTGAACTCAGTCGCCCAATCGACCCACGTCGTGTGCGCTGCATCGCCCAGCACCTTGGGCGACGCCGTGGCAAGATCCGTCCCGTCGGCGTCAAGACCAGCCCGTAGCATATCGAGCGGCAGGCGTGAGCCCACGAGATTGAAATCACCCACCACGATCCGCGACGCGATCGCGTTCGCGCCAACCTGTCCAAGTGCCATGTTCAACGCCTGCGCCTCGGCCTGCCTCGTTGCGTCCTCCGCCCCGCCCGCCCCGCCGCAGCACTTGAGATGCAGCCCCGTGACCATCAAAGGCCCCGTCGGTGCATCGATCATCGCCGACGCGAACCGCACACGCTTGGGCTTCTCCTTGCCCTGCGTCAATTCGAGCGTGTCGGGCGGAAGCGGCGACATCGGATATCGAGAGACGATCGCAATCCCCGTCCCGCTCGTCTTGTGAACGTGCCACTGGATCGGCGAACGCCAATTCGCCCTGAACCATTCCTCCACCGACCCCGCATCCCCCTCGTCCCACTCCTCCAGCACGATCACGTCGGGATCCAGCGCAAACAGCACCCGCGCAAACGACTCGGGCGACGCCATCGGCTTGCTCTTCTGAACGTTGTACGTCACCACCCGCACCGTGTCCGCCATTCGCCCCGGAAGCTCGACCACCGGCCTCGCACCCTCGCGCGCCGGAGGCAGTGTCACTTCAAACTGGTCCGCCGCCGCGTCGATCTCACCCGCGTCGTCCAAAGTCGCAAACACACCCGTCACGTGCCCACCCGCAGTGTCCACACCCGCCTTGGCGAAGATGCCGCGATCAATCCGCGCCTCATACCACTCCGACGCGTACGTCGGCGCAAATGTCAGACCCGTGTCCACATTCGCCAGATGATTCTTCACGCCATCCGCCCCGACGGCATAGGCCGCCACACCCTTGCCAGGCTTGCCGGTCGTCTTATCCCGCGGCGAGAAATGGATCTCAAGATCGACGCCCAGTCCCTTGATCGGCTCGGCCTGACCCACATGGCCCGTCCCCGCGCTCGAGTCGGCATCCAGATACAGCACAACCGTCTTGTTCGCCGCCTGGATCGCCTGCGACCCGTCACCCACCTTGAACCGCAAATACACATAGTCCACGTCGGCCGCCGCCGCGCTGCTCGAACTCCACTCCGAGATGTCCCCGTCCAGCGTGCACATGCCGCCCGATTGACACGAGACAAGCCCGGTACCAAGCCCGAGAGAAAGACCCGCGTACGCCGCGACGATAGAAACACGCTTGAGCATGAAAACCTCCCACGACCATGCATCGCACAGCCGGCAACGCGAACTATCGCAGGTCCAACCCCGTTTGGCAACCGCTCCCACCTCGTCTCCACACGATTCTCACACGCGCACTCCCCAAACATGGGTCGCGCCCTCAATCCCCCGAACGGCAACTCGTGATCGTGGCATCACTTATCCGCAATCCACTGGCCATACCTCGCTCGCCCATCCATATCCACCTCTACCCACACCGCCCCCGCGCGAGGCGTCGCCAGCCACGCCGCCCTCGCCCGCACACCCTGCCACACCGCAAGATCAAGCCGCCGCGCCCCCGTCGATTGCACCACCACCTTCGGGACAAGCGAACCCACCCACGCCGCCGCATCCGACTTTCCCGACCCGTGGTGCGGCGCATCCATCGCCTCCGCCGAAAGTTCAGGAAATCCCTTCACAATCTCCCCGATCGCCGCCGACTCAATATCGCCCGTGAGCACAAACGCCGCCCTTCCAACCCCAACCCTCGCCCCCACCCCGGCTGCATCCACCCGCGCCACCAGCGAGTGATCGTTCTCCGCTGTAAACCCGTTGCCGCGCCGCGGCGACACAAATGTCAACACACACCCGCCAAACCCGATCGAATCGCCCGCCGCCACCGTTCTCACCCTCACACCCCTCGCCTCCAGCTCACCCAGGCACACCGCGATCGGCCCCCGGGGATGCTCCGCCGCACGCTCGATCAGCCTGTCCTCAACCAGCAGCTCGCGCAAACCCACCCCCCGAGCCACCTCGGGCAGCGCGCTGAGATGATCCAGATCCCCGTGCGAGATCACCGCCGTATGAATCCGCCAGATCCCCATCGCCCGCATCGCAAGCGGCAACTGTCGCACGCCCATCCCCGGCACCAGCGACCCGCAATCCCAAAGCACCGCGTCCCGCCCGCTGCGAATCACCTGGCACGTCCCGTCGCCCACCGCGAACGTGTCGAGCCTGCACAGCGTGTTGGGCGCGAGCATCGTGTTCAACACCACCGACATCGCCAGCGCGAGCACCGCCACGCAAAGCGATACCCATGTGCGGGCATGCCTCACCCTCGCAAACCCCACCACATAAATCGTCACGCCCGTCGCAATCGCCGCGCTCCACCACGAGATCGGCGGCATCGAAACCGTCGCAAACGGCGCCGCATCAAACAAACCCGCCGCCCACAAACACCCATCCGCCAAACTCCCAATCACCCACGCCGGACCACCCGCGATCGGCGGCACCAACATCCCCACCATCAACGCAAACGCACCCACGATCATCAGCGGCGAGATGATCGGCACCAACACCACCGACGCCAACGCCGCAAGCGTCGGTATCGTCCCCAAACGAAGCCACACCAGCGGCACCCCCACAAGCCAGCACATCAGCGACGACGCCACCGACCCCTTCAACCACTCAACCACCCACCGCTTCACCGTTGGCTCGCGCAATCGCCCAGGTACCACAAGCCCCACCCCAAACATCCTGTCTCGCGCCCTTGGCCCAAGCCACAGCAATAGGGCCGTCAGTCCGCACGAAAGCTCATACCCAAGCGACCACAAATCCATCGGCCTCCAGACCAAAAGCCCCGACGCCGCCCATAGCAAAATCGTCAGCGGGTCATATCGCCGCCCGCACGCCTCCGCCGCCAGGAGCACCGCCACCGTGATCCCCGATCGCAGAATCGGTGCCTCCGCAGGCACAATCACCAGATACCCCAGCACAAGCCCGATCCGCAGCACAGGCTCCCACCCTCCCCGATCGCCCGTGAGCCGCAGCAGCATCGTCCCAGTCAACCCCACCAGCGTGACGTGAAACCCCGAGATCGACAGAATGTGAATAAGCCCGAGCCGTGTGAACACGCCCTCCACCGGCTCATATCCATCCTCTCGCGTCCCCAGCAAGAGCCCAAAAACCAGCGACCGCGCCGCCGGATCGCTCCCCGCCGTCGCCCGATCGAGCACCGACGCCGCCCGCCGCCTGAGCCAGTCTCTCACGCCAAGTGCCGCGTCACGAACAAGCGTCGACCCGCGCTCCTCCGCCGCAATAGACACCACCAGCGAGTTGTCCGTCGTCACGATCGTGCCCCACACGTCCGCCTGCGCCGCCCACAACTCCCGTGGCGGCTGACCCGGATTCAGACTCCCCCGCGTGGGCGTCACATACCCCGTCACACGCACTCGCTCGCCCAGCCGAAAACTCGGCACCGCTTCATCGCTCACCGAGCAGTACAAACACCCGCTCACCGCCTTTGCCTCGTTCTCACCCACGAGCCTCGACACCTCAATCAACATCGTCCAACGCGGCTCGCTCGGCGAAAACCTCGACAACACCCCCGCCACAGGCCTCGCCGCCTCTGGACTTCTCACCACCGCGCCCTCAACCGTCCAAAGCTGCTTCTCGCCCCCGTCAGCCCCCGCCAACCGCTCAGCCAACCGCCCCACCAACTGTCTCGCAATCGAATCCTGCGGCACATGCCGCACCCGCACCTCAAACCACGCCGCCCCAAACGCACCCATCGCAATCAGCATCAAGGCCCCTGCCGCCCTGCCCCGCATCAACCCCGCAGCCGCACACAAAAGCCCCCCCGACACAAGCACCATCGCCGCCTCACGCTCCGCCAACCACGCCCGGCCAACCGTCAGCCCCGCCCCCAGCGCGCACCACGCCAAGAGCGCCCGCCATCTGGCAGCCGCCACTTGACCGGCATAATCAATGAATGGTGCGGGTTGCTCCACGCGCACAGAGTGGCGACTTCTCGCCCATCCGTCAACCGCTCACGAAAATCAGATGCCTCACCCGCCCGCGAGCTGGAACACATCATCAAGCCCGTCGCGAACATCGATCAGGTTGCCGCCGTTGCTCGCCTGATTGACATTTCCGGCGGCATCCTTGAAGTTGAGCCCGAAGTACAGGATGTTTGCCGCGTTCTTCACGCCCGTTTCCTTGCGCCCGCAATAGACCCCATTGGTCCCCGCCGATTGCAAAATCAGCGACCCGCGAGCGTCCTGTGGCTGGATCACGTCGTAAAGCAAGGTCAAGTCGGCTGACAACACTGATGTGGGCGAGCCCAACAACCCACCCATCGACTTCTGGACAATTTGCGCCGAGTTCATCGCCGTGACCGCAAAAATGCTCCCCTTGTAGTCGTCGGTCTGGTTCGCACCTGTCTTCCCGAGCTGCGTCGACTGCGTGAACGCCGTGTTCGCGTTGAGATAGAACCGCGAGCCCGAGCCCACGTTGTACTGAATTGCCGCGAAATCGTTGGGGCTTGCGAACTGCGACGGACCAATCGGCTTTGTCGTCTGATAGTCCTTCGCCCACGCCAGCACCGGGTTGCCCCAGCCGTCGATCAAGGTCGGAAGCTGCGTGTGCGCCGCAACCGACGCGACCTGCAACCCCGCGCCCGCCGCCCCGTCCTGAGCCACAAAGTTCCTCGCGTTCGCCGCAAAGTACGACCCCGAGCTCGCCCCGCCCAAAAGCGTGAGATCGACATAGACCTCCTTCGCCGCACTCGGGCCCACCGCAATCCGCCCGGCCCCGGGTGCCGTCGTCACCGCGACGCCCTTGGGATCCAGCAGTGAGAGCATCAGGTTCTGGGCCGCGCAAAACCCGCGTGTCGCGTTCTCCACCGAGCCCATCTCGCGCGGGCTGAAATATCCCGGATCAACCCGCCGGTCGTTCACATACTGCGCCGCCGCTGTGTTGATCTCCGCCAGCGTGTGCGCCGTCGCCTGCTTCTTCGCCAGGTTCTTCGCCCCGCCCAGCGCAGGCACGATGATCCCGATCACCAGCGCGATAATCGTGATCACCACCAGCAGCTCAACCAACGTGAAGCCGCTCTTGTGTCCGCTCGCGTTTCTCGACTTCATGCGTGTGCTCCAGCCTTTGCTCGACGATCCAGTCCAAGCCCCGCAGCTCTTCCCTACCCGCCAACGCCTGTCGTGACTTCATGCCTCAACCCCGCGAACGCGAAGCTGCCAACCGCCCCACTCCCGCCACCACTCGCCCCCCCCGCTCCCTCTATTCGTCCACTTGCCACCCAAAGGTTCCAACTCTCCCCATATCACCAGCATAGCGACTTACCTCAGCCAATTCTGCCACATTCTTCCCACCCTGTCCGTGCTTTGTTCGGCCATTCCGCCCCAGTCCCGCCTACCCTCCCCTCGTGCGCGACACCCTCTACTTCGATGGCCAGTGCGGCATGTGCCGCTCCTCCTGCCGCCGCCTCGCTCAGCTCGACTGGCTCGACCGCCTCGCCTTCGCCGACATGACCACCGCCCGCGACCTCCCTGTCACCCTCAACACCGCCATACGCGGCATCCCCATGAAAACCGCCGATGGCCACGCCCTCGTCGGCTTCAAAGCCGTCCGCCGCGCCCTCCTCCAAACCCCCCTGGGGCTCGCACCAGCCCTCTTCCTCTACCTCCCGGGCATCGCCGCCCTCGGCCGCACCACCTACAACAAAATCGCCGCCTCCCGCCGCCGAAACCTCACCTGCCACCTCCCCTGATCCGCCCATCGGGTTGCCCAACCGGCCAACCGCGGTCATACTCCCCAACATGCCCCCCGAGGTGGTCAAACTCCGCGACCTCACCGCCGCACAAAAAGCCGCCGCCCGTGACCGCGCCGTCGCCGCGCTCCGCAAAGGCGAGTTTGTCGTTCTCCCCTGCGAAACGCTCTATGGCGTCGCCGCCCGCGCCGATCTCCCCGCGCCCCGCCTCGCCGCCTTCCGCACCCTCGCCCGCGCAAACCTCGACCCCGCCGCACCCTTCACCTGGCACGCACCCTCCGCCCAAACCGTCGTCGAAGCCCTCGGCATCAGCGACCCGCTCCACCTCCGCGCACTCTCTCGCCTCTCCCCCGGCCCCGTCCGCTTCGTCATCTCCCTCCCGCCCGCCGCTCTCCCCGCAGCCCTCGCGCAAGCCGGCCTGCCGCCCCGCATCGCCGACGATGGCTCCGCCGTCCACGTCCGCATCCCCGACGACGAGTTCACCCGCAGCGTCCTCCACGCCCTCGCTCTTCCCGTCATCATCGACAAACTTCCCGCCACCATGGGCGATGCCACCATCGCACCCGCCTCCTCCCTCCCTGCCGATCTCACCCTCATCGCCGACGCCGGCCCCACACGCCTTCGCAAGGGCTCCACCTCCATCCGCCTGGGGCTCGACCCCCACGGCCACGGCTTCTGGGAACTCATCTCCGCCAGCGCGCTCGAACCCCGCATCATCGAACGACGCATCCGCCGCACCATCCTCTTCGTCTGCACCGGCAACACCTGCCGAAGCCCCATGGCCCAGTCCATCGCCACCCACATCGCCGCCCAATCCCCACGAAGCATCGGCGGCGTCCCCACCGTCTTCACCTCCGCCGGCACCGCCGCCTCTGAAGGCGAACCACCCAGCAGCGACAACATCGCCGCCCTGCACGCACTCGGCGTCGAATCCCTCCCCCACAGTGCCCGAAGCCTCACCCCAACCCTCGCCCACGACGCCGACATCATCTTCGCCATGACCAAGGCCCACGCCAAGGCCGTCCGCGCCTTCGCGCCCTCCGCAAACGTCCTCATCCTCGACCCCGCCGGCACCGACATCCCCGACCCCGTGGGCAGCGGGCCCGAGGTCTACTCTCACACCGCCCGCACTCTCGACACCCTCATCCGCCAACGCCTCCAGGAACTCCAAGCCCCGGCCGACTCCGCCCAGCCCACCGACTCGCCCAAACTTTCCCCACTCCACCCCGGAACCGAATCGTGAAAATCGCCCTCAGCGCCGACCATCGCGGCTCCAATTCCATCCGCCAACTCTTCGACAAGCTCACCCGCGAAGGACACGACGCCGTCATCCTGGGCGAATGCAGCGGCAGCCCCTGCGATTACCCCGAGCAGGCCTACATCGTCGCCAAAGCCGTCGCCGCAAACACCTACGAGCTCGGCATCCTCATCTGTGGCACCGGCATCGGCATGTCCATCGCCGCCAACAAAATCCCCGGCATCCGCGCCGCCGTCGCACACGACGAGATCGCCGCGCAGCTCAGCCGCTCCCACAACAACGCCAACATCCTCTGCATGTCCGCCGACCTCCTGGGCCAGCGACTCATCGAGAAAATCGCCGAAGTCTTCGTCGCCACAACCTTCGAGGGTGGCCGCCACCTCCGCCGCCTCCGCAAAATCACCGCCATCGAACAAGGCAAAGACCCCGCCACCATCAAAGAATGACCCAACAGAGCCCCCGGCGCCAGCCGGGGGGGTTCTTGGATTCCTGGAGTGGGAGCGGATGCCGAGTTCCGGGTGCCGAAGATGATCCCGCCCCGGGTCATCCTCGCCGCCCGCCCCACACCCCCGGGTGGCGAGAATCATCCCACTGTGTGGGCCCCGTATCCTCGAAGCACACGCTGGCTCACAGCTTCGTCAGATCGAACATCGCCCCGATCAATTCTTCAATCACTTCGGGCGAGAGCTGCTCGGGCATGGGCTTCCTCGGAAGTGTCTCGAACATCAATTTGAGCTTTGCATAATCAGGCGGGTGGCGGG